>NZ_CP033073.1:6114076-6442595 GCF_003675325.1 Streptomyces dangxiongensis
CGCGCATTAGACGGCGGGAACGTCCGCAGCCCCCCACCCGCCAATCCGTTACGCCCTGGAGTCTGTCCTTGATCTCCGCCTCCGGTATCGAGCTGCGCGCCGGTGCGCGCGTCCTCCTCGAGAACGCCAGCTTCCGTGTCGCCAAGGGCGACCGCATCGGTCTCGTCGGCCGCAACGGCGCCGGCAAGACCACCCTCACCAAGTGCCTGGCCGGTGAGGGCGTGCCCGCCGGCGGCACGATCACCCGCTCCGGCGAGGTCGGCTACCTGCCGCAGGACCCCCGCACCGGCGACCTGGACGTCCTCGCCCGCGACCGCATCCTGTCCGCGCGCGGCCTCGACATACTGATCCGCAAGATGCGCGACAACGAGCAGCGCATCGCCAACGGCCAGGGCGCCACCCGCGAGAAGGCGCTCAGGCAGTACGAGCGCCAGGAGACCGAGTTCCTCACCAAGGGCGGGTACTCCGCCGAGGCCGAGGCCGCCACCATCGCCGCCGCGCTGAACCTGCCCGACCGCGTGCTCGGCCAGCCGCTGCACACCCTCTCGGGCGGTCAGCGCCGCCGTATCGAGCTGGCCCGCATCCTGTTCTCGGACGCGGACACCCTGCTGCTCGACGAGCCGACCAACCACCTCGACGCCGACTCGATCGTCTGGCTGCGCGACTACCTGAAGACCTACCGCGGCGGCTTCATCGTGATCTCCCACGACGTCGACCTGGTCGAGACGGTCGTCAACAAGGTGTTCTACCTGGACGCCAACCGCTCCCAGATCGACGTCTACAACATGGGCTGGAAGCTCTACCAGCAGCAGCGCGAGGCCGACGAGAAGCGCCGCAAGCGCGAGCGCGCCAACGCCGAGAAGAAGGCCGCGGCGCTGCACACGCAGGCCGACAAGATGCGCGCCAAGGCCACCAAGACGGTCGCCGCGCAGAACATGGCCCGCCGCGCGGACAAGCTGCTGTCCGGTCTGGAGGCGGTCCGCCAGTCCGACAAGGTCGCCAAGCTGCGCTTCCCCGACCCCTCGCCCTGCGGCAGGACGCCGCTGATGGCCGAGGGCCTGTCGAAGTCGTACGGCTCGCTGGAGATCTTCACCGACGTCGACCTGGCCATCGACCGGGGCTCCCGCGTCGTCATCCTCGGCCTCAACGGCGCCGGCAAGACGACGCTGCTGCGGCTGCTCGCGGGCGCGGAGCGGCCCGACACCGGCCAGGTCGTCCCCGGTCACGGCCTCAAGCTCGGCTACTACGCGCAGGAGCACGAGACCCTGGACCCCGACCGCACGGTTCTGGAGAACATGCGCTCGGCCGCCCCCGACCTGGACCTGGTCGAGGTCCGCAAGGTGCTCGGCTCGTTCCTGTTCTCCGGCGACGACGTCGACAAGCCCGCCGGTGTCCTCTCCGGCGGTGAGAAGACCCGGCTGGCGCTCGCCACGCTCGTCGTCTCCTCGGCGAACGTGCTGCTCCTGGACGAGCCGACCAACAACCTCGACCCGGCCAGCCGCGAGGAGATCCTCGGCGCCCTGCGCACCTACAAGGGCGCGGTGGTCCTCGTCACCCACGACGAGGGTGCCGTCGAGGCGCTCCAGCCGGAGCGGATCATCCTGCTCCCGGACGGCGTCGAGGACCTGTGGGGCGCCGACTACGCGGACCTCGTCGCCCTGGCGTGATCGAAAGACTGATCCACTGAGTATGGATCATTCGGCCGATCCGTGATCCACCATCTGTGTGAGATCTCCTCGTATCGAGGTGTGTCGTACACGGATTTTCCGGCCGATCCCCCGGTAGTCGGGGGATCGGCCGTTTCGCGTCTCTGACCTGGTACTTCGCGAATCCACCCGTTCGGGTCCACGGACGCCACCGCATGGAATGTCTGATTCCGATTGTGGGGACCGACTCCTGTCGTCACAACGATGTCGCACGGACCTTGCCGAATGGGTGGCCATCACGCCCGGAAGGGGTGATCATGAGGAGACCAGAGCGCACTTCCCATGAGGAGGCACGGGTGGCCGAGACTCTGAAGAAGGGCAGCCGGGTGACCGGCGCCGCGCGCGACAAGCTCGCGGCAGACCTGAAGAAGAAGTACGACTCCGGTGCGAGCATCCGGGCGCTGGCCGAGGAGACCGGCCGCTCGTATGGCTTCGTGCACCGGATGCTCAGTGAGTCGGGCGTCACGCTGCGTGGACGCGGCGGAGCGACCCGGGGCAAGAAGGCCGCGACGTCCTGACGCCGGGCGGCCCATCGGCTTCGATGGTGGCCACCCGGTCGGCGGACTGACCGGCCGGGTGGTTACTGTGCAGTCACTTAGCTCTGCTCTGCTGACCGCACTCACCGGAGGCGCCCCATGGCTTCGCCCGACCAGGACCTCGCTCCCGTACTCGACAAGGACGGCGTACGGCTCACCGTCGACGACACGCTCGCCACGGTGACGCTGACCAACCCGGCCAAGCGCAACGCGCAGAGCCCCGCTCTGTGGCGGGCGCTCGCCGAGGCCGGTCAGCGGCTGCCGGGCTCCGTCCGGGTCGTCGTGCTGCGCGGTGAGGGCAAGTCCTTCTCCGCCGGACTCGATCGGCAGATGTTCACGCCGGAAGGGATCCCGGGCGAGCCGTCCTTCATGGACCTCGCGCGCCGTGACGACGCCGGGCTCGACGCGACCATCGCCGAGTACCAGGAGGCGTTCACCTGGTGGCGGCGGAACGACATCGTGTCCATCGCCGCCGTCCAGGGCCATGCCATCGGCGCCGGCTTCCAGCTCGCCCTCGGCTGCGACCTCCGGGTCGTCGCCGACGACGTGCAGTTCGCCATGCGCGAGACCAGCCTCGGACTCGTTCCCGACCTGGCCGGCACCCATCCGCTGGTGAGCCTCGTCGGATACGGCCGCGCGCTCGAGATCTGCGTGACCGGACGGTTCGTCGGGGCCGAGGAGGCGGTGACGAGCGGCCTGGCCAGCCTCGCCGTGCCCGCGTCGGAACTCGACGCGGCGGCCCGGGACCTGGCCGCAGCGGTCCTCGCCGCACCCCGGGACGCCGTGGTGGAGACCAAGGCGCTGGTGCGGGGCGCGCGGGACCGGGACTACGACACCCAGCGCGCCGCCGAACGCGCCGCACAGACCCGCCGCCTGCGAGACCTGGCGGGCCTCGGCGAATAGCCCCACGCGCGGGTGGCGGCCACGACAACCACGAGGCCGCCCCCGCCGCCGGACCTCTTGCCGCCGTCCGGCCTGTCGCCGACTCCCCGACCGTGGCAACCGCTGCGCCGCCCCCGCCGTGCCAACCGCGGCAACGTCCCCGCCGTCGGGCCCGCCGCCGGCTCCTGTACGGCGCCCGGTGCCGACGGGCCGCGCCGACGGCCCGGCGATGCGGCGGCCCGGCGGTGTGGCGCCGTCGGTTGCCTAGAAGCCGTGCAGCATGCCCCCGTCGACGGGCACCATGAGGCCGGTCAGATAGGACGCGGCCGGGGACAGCAGGAACGCGGCCACCTTGCCGAACTCCTGCGGGGTCCCGTACCGGCGCAGCGGAATGCGGGACTCGTTCGCCGCCCGCGTGGCCTCGGGGTCCGCGGACAGCGCGTCCAGCTCCCGTACGCGGTCCGTGTCGATCCGGGACGGCAGCACCCCCACCACCCGGATGCCCCGCGGCCCCAGCTCGTCCGCGAGCGACTTGGCGAATCCGGCGAGCCCGGGCCGCAGCCCGTTGGAGATGGTCAGCCCCGGGATGGGCTCGTACACCGACCCCGACAGCACGAACCCGATGACACCGCCCGCCGTCAGCTCGGCCGCCGCCGCGCGGGCGACCCGTACCGCGCCGAGGAACACCGACTCGAACGCGCCGCGCCACTGCTCGTCGGTGTTGTCGGCGACGAACCCCGGCGCCGGCCCGCCCACGCTCACCAGCACCCCGTGGAAGCCGCCGAAGTGCTCACGCGCGGCGGCGATCAGCCGCTCGGCGGCCTCCGGGTCGGCGTTGTCCACGGCCACGCCCACCGCGTTCGGGCCCAGAGCGGCGGCGGCGTCGGCGACCCGCTGCCCGTCCCGGCCGGTGATGACCACCTTCGCGCCGTCGGCGACGAGTTCCCGCGCGGCGGCGTTGCCCAGCCCGCGCGTGGCTCCGGTGACGACGAACACCCGGTCCTTCAGTCCAAGATCCATGGCCCCTATCCTGCCTCGTCGTCCCCGAAGAGGGTGAGGGCGGTGTTGACCAGGCCGATGTGACTGAACGCCTGCGGGTAGTTGCCCAGCAGGCGGCCGTCCACCGGGTCGTACTCCTCGGCCAGCAGACCCACGTCGTTGCACAGGCCCACCAGCCGGTCGAACAGCTCCCGCGCCTCCTCCGTCCGGCCGGTCCGGTGCAGCGCGTCGGCCAGCCAGAACGAGCAGGCCACGAAGGTGCCCTCGGCACCGGGCAGCCCGTCGATCTCCGAGCCCGCGTCCCTGGTGTCGTAGCGGCGCAGGAAGCCGCCGTGCCCGAGGTCGTCGCGGATCGCGTCGACGGTGCCGACGACCCGCGGGTCGTCCGGCGGCAGGAACCCGACGCGGGGGATGAGCAGCAGCGCGGCGTCCAGGCCCCGGGAGCCGTAGTACTGGGTGAAGGTGTTCCGCTCCCGGTCGAAGCCCTTCTCGCACACCTCCCGGTGGACCTCGTCGCGCAGCGCGCGCCAGCCCTCCAGGTCGCCGCCCAGCCGCGGGTGCCGCTCCATGGTGCGCACGGCCCGGTCGAAGGCCACCCACACCATCACCTTGGAGTGCACGAAGTGGCGCCGGCCGCCGCGCACCTCCCACAGGCCTTCGTCCGGCTGCCGCCACGCCGTCTCCAGGTACCGCAGCAGCGCACGCTGCATGGCCCACATGTGCGGCTTCGTGGGCAGGCCCGAGCCGCGGGCCAGTGACAGCGAGTCCATCACCTCGCCGTACACGTCGAGCTGGAGCTGGTCGACGGCGCCGTTGCCGGTCCGCACGGGCGCTGAGTCGGCGAAGCCGGGCAACCACGGCAGTTCCGTCTCCGGCAGCCGCCGCTCACCGGCGACGCCGTACATGATCTGGAGATCGGCCGGGTCGCCGGCGACCGCGCGCAGCAGCCAGTCCCGCCAGGCCTCGGCCTCCTCCTGATAGCCCGCGGTGAGCAGCGCGCCGAGGGTGAGGGTGGAGTCGCGCAGCCAGCAGTAGCGGTAGTCCCAGTTGCGCACACCGCCCGGCTGCTCGGGCAGGGATGTGGTCGCCGCGGCGACGATCCCGCCGGTCGGGGCGTAGGTGAGGGCCTTGAGGGTGATCAGCGACCGGACGACCGCGTCCCGGTGGGGGCCGTCGTACCGGCACCGCCGTGCCCACCGCCGCCAGTCGGTCACGCTGTGCTCCAGCGCCTCGTACGGGTCGATGAGCGGCGGGCGCTTCTCGTGCGAGGGGTGCCAGGTGAGCACGAACGCGATCCGCTCGCCCTCCTCGACGGTGAACCGTGCGTGGGTGGCGTGGTCCTCGCCCCAGGTGTCCACGGCTGGTTCGGTGCGCAGCCAGGCGGAGTCCGGGCCCGCGACGGCCACCCGGTGGCCGTCCGCGCGCCGCATCCACGGCATGACCGAGCCGTAGTCGAAGCGCAGGCGGAGGGTGCTGCGGACGGTGACCCGGCCGCTGATCCCCTCCACGATCCGTACGACGTCGGGGGCGCGTCCGCGCTGCGGCATCAGGTCGGTGACCCGCACCGTGCCGTCGGAGGTCTCCCACTCGGTGTCGAGGACGAGGGTGTCGGACCGGTAGGCGCGGCGCGTGCAGGTGTCCGTACCCTCGGGAGCGATCCGCCAGTGGCCGTGGTTCTCGTCGCCCAGCAGCCGGGCGAAGCAGGCGCCGGAGTCGAAGCGGGGCAGACACAGCCAGTCGACCGAGCCGTCCCGTCCGATCAGGGCCGCGCTCTGCTCGTCGCCGATGAGGGCGTAGTCCTCGATACGCGGGTTCACGGGGTGCGGTTTCCCGGTGGACCAGGGGGCCAACCAGAGGGTGCGCCGACGGGGTGAGACTCTCCCGCAGCCCATCGCGCCCCGGCGGCCGGGGAGCCCGACGGCCGCAGAGCCCGACGGCCGCAGAGCCCGGTGGCCGGAGAACCCGGTGTGCGGTGTCCGCCTCAGACGGTGGCCGGCTCGCTCTCCTCCGGCTTCCGCTCGGCCGCGGTCTCCTCCCGGTCGCGGATCTCGCGCCGCACCAGGAACCACCAGCCGACCGGTACGGCCGCCGCGAACAGCCACCACTGGATCATGTACGCGTAGTTCAGCGGGGCGTCCTCGCTGCCCGGGTCGGAGATCTGTTCGGGGGAACCGCCCTTTGCCGCGGGCGCGGTCTGCTCGACGTAGCCGCCGAGTACCCGCGCGCCCAGGCGGTGCGCCTCCTCCGCGCTGTTGATCAGCATGATCTGCCGGTCGGGGAGGCCCTCGACGTTCTTGATGCCGCTCGCCGCGGTCGTCTCGTCGGCCTTCAGCCGTCCGGTGACCGTGGTCCGGCCGGCCGGCGGAGCGGGGATCTTCGGGAACGCGGTCTGCGCGCCGTTCGCGGGGATCCAGCCGCGGTTGACGAGGAGCACCATGCCGTCCGTGAGCACCAGGGGGGTCAGGACGTGGAAGCCGACCTCGCCGTCGGAGCTGGTGCGGCGCCGGACCACGACCTGCCTGGCGGTGTCGAAGGTGCCGGTGGCGGTGACCGTGCGGTACTTCTCGGTGCGGGTCACGGTGTGACCGGGGGACGTGAGCCGCTCGACCGGTACCGGTTCGGCGTGCAGCGCGGCGGAGACCAGGTCGTTGCGGGCGGTGCGCTCCTGGTACCGGTGCTGCTGCCAGAAACCCAGCTTGATCATCGTCGGGATCAGCGCGATCGCGACGAGGGTGAGGATCACCCACTGGCGGGACAACAGGAAGCGGTAGCGGTGCACCCCACGACGTTACCTCCGGGCCGCGGGGTGCAATCAGGCGGGTACCGGGTCACACCCGGTCGACGATGCCCGCGTTTCCCTCGGCGCGGGCGCAGTGCGCGCCGCAGAACCAGTGACCCTCGACCTCGACACCCTGGCCGATGATCTGCACGCGGCAGTGCTCGCAGATCGGGGCCATGCGGTGGATCGCGCAGGAGAAGCAGTCGAAGACGTGCACCGCGCCCTGCGCGTGCACCTCGAAGGTCATTCCGTAGTCATTGCCGCAGACTTCGCATGTCGCCATGGGCCACAGGGTGGGCCGTCGCCGATCCGGGGGCGAGCGGGTACCGGGTGAGTCGTGTGGCAATCACCCGTTCGTACGGTGGTCCGCCGGGGCGAGGACCCGCCGGCGGACCCGTCGCCCGGCCGGTTCACCCGTCGGCGGGCTCCACGTCCCCGAGTAGCTGTCCGAACGCGGCTTCGTCCACGACCGGCGTGCCGTACTGCCGGGCCTTGACCGTCTTCGAGGTGCCCGAGTCCGGGTCGTTGGTCACCAGCAGGCTGGTCAGCCGGGAGATGCTGGTGGCGACGTGCAGGCCGGCCTCGACGGCTCGGTCCTCCAGCAGTTCGCGCTCGGTGGACGTGTCACCCGAAAAGGCTACCCGCATGCCCTGTTTGAGGCTTTTGCCCTCTTCGTAGCGGCCCGGGTTGGGATGCGGGCATGCGGGGCGTTTGCGGGAGGGGCGCCAACTGCCGGACGGGTAGCCGCCGTAGCCGCCCGTCGCCTGCCGGGGCACGGACCGGTCCGCCCACTCGGTCAGCGGCCGGCACTCCAGCAGCGGCAGCCGCACGCCGCCCGCCGCCGCGGCCCGCAGGCTGGGCCGGAACGCCTCCGCCAGCACGCGCGCGTCGTCCAGCGCGTGGTGCGCCCGCTGCTGCACCACCCCGAAGTGCGCCGCCAGCGACTCCAGCTTGTGGTTGGGCAGCGGCAGGGCCAGCTCCTTGGAGAGCGCGATGGTGCACAGCCGTTGCCGTACCGGCGCCTCGCGCCGGACGCGCGCGTACTCGCGGGCGATCATCTGCCAGTCGAAGACGGCGTTGTGCGCCACGAGGACCCGGCCGTCCAGGCGGGCGGCGAACTCCTCGGCGATGTCCCCGAACAGCGGTGCGCCCGCGAGCACGTCACTCGTCAGACCGTGTATCCACACCGGCCCCGGATCGCGCTCCGGGTTGACCAGCGTGTACCAGTGGTCCTCGACCTCACCGCGCCAGTCCAGCCGGTACACGGCCGCGGAGATGATGCGGTCGTCGCGGGCCAGACCGGTGGTCTCCACGTCAACCACCGCGTATCCGCGCGGATACGCGGCCGGCCACGGGGTGGGGGAGGACACTGCGGTCGCATGGTCTTCGAGCATGGTCCCTGAGGATACGGGCCATGACTGACAGCGGTCTCCGTCAGGTGCCGGCCGCACCACACGCAGTCGCCCCCGCTCGACCACCGCCCGCACCCGCGCGCCACAACACCGCGCGCACCCCGACAAGTTCGATCCAGGCCCCGGAGGCACTCCGGCACCCCCGACCGGACCCCCGGCCGTCGACGGGTCGTCGGGGGGTCGTTGCGGGGGGTGTTCGCGGGTTGCCGGGGGGGCGTCGGGAGGCGTTGGCGGGTCCGGGCGGCGACCGGCAGGCCGCCCCCGACCGGACCCTCGGGCACCACCCCGCCGCACACCGGCAGCGGCGACACCTGCTCGTATTCCCTCGTCCCGGACGCCGGTCGGGCGCACGCGCGCCCCGGCGCCCCGACGAACTCCCGCACGGGTGCGCCGGGTTCGCGCAGCCGCGGCGAAGGGCCCGGCCCGGCACCGCCCCCGACCGGTCGAACGCCACGCCCGCCGTTCCGGCCGGGCCCCGCCCGGCACCGCCGGACCTCCTCCGCCGGACCTCCTCCGCCGGACCTCCTCCGCCGGACGACGGCCCGGCGAGGACGGGACCGGCAGGAGCGTCGGTACGGCTGCCGCGACCCTGGGGATGGCATCCTCCCTGCTGTGACGGAACCCACCCACGACGAGACCCACGGCGGCGCGCTCGGCTCCCGGCTGAACTGGCTGCGGGCCGCCGTGCTGGGCGCCAATGACGGCATCGTCTCCACGGCGGGACTGGTCGTCGGCGTGGCCGGGGCGACCGGGAGCCGGGCCGCACTGCTGACCGCCGGACTGGCCGGTCTGCTCGCCGGCTCCATGTCCATGGCGGCCGGCGAGTACGTCTCCGTCTCCACCCAGCGCGACTCCGAGATGGCCGCGCTGGCCGTGGAGCGCCGGGAGCTGCGCGAGCAACCGGAGGCCGAACTGGAGGAGCTGACCGAGCTGCTGGAGGGGCGTGGCCTGTCCCGGCAGGTGGCCCGCGAGGCCGCCGAACAGCTCACCGCGCGGGACGCGTTACGGGCCCACGCGCGCGTGGAGCTGGGCATCGACCCCGACGAACTGACCAACCCCTGGCACGCGGCCTGGGCGAGCTTCCTGGCCTTCACCGTGGGCGCCCTGCTGCCCCTGCTGGCCATCGTGCTGCCACCGGCGGGTCAGCGGCTCCCGGTCACCGTGGCCTGCGTACTGGCCGCGCTCGTCCTCACCGGCTGGAGCAGCGCCCGCCTCGGCGCGGCGGACCCGGGGCGCGCGGTGCTGCGCAACGTGGCGGGCGGCGTGCTGGCGATGGGCGTGACGTACGCGGCGGGAAGCCTGCTGGGCGCGGCAGGCGTGTGACGGTCCCCGACCTCTGACGGCGTCCCCGGCTCCTGACAGCGGACCGAACCTCTGACGGCGTCCCCGGCCTCTGACGGCATGCCGGCCCCTGACGGAGGGAGACGTCCTTCAGGAGGACGTCGATGCTCGCGCGGGCGCACGAGTAGGCGATGCCGCGCCCATCATGCCGGCGCCGAGGACGGCGACCTTGCGGACCGGGCGGGGCTCGATGCCGTGACGGCGTCCCCGGCTCCCGACGACGCCCCCGACCCCTGACGGCGCCCCGGGCCTCTGACGGCGTCCCCGGCCCCCGACGGTGCCGATGCCCGTCGACCGGAATCGCGGCGGCGGACCGCGACACCACCGGCGCCGCCCGGGGCCTCACCGCCAGCGGGCGGGGTCCGAGCCCCAAGGCCCCGGGGGCCGGGCCCAATCGGTGGGGCCGCCCGTGAAGGACACGGCCGGCCGGGCGTGCCGCAGCCGGCCCAGGGGGCTGTCGGTCCCGGTCAGCCAGGCCTCCGGGCCCGGGTACGGCGTGCCCTCGGCCGGGGCCGGACCGATGCCGGACGTCAGCCAGTGGGCGGTCCGGGCCAGCGCAAGGCGGACCAGCCGGCTCCCGCCCTCGTACGACTGCTCGGTCAGCGCCCGCAGGACGGCCGCGGCCAGCAGATAGCCGGTGCCGTGGTCCAGGGCCTGCGCGGGCAGCGCACCCGGCTCCCCGGCCGGCCCCTCGGTCACGGCGATGCCGGTGGCGGCCTGCACCAGGCTGTCGAAGCCGCGCCGCCCGCCCCACGGCCCGTACGCGCCCCACGCCGACACCTGCGCCACCACCAGGCCGGGGCGCCGCGCGACCAGCTCCCGCGGGGAGAGCCCGAACCGGTCCAGGGCACCGGGCCGGTACCCGCTCACCACGACGTCGGCCGCGCTCAGCAGATCCTCGAAGGTGTCCCGGCCGGCCGCCAGGTCGAGGACGGCGGACCGTTTCCCGAAGCCCGTGTCGGCGTGCTGGTCCGGGAGTTCGGGCAGCCACGGGGCATCCACGCGCAGCACGTCCGCGCCGAGCAGCGCCAGGGTGCGGGTGGCGACCGGGCCCGCCAGGACCCGGGTCAGGTCCAGCACACGCAGCCCGGCGGCGGGCAGCAGGGGAGCGCCGGCCGGATCGAGCGGGGCAAGTACGCGCGCGGGTGCCGCGTCCAGTTGTTCGCGCTCGACCAGTGGCCGCAGGGCCACCTCCGCGGCCTGCTCGTGCGCCTGCCACTGCGCGGGCGTGCGCAGGGCCACCGCCAGGCCGCCCGCGCCGCAGACCGCCTCCTCCGCCTCCAGGGCCGACAGCGCGGCGAGCCGGGCGGCGGCCTTCTCCGCCGGGGCGTCCCGCGGCAGATCCAGCGCGGTGAGCAGCCGGGCCCGGTGGTGCGGGTAGTTGGCGTGGGTGCGCACCCAGCCGTCGGCCGTCCGCCAGAACCGGGACAGCGGCGAGAAGAGGACCGGCGCCCGTCCGTCGACCCGCAGGTGACGCTCGCTGTGGAAGGCGGCCGCGACCGCGCCGTCGTCGACCCGGACGCCCGGCACCTCGCCTAGTCCGGCCCGGCGGGCCGCCAGCTCCGCGGCGGCCAGCCCGCACGCGCCGACGCACGCCCTGGCCAGTTGCCGTACGGGAAGGCGGGCCGGGAGCACGCCTTCCCGTGCCACGGTGGTGAGCCGTGCGAGCCGGGCGGGATCACCGCCCACCGCGGACCACGCGTACATGATTTCAGTCATGACTGCACTATGCACTATTGACTGAATCAATATATGGAGGGGCTTACCTGAGCGGACCTATCTGTAGGGACCTACCTCGTCACCGCGGCCAGTGCGTCCGCCGTCCCCCAGCCGTAGAAGCCGTTGCGGTTCCTCGTCCCCTCGCACACCGCGTCCACCTTGCCGTCCCCGTCGATGTCGTAGGGGTCCGTGCACGGCGTGGCGTCGGCCTCCGCGTACAGCAGGGCCTTGACGAGGGCCGCGGAGGCGTGCGGATGGGTTGACTTGATCAATGCGGCGACCCCGGCGACATGCGGCGTCGCCATGGACGTCCCCGCCATGTAGCCCCACTTGCCGCCGGGCAGCGGGCCCAGGACGAGGCCGCTGGTCGCCGGGGGCCGCGGTGCCTGGTAGGCCGTCGAGTCGCCACCGGGCGCGGCGATGTCGATCACGCCGAGGCCATAGTTGGAGAAGGACGACTTCAGGCCCTTGGCGCCCGTCGCCGCCACCGTCACGACACCCGGCAACTGGGTCGGTATGTCGTAGCACGCGTGCGGGTCGATCACCCGCTCCGCGGGCGTGCCGTCGTTGGGGGAGACCGGGTCGGTGATCGCGTGGGACGCGAGGTCGTAGCGCTCGTTGCCGGCCGCCGCGACATTGACCGCGCCCTGCTCCTCCGCGTACCGCGAGGCGCGGGCGACGGCGTCCACGAGCGCCCTCTGGTCCGGGTCGGTGGTGCAGTTGAAGTACCACGGGTCGGTGTAATAGCTGTTGTTGGTCACGTCGACGTGGTGTTCGGCCGCCCACACGAAGCCGCAGACCACGGCCTCCGTGTAGAAGTACCCGTCCGGGTTGCCGACCTTGATGCCGGCGACCCGGACGCCCGGTGCCACACCCGTGACGCCCACGCCGTTCTTCGCCGCCGCGATCTCGCCCGCCACGTGCGTACCGTGCGGGCTCTCCGACGCGCTCGGCCGCCAGGCGCCGTCCGTCGTGTCCGGCCTGCCCGACACGCAGTCGGCGGACGCCTCGCGGTCGAAGTTGGGCGCGATGTCCGGGTGGGTGTCGTCGACGCCCGTGTCGATGACGGCGACCGTGACCTTCCGGCTGCCCAGGGTCTTCTCGTGTGCCTTGTCCGCCTTGATGGCCGGCAGGTCCCACTGGAGCGGCTCCAACGGGTCCTGGCCGTCGGCCGCCCGGGCGCCCGCCGCGGCGGCCTCCCCGGCGCCGAGCACCTTCGGTGTGCCGACGTCGGTGGTGGACTGGGCGGGCAGCGGCGCGTTGCGCGTGGCACCCGCCGAGTCCACCCCGGGCACCGTACGGACGGCCTCGGCGAAAGCGGGGTTCGCCGAGTGGACGACGATCACGCCGATCCGGTCGTACGCGATCACGACCGAGCCCCCGGCCTCGGCGATCGCCTTCCGGACGCGGTGCGCGACACCGTGTCCCGGGCCGACGTTGACGACATAGCTGAGCACGGGCCCGTCGGCGGCGGGCGCCGCCGAGGCCGCCGACGGCAGCAGGCCGAGCGAGGCGGTGAGCGACAGCACGACCGGCACGGCGAGCGCGAGCCGGCGTCCGGAACGCAGATGAGCCATGGGATCTCCACATCATCCGGGTACGGAACAGCCCCGAGACACGGATGGTGCTCGGGCAGGTACATGACGGGTGGTGCAGGCCGAAGCTATCTTCCGCGCCCGGTCTCCGGAAGGGCCCGACGCGATGCCGCCCGGAAGCCGCGCACCCGTGCGTCCCCCCGCGCGTGCGCCCGCGGAACGGAACCGGCGTGAACCGCTCCGCGCGCGGCGCCGTGACCGTGATCAGGGGGACCGGCGGGATCGCGGCTCCCCCAAGACACGCAAGCACGGCGCCACGTGACGTCCGGTCACCTGGCGCCTGTCCAGCCGAGTCAGACAACGCGCAGGTCCGTCACCCGAGGAGACTCCGTGGCCACCGAGACACCGCCCCCCGCGACACCGGGGGCCCCACTTCCCTCCACCGAGGAGTTCACCGAGGTGCAGCAGAGCGCGGAGTTCGGTGAACTGCGCCGCGCCCACCGCTCCTTCGCCTTCCCGCTCACCGTCGTTTTCATCACCTGGTACCTGCTCTACGTCCTGCTGTCCAACTACGCGGGCGGCTTCATGGGCACCAGGGTGGCCGGCAACATCAATGTGGCCCTCGTGCTGGGCCTCGCCCAGTTCCTCACCACGTTCCTCATCGCCTGGTGGTACGCGCGGCACGCCGCCACCGAACTCGACCCGCGGGCCGAGGCCATCAAGTCCCGGATGGAGGGCGGCGCATGAGCCCCGCACAGCACACCCTGTCGGCCACCGGCCGGGCATCGCACACCCTGCTGGCCGCCGGCGAGGCGAGCGAGCACCGGACACTGATCGTCACCCTGTTCGCGGTGTTCGTCGCCGCGACCCTCGTCATCACCGTCTGGGCCGGCCGGCAGACCAAGGACGCCGCCGACTTCTACGCCGGCGGACGGCAGTTCACCGGCTTCCAGAACGGACTGGCCGTCTCCGGCGACTACATGTCCGCCGCGTCCTTCCTCGGCATCGCCGGCGCCATCGCCCTGTTCGGCTACGACGGCTTCCTGTACTCCATCGGCTTCCTCGTCGCCTGGCTCGTCGCCCTGCTCCTCGTCGCCGAGCCGCTGCGCAACTCCGGCCGCTACACGATGGGCGACGTCCTGGCCTACCGGATGCGCCAGCGCCCCGTCCGCACGGCCGCCGGCACCTCCACGATCGTCGTGTCGATCTTCTACCTGCTGGCCCAGATGGCGGGCGCCGGCGTCCTGGTCTCGCTGCTGCTGGGCATCACCAGCGACGGCGGCAAGATCGGCATCGTCGCCCTGGTCGGCGTCCTGATGATCGTGTACGTCACCATCGGCGGCATGAAGGGCACCACCTGGGTCCAGATGGTCAAGGCGGTGCTGCTGATCGTCGGCGCCCTGCTGCTGACCTTCCTGGTGCTGCTCAAGTTCCACTTCAACGTCTCGGACCTGCTCGGGAAGGCCGCCGCCAACAGCGGCAAGGGCTCGGCGTTCCTGGAGCCCGGTCTGAAGTACGGCGCCACCGGCACCACCAAGCTGGACTTCCTCTCCCTCGGCATCGCCCTGGTCCTCGGCACCGCCGGCCTGCCGCACATCCTGATCCGCTTCTACACGGTCCCCACGGCCAGGGCCGCCCGTAAGTCGGTCCTCTGGGCGATCGGCCTGATCGGTGTCTTCTACCTGATGACGCTTGCCCTCGGCTTCGGAGCCGCCGCACTGATCGACCCGGACGAGATCACCGGTTCCAACAAGGCGGGCAACACCGCGGCTCCCCTCCTCGCGCTGCACCTGGGCGGCCTCCACTCCGACTGGGGAGCGGTCCTGCTCGCCACCATCTCGGCGGTCGCCTTCGCCACCATCCTCGCGGTCGTCGCGGGCCTGACCCTGGCCTCCTCCTCGTCCTTCGCCCACGACATCTACGCGAACGTCATCAGGAAGGGCCAGGCCACCGAGAAGCAGGAGATCAGCGCGGCCCGCTACGCGACCGTGGGCATCGGCGCCGTCTCCATCCTGCTGGGCGCCCTGGCCCGCGACCTGAACGTGGCCGGCCTGGTGGCCCTCGCCTTCGCGGTCGCCGCCTCCGCCAACCTGCCGACCATCCTCTACAGCCTGTTCTGGAAGCGGTTCACCACCTCGGGCGCCCTGTGGTCGATCTACGGCGGCCTGGTCACGGCGGTCGGCCTGGTGCTGTTCTCGCCGGTGGTCTCCGGCAAGGAGTCCTCGATGTTCCCCGGCGTCGACTTCCACTGGTTCCCGCTGGAGAACCCCGGGATCATCTCCATCCCGGTCGGCTTCCTGCTCGGCGTCGTGGGCACCCTGCTGTCGAAGGAGACCCCGGACGACGGCAAGTACGCGGAGCTGGAGGTGCGGTCCCTGACCGGCACCGGAGCGCACTGAGGTTCGTACGGACGGCCGCGTCGTGGGGGACTGTACGGTCCTACGACGCGGCCGTGCCGTGCCTCGTCGGATCGGGCCGCCCTCGATGTCGGTGGGGTCACGTAGGCTCGCTGGTGAACAGGAGACACGCTGCCGCTTCGCAACGAGTGATCCGGAGAGGGAGGGGGCCCACGTGCTCATCGACACCTACGGCCGGGTGGCCACCGATCTGAGGGTCTCGCTGACCGACCGGTGCAATCTGCGCTGCACCTACTGCATGCCCGAGGAGGGCCTCCAGTGGCTGGCCAAGCCGGACCTGCTCACCGATGACGAGATCGTCCGGCTGATCGGCATCGCGGTCCGCGCGCTCGGCATCGAGGAGGTCCGCTTCACCGGCGGCGAGCCACTGCTGCGCCCGGGCCTGACCGGCATCGTCGAGCGCGTCGCGGCCCTCGCCCCGCGCCCCCGGATGTCCCTCACCACCAACGGCATCGGTCTCAGGCGCACCGCTGCCGCGCTGAAGGCGGCGGGCCTGGACCGGGTCAACGTCTCCCTGGACACCCTCCGTCCGGACGTCTTCAAAACCCTCACCCGCCGCGACCGCCACAAGGACGTGCTGGAGGGACTGGAAGCCGCCCGCGAGGCCGGCCTGACCCCCGTCAAGGTCAACTCGGTCCTGATGCCGGGTCTGAACGACGACGAGGCCCCGGACCTGCTGGCCTGGGCGGTGGAGCACGACTACGAACTGCGCTTCATCGAGCAGATGCCCCTGGACGCCCAGCACGGCTGGAAGCGCGAGGGCATGGTCACCGCCGGGGACATCCTCACCTCCCTGCACACCCGCTTCGACCTCACCCCCGAGGGTGCCCAGGAGCGCGGCTCGGCACCGGCGGAACGCTGGCTGGTGGACGGTGGCCCGCACCGGGTGGGCGTGATCGCCTCGGTCACCCGCCCGTTCTGCGCGGCCTGCGACCGCACCCGCCTCACCGCCGACGGCCAGATACGGACCTGCCTGTTCGCCACCGAGGAGACCGACCTGCGCGCGGCCCTGCGTTCGGGCGCGCCGGATGAGGAGATCGCCCGCCTGTGGCGTCTGGCGATGTGGGGGAAGAAGGCCGGAGCGGGCCTGGACGACCCGTCGTTCGTGCAGCCGGACCGGCCCATGTCCGCGATCGGCGGCTAGGCACGCACCGGTTCCCGCTGCCGGGCGCGGCCCCTATGGGGTCAGCGGGCGAGGGAGACGGCGAAGGGCTCGAGACCGTGCCGCCGCAGGACGTGGGGCACGACCAGGATCATGGCTTCGGTGGCGCGGGCCGTGGTGATGTCCCCGAGGTCCTCGATCCACCCCGGCTGCCAGCCCAGGTCACCGAGCAGGCCGGTGACGGTCGTCTTCGCGGACGCGTCGTCGCCCGAGACGTAGACGGTCGGCGGGGTGGCCAGCATGCCGGGAGCGGTCATGACCATGTACAGCATGGTGTTGAGGGTCTTGACCACACGGGTGTCGGGGAGGGCGGCCTGGAGTCGCTCGGCGAGGCTGCTGCCGGGATAGCACAGGTCGCCGGGCAGGCCGCCGGTGTCGCGGGTGGCGTTGGAGACGTCGACGAGGATCTTCCCGGCGAGTTCGGCGCGCAGGCCGGTGAGGCGGTCCAGGGCGCTGTCGCCGGGCGTCGCGTTGATCACGACATCCGTGGTGCGGGCGGTGGTGCGCTGGTCGGAGAAGGAGACGCGGGGGCCGGTGGTGCCGGTGAGCGCCGGAGTCCGCTCGTCCGGGTCGCGGCGGCCGAGCACGACGTGGTGTCCGGCTGCGGCGAGCTTGCCGGCGAGGTTGGCGCCGACGCGGCCGGCGCCCAGGATGCCGATGCTGGTCATGGGATGATGCTCCTTGTGGTGTCGGGGTGGTGTCGGGCAGGGGAGGAACGGGAGCGGGCAGCAGGTCGCTTCGACGGTCAGGCGATCGGCGACAGGACCTCCAGGGCGGCGGTGTGGACGCCGGGGGCGGCGGCCAGGAAGTCCCGGCCGGCCGTGCTCCAGGGTTCGCCCGCCAGATCGGTGACGGTGCCCCCGGCCTCGGACACCAGCAGGGCACCGGCGACCAGGCCCGAGCGGACGTCGGAGAACTGCCAGAAGGCGTCCATGCGTCCGGCGGCGACGTGGATGAGCTGCATCGTGGCGGGAACGGACACGCGTACGACCAGTCCGCTCGCGAGCATGGCGGTGACCGACTCGCCGATCCGCCGGAAGGTGCGCATGTCCTCGCCGGGCCTGGCCTGACCGGTGCCGGTGAGTGTCGCGCCCAGGTCGGTCTTGGCGGACACCTTCAGGGGCCGGCCGTCCAGGCGGGCGCCGCCGCCGGCGACGGCGGTGTAGGTTTCGCCGGTCAGCGGCAGGTGGACCACGGTGAGCACCGGCTGGTTGTCGCGGACCAGGGTGGCGGTGACGGCCCAGTCCTCCATGGCGTGGACGTGGTTGATGTTGCCCTCGGCGGGGTCGACGACCCACCACTCCCCGGGCGGGAGCGCGCCGCCGGCCAGCTCGTCCTCGGCCCACCGCGATCCGGGCCGGGTCCGCAGCAGCGGCTCCCGCAGCACATCCAGCACCGCGTCGTCGTTGGCGTGGATCTCGTCGACGATCTCGTCCAGGCTCACACCCCGGGCGTGCGGGGTGCGGCGGTCGAGCAGGGTGCGGCCGGCGGTCCGCACCAGGGACGTCACGTCGGCGAGGAGCGTCGTGCCGGCGGCGAAAGGCATGGTGGTGCTCATGGCGGGCTCCTGGGGTTCGGTGACTGCGGGGGGGGGGCTCGTCCCGTGCCCGCACCTCGAAGGTAGGCCGCACGATGATTAACGACAAGTGCATGCTATTCACTCGTAGAGTTACTCTCATGCAACTGGATCTGAATCTGCTCACGGCACTGGACGCATTGCTCGAAGAGGGCAGCGTCGCCGGCGCCGCGGCCCGCCTCCACGTCACCGCACCGGCGATGAGCCGCTCCCTGGGCCGCATCCGCAAGGCCACCGGTGACCAGATCCTGGTCCGCACCGGCCGCAGCATGGTCCCCACCCCGCGCGCGCTGGCCATCCGCTCCCAGGTCCACGCCCTCGTGCAGCAGGCGCACCATCTTCTGTCCGCTCAGCAGGAACTCGACCTGGCGGCCCTGGAGCGGGTGTTCACCGTGCGCTGGCACGACGCCCTGACCACCGCCTGCGGCACGGCCCTCATCACCGCCGTCCACCGCCGGGCCCCCGGCGTCCAGCTACGCCTGCCCGCCGAGTCCGGCACGGACACCCCCGAGCTACGACGGGGGGAGGTCGACCTCGAATCCAGCTCCGCCCGGCCGACGCTCCCCGACATCCGCCACCGCCTCGTCGGCCGCGATCAGCTCGTCGTCGCCGTCCGACCCGGCCACCCGCTCGCCGAGGGTCCGCCGAGCATCGAGCGCTACGCCGCCGCCGAACACCTCACCGTCTCGCGGCGCGGACGCCTGCGCGACCCGGTCGACGACGCCCTGACCGCACGCGGGCGCGAACGCCACGTCGTCGCCACCGGGCCCACCCTCGCCTTCGCGCTGCAACTCGCCCCCGAGACCGACCTGGTGCTCACCCTCCCCGACGCGGTCACCCGCACGGCCCGGGACCGGCTCGGCCTGATCACCCTGCCGCTGCCCTTCCAGATGCCGGCCGTCCCGCTCTACCTGCTGTGGCACCAGCGCCACGACGACGACCGCGCCCACACCTGGCTGCGCGACCTGGCCACCGAGACCGTCCGGGCACTGTTCGAACCCCCGCCCGCCTCGCCCCAGGACCCCACTCCCTGAACCGGACAGCGGCGTCGGGCACACGCGGATCGGTCAGCGGTTCCGTAGGGTCTCGGCTAGCCCGCCACCGACGGCCCGGCGTCCTCGGACGCCTGCCACTGCTCGAGCGTCACCACGTCCTTGAGGAACCCCCGCACCCCGAGGAACTCGGACAGGTGCTCGCGGTGCTCGTCGCAGGCGAGCCACGTCTTGCGGCGCTCCGGGGTGTGGATCTTCGGGTTGTTCCACGCCAGCACCCACACGGCAGCGGTGCGGCAGCCCTTGGCGGAGCAGATCGGGGTCTCGTCACTCACGGGTTCGTCTCACGAAAACGGGGGGGGAACAAGGCGACGCCGAGCAGCCACGGGGGGAGCTGCCCGGCGTCGGTCTGTCGCTCCGACGGGGGATGCGGAGCGCGTACGCAGTATGTCACGCACATCCCGCCGCCCGGCACCGGAACAGCAGGATTGATCTGAGGTTTTCTTGAGCTTGACACACGGCCACATTCCGCTTCCGCGGCGTCCGCCGCGCTCAGGCCGTACCGGGGCGCTCACCGGGCATTCCGGACGGCTCCGCCCGTTCGCCCTCGCTCGGTGGCGGCGGCGTGATCATCGGCCGCACGGGCACGGTGACGAACGTCGACGGAAGCGACGGCGGCCTCTCCCGGCCCGCGTTAGCGATCACCACGGCGATGTAGGGGAGGGCCGCGCCGAGCACGAGCGCGACGATGGCCACGTACCGCTCGACGTTCCACAGGGAGATCGCGAGGATCACGGAGACGGTACGGATCAACATCGAGATCACGTACCGCCGCTGCCGGCCCCGTACGTCCTCGGCGAGTCCCGTCCGGGCCCCGGTGATCCGGAACACCTGGACGTCGTCGCCGTGCTGCTTCCGCATCACATTCCACCATCCGCCCGCATCGGACTTCCCCGGCTTTCGCCGCCGTCCGCACCCGGCGGCGAACCGGAAGGGCACCGGACCGGGGGCACTGTCAACGGTACGCCGCGCCCACGCCGCCCACGAGACCGGGTATCGCGCAACCTGCGCCGATGCAGCCCGCCCCGCGTACGGGGGAACCCGGCATGCGCCGGGCGGCGCACGGCAGCACACTGATCGTAATGCTCACGTCGAGCCGTACGAGGAGGCAGCCATGGGCTGGTTGTGGGCGATCGTCGTGGGGTTCGTGCTGGGCCTCATCGCCAAGGCGGTCATCCCGGGCAAGCAGCACAGCCCCTTGTGGCTGACCACCATCTGCGGCGTGCTCGGCGCCATCGTGGGCAACGCCGTCGCCCGCGCGCTCGGCGTGGCCGAGACCCCCGGCATCGACTGGAGCCGGCACGCCTTCCAGCTTGTGGCCGCGATCATCATCGTCGCCGCGGTGGACGCCCTGTACATGGCGACGCTGGGCAAGCGGAAGCACCAGCGGGCTTGAGCCCCCGGCCGACGCCGCGGACGGGGCACGGGGCGCGCACCGGTGTCCACCATCAGGCGGACGCTCGCACACCCCCCGCGTCCCTCGACGCCGCCGCGCCACTACGGCGTCTCAGGCGCCGGTGACCTCCACCGCGGCCAGGTTCTTCTTGCCCCGCCGCAGCACCAGCCACCGCCCGTGCAGCAGCGCGTCGGTCCCCGGGACGAAGTCCTCGGCGGCGACCTTCACGTTGTTCACGTAGGCCCCGCCCTCCTTCACGGTCCGCCGGGCGGCGGACTTGCTGGCGACGAGACCGACCTCGGCGAACAGGTCGACCACCGCGGCCGGCTCGGCGACCTGGATGTGCGGCACCTCGGACAGCGCCGCGGCCAGCGTCCTCTCGTCCAGCTCCGCCAGCTCGCCCTGGCCGAACAGCGCCTTCGACGCGGCGATCACCGCGGCCGTCTGGCCGGCGCCGTGCACCAGCGTCGTCAGCTCCTCGGCGAGCGCGCGCTGCGCGGCGCGGGCCTGCGGACGCTCCTCGGTCTGCCGCTCCAGCTCCTCGATCTCCGCACGGGAGCGGAAGCTGAAGATGCGCAGGAACTTGGAGACGTCCCGGTCGTCCGCGTTGACCCAGAACTGGTAGAACGCGTACGGCGTGGTCATCTCCGGGTCGAGCCACACCGTGCCGGACTCGGTCTTGCCGAACTTGGTGCCGTCCGCCTTGGTGATCAGCGGGGTGCCCAGCGCGTGCACCTCGGCGCCCGGCTCGACCCGGTGGATCAGGTCCGTGCCGGAGGTGAGGTTGCCCCACTGGTCGCTGCCGCCGGTCTGGAGCGTGCAGCCGTGCCGCCGGTACAGCTCCAGGAAGTCCATGCCCTGGAGGATCTGGTAGCTGAACTCGGTGTAGCTGATGCCCGCGTCGGAGTTGAGCCGCCGGGAGACGGCCTCCTTGGCGATCATCTTGTTGACCCGGAAGTGCTTGCCGATGTCCCGCAGGAACTCGATGGCCGACATGCCCTGGGTCCAGTCCAGGTTGTTCACCATCACCGCGGCGTTCGGCCCGTCGAAGTGGAGCAGCGGCTCGATCTGGGCGCGCAGCCGCTCCACCCAGCCGGCCACGACCTCCGGCGCGTTCAGCGTGCGCTCGGCCGTGGGCTTGGGGTCACCGATGAGCCCGGTGGCGCCGCCGACCAGCGCCAGCGGACGGTTCCCCGCCTCCTGGATGCGGCGCATCGTGAGGATCTGCACGAGGTTGCCGAGGTGGAGGCTGGGCGCGGTCGGGTCGAAGCCGCAATAGAACGTGACGGGACCGTCCGCGAACGCCTTGCGCAGTGCGTCCTCGTCGGTGGAGAGGGCGATGAGCCCCCGCCACTTCAGTTCGTCGACGATGTCCGTCACGGTTCTCGTGTCTCCTCGAAGATGTCGGGGCGGTCGGGTGACAGCCGCCTACGAGGTTATACGCCCTGACTGACAGAGCTCATGTTGAAATCGGGGACGCGCAGCGGGGGCATCGCGGTGCGCGTGAACCAGTCGCTCCACTCGCGCGGCAGCGTCTTCCCGGTCCGCCCGGCCTCCGTGGCCCGGCCGAGCAGGTCCACCGGCGACTCGTTGAACCGGAAGTTGTTGACCTGCCCGGTCACCTCGCCGTTCTCCACGAGGTAGACGCCGTCCCGGGTCAGGCCGGTCAGCAGCAGCGTCGCCGGGTCGACCTCGCGGATGTACCACAGGCACGTCAGCAGCAGGCAGGGCCCGCGCGTGTCCGCGACCATCTCCTCCAGGGAGCGGTCCTGCCCGCCGTCCAGGATCAGGTTCCCCAGCGCCGGGGCGACCGGCAGCCCGGTCAGGCCCGCACTGTGCCGGGTGGTGGTCAGCCGCGTGAGCACGCCGTCGCTGATCCACTCGGTGGCGCGGACCGGCAGCCCGTTGTCGAACACGGAGCGGTCGCCGCCGGAGGAGTGCGCGACCACGAAGGGCGAGCACTCCAGGCCCGGCTCGTCCGGGTCGCTGCGCAGGGTCAGCGGCAGCGCGCCCAGCTTCTCGCCGACCCGCGTGCCCCCGCCGGGCCGGGAGAACACCGTCCGCCCCTCGGCCGCGTCCCGGCCCGACGCCGACCAGAGCTGGTAGATCAGCAGATCAGCGACCGCGGTCGGCGGCAGCAGGGTCTCGTAGCGGCCCGCGGGCAGTTCGACCCGCCGCTCGGCCCAGCCGAGCCGTACGGCCAGCTCGGCGTCCAGCGCCCCGGGGTCGACGTCCTTGAAGTCCCGCGTTGACCGGCCGGTCCATGCCGAGCGCGTACGGTCCGGCGACTTGGCGTTCATCTCCAGCGTGCCGCTGGGCTGGTCGTGCCGCAGCCGCAGCCCGGTGGACGTGCCGAGGTACGTCGACACCAGCTCGTGGCTGGCGAAGCCGTACAGCTCCCGGCCGCCCGCAGGCGCGCGTGCGAAGGCCTCGCCGAGCGCCGGGGCGAAGTCGGCGAACACGGCGGAGGAGGTCTCCGCGGGCGCCTGAGTGAAGTCCGGGGACAGCGGCACCCCGACGACCAGCGGCTGCGCGTCCTCGGCGGGCCCGGCACCGCGCGCGGCGGCCTCCGCGGCCCGCACCAGCGGCTCCAGCTCCTCGGGGGTGACCGCCGACCGGGACACGACACCGGAGGCGGTGCCCTCCCGGCCGTTCACCGTCGCGATCACGGTGAGCGTACGGCCCCGCGTGACGCCGTTGGTGGTGAGCGCGTTGCCCGCCCAGCGCAGGTTGGCGGTGGAGTGCTCGTCGGCGATGACGACGCAGCCGTCGGCGCGGGACAGCGCGAGGGCCTGCTCGACGATCTCGTGCGGCTTGGTGGTACGGGCGCTCATCGACCGGCCTCCTGCGTGGTGTTGAGGATGTTCACTGCCCGGAACAGGGCGGAGGGGCAGCCGTGGGACACGGCGGCCACCTGGCCCGGCTGGGCCTTGCCGCAGTTGAAGGCGCCACCGAGGACGTACGTCTGCGGACCGCCCACGGCGGCCATGGACCCCCAGAAGTCGGTGGTCGTCGCCTGGTAGGCCACGTCCTTGAGCTGCCCGGTGATCCGCCCGTTCTCGATCCGGAAGAAGCGCTGCCCGGTGAACTGGAAGTTGTACCGCTGCATGTCGATCGACCAGGACCGGTCGCCGACCACGTAGATGCCCCGGTCGACGCCCCCGATCAGGTCCTCCGTGGACAGCCCGGCCGGGTCCGGTCGCAGTGACACGTTGGCCATGCGCTGCACCGGCACGTGATCGGGCGAGTCGGCGAACGCGCATCCGTTGGACCGCTCGAACCCGGTCAGCCGCGCGATCCGCCGGTCGAGCTGGTAGCCCACCAGCGTGCCGTCCCGCACCAGGTCCCAGGACTGCGCCTCGACGCCCTCGTCGTCGTAGCCGATGGTCGCGAGGCCGTGCTCGGCGGTGCGGTCGCCGGTGACGTTCATCAGCTCGGAGCCGTACCTGAGCTTGCCGAGCTGGTCGAAGGTGGCGAAGGAGGTGCCGGCGTAGGCGGCCTCGTAACCGAGGGCGCGGTCCAGCTCGGTGGCGTGGCCGATGGATTCGTGGATGGTCAGCCACAGGTTGGACGGGTCGACGACCAGGTCGTACAGGCCGGGTTCCACGCTCGGCGCCCGCATCTTCTCGGCCAGCAGCCCGGGCATCCGCTCCAGCTCGGCGTCCCAGTCCCAGCCGCAGCCGGTCAGGTACTCCCAGCCGCGGCCCGCCGGGGGCGCGAGGGTGCGCATGGAGTCGAACTCGCCGCTCGACCCGTCGACGGACACGGCCGTCAGCGCGGGGTGCAGCCGCACCCGCTGCTGGGTCGTCACGGTCCCGGCGGTGTCGGCGTAGAACTTGTTCTCGTGCACGGTGAGCAGGGAGGCGTCGACATGGTCGACGCCGTTCGCGGCCAGCAGGCGCCCGCTCCACTCGGCCAGCAGCGCGGCCTTCTCCTCGTCCGGCACCGAGAACGGGTCGATCTCGTAGGACGAGATCCACGTCCGGTCGGCGTGCACCGGCTCGTCGGCCAGTTCGACCCGTTCCCGCGACCCGGCCGCCCTGATCACCTCCGCCGAGAGCTTGGCCATCGCGACCGCCTGGGAGGCGACGCGCGCGGCGGCGTCCATGGTCAGGTCCACCCCGGACGCGAAGCCCCACGTACCCCCGTGCACCACCCGGACCGCGTACCCGAGGTCGGTGGTGTCCGACGTCCCGGCGGGCCTGGCGTCCCGCAGCCGCCAGGACGCGCTGCGCACCCGCTCGAACCGGAAGTCCGCGTGCTCGGCCCCCAGCGCACGCGCGCGGGCCAGCGCGGCGTCGGCGAGGGCCCGTAGGGGAAGCGCCGTGAAGGCTTCGTCGATGGAATGAGGCACGGAGGTCTCCCTGCTGTCGTGGCCTGTCGTCCCGATCATGTCGTGCGAGCGGTCCGGCGGACCACACGTTCGGGTGGCCGGACCGGTCGAATCTGTAGGGACCCGACAGTGACACCCCCGAGCCACTGTCGGTGCCCGAATGTCCGCGCGGGAATGCGGACCGATAGGTTTCTGGTGAAGCCGCCTGTCATTGAGGTGTCCGGGCGGATTGTCGGACTGCATCAGACCGCTATCGAAAGGGTGATCCGTTGAGCCGCTCGGTTCTCGTCACCGGAGGCAACCGGGGCATCGGCCTCGCCATCGCCCGCGCATTCGCCGACGCCGGCGACAAGGTCGCGATCACGTACCGCTCGGGTGAGCCGCCGGCCGCCCTGACGGAATTGGGCTGCCTGGCCGTCAAGTGCGACATCACCGACCCGGAGCAGGTGGAGCAGGCCTACAAGGAGATCGAGGACCGGCACGGTCCGGTCGAGGTCCTGATCGCCAACGCCGGTGTCACCAAGGACCAGCTACTGATGCGCATGTCCGAGGAGGACTTCACCTCGGTCATCGACACCAACCTCACCGGCACCTTCCGGGTCGTCAAGCGCGCCAACCGCGGCATGCTGCGCGCCAAGAAGGGCCGGGTCGTCCTGATCTCGTCCGTGGTCGGCCTCCTCGGCTCGGCGGGCCAGGCGAACTACGCCGCCTCCAAGGCCGCCCTGGTCGGCTTCGCGCGTTCCCTCGCCCGCGAGCTGGGCTCGCGCAACCTCACCTTCAACGTCGTCGCGCCCGGCTTCGTCGACACCGACATGACGAAGGCGCTCTCCGACGAGCAGCGCAAGAACATCGTCTCTCAGGTGCCGCTCGGCCGTTACGCGCAGCCGGAGGAGATCGCCGCGACGGTGCGGTTCCTCGCCTCGGACGACGCCTCGTACATCACTGGAGCCGTCATTCCCGTTGACGGCGGACTGGGAATGGGTCACTGATCACCATGAGCGGAATTCTCGAGGGCAAGCGCATCCTGGTCACGGGTGTGCTGATGGAGTCCTCCATCGCCTTCCACGTCGCCAGGCTCGCCCAGGAGCAGGGCGCCGAGATCATCCTGACCGCGTTCCCGCGGCCCACGCTGACCGAGCGCATCGCCAAGAAGCTGCCGAAGCCCGCCAAGGTCATCGAGCTGGACGTGACGAACGAGGAGCACCTCGCGCGCCTGGCCGACGTCGTCGGCGAGGAGCTGGGCGGCCTCGACGGCATCGTCCACTCCATCGGCTTCGCCCCGCAGGACGCGCTCGGCGGCAACTTCCTGAACACGCCGTTCGAATCGGTCGCCACCGCCATGCACGTCTCGGCGTTCTCCCTTAAGTCGCTGACCACGGCCTGCCTGCCGCTGATGCAGAACGGCGGCTCGGTCGTCGGCCTCACCTTCGACGCCCAGTACGCCTGGCCGCAGTACGACTGGATGGGCCCGGCAAAGGCCGCCCTGGAGGCCACCAGCCGCTACATGGCGCGCGACCTCGGCAAGCAGAACATCCGCTGCAACCTCATCTCGGCGGGTCCGATCGGCTCCATGGCCGCCAAGTCCATCCCGGGCTTCAGCGACCTGGCCGCCGTGTGGGACACCCGCTCCCCGCTGGAGTGGGACCTGAAGGACCCCGAGCCGGCCGGCCGCGGTGTCGTCGCCCTGCTGAGCGACTGGTTCCCGAAGACCACGGGCGAGATCATCCACGTCGACGGCGGTCTGCACGCCATCGGCGCCTGACCTCGCCGGGCCTCACCGACGCCCCGTTCCCCGCCGTCACGAGCGGGGAACGGGGCGTCACCCGTTCGGCTCACCCGCCGGGCCGCCCCGGACGCGGCGGCGCACCCTGGATTACGCCGTCCCCCCAGGTCCCTCCGCAGCCCGGCCGAGGAGGTCCCCTTGTGCGCCTGTCCCGCAGCCTCGCCCCGGTGACCGTGGCCCTGGCCCTCGTGCTGTCCCTGCCGTACGACGCGCTTCCGCACGCGCGCGTGAGCGACGGGAAACCGCCCGCGCCGAGCCGGTTCGGCGCCGCCTGCCGGACGGCCGTCCGGGGCTCCCGCGTGGTGGCCTACTGCCACAACCCGTACGTCGACATCGATCGCGTACGACTGCACATCGAGTGCGCCCGCTGGTGGGACATCGACACCGACAGCGCCCCGGTGGACGCCGGGCCCGCCCTGACCGTACGGCTCACCGGCCGGTGCTGGAAGGAGGTCCGTACCGTCTGGGTCAGCCACCAGAAGGCGCGGTGAACCGGCCCGGACGGCACAGGAACGGATAGCTCGCGGCCTCCGCCGCCGCCGACTCCGCGTCCCCCGCGCGGATCGCGTCCATCAGCCGCGTGTGGTCCATGCGCGTGTCGGGAGTCAGCTCCGCGCCGACGTCCGCGCGCAGCCAGTCCCGCAGCACCTCGCCCAGGTCCGCGTACATCGCGGTCATCACGTCGTTGTGGGAGGCGGCCACCACGGCCAGGTGGAACGTGGCGTCGGCCGTCACGAAGGCCTCCGTGTCGCCGGTCTCCCAGGTCTCGTCGCGCCGCGCCAGCAGCGCGTCCAACTGCTTGAGGTCCTTCTCGGTGCGCCGCTCGGCGGCCAGCTTGGCGGCGGCCGACTCCAGCGTGGAACGCAGCTCGGCGATGTGCCGCGGGTCGGCGCCGGCGAACCGGCGGTGCATCACGCCGGCCAGCTCGCTCGTCGCGACGACGTACGTGCCCGAACCCTGACGGATGTCCAGCAGACCGTTGTGCGCCAGCGCGCGGACGGCCTCGCGGACGGTGTTGCGGGCGACGCCGAGCTGCTCGACCAGTTCCGGCTCCGTCGGGATGCGCGAGCCGACCGGCCACTCGCCGGAGGTGATCTGGTTCCGCAGTTCGGCGATGACCTGCTCGGACAGCGCCGAACGACGGGGGTGGCTCAAGGGCATGGCACACCTTCGCACGCGAGGCCCGGGCACGGAGGTCCCGGGGATGGACAACCAATCATCCCATGATTCTATGATGGACTGCATGGCTAGTGAGGAAACCCGGACAGCGGACACCCGTACGGCGATGTCACCGACCGAACGCGGTACGGCCGACCAGGCGCGCCCGCGCGGGACGACCCCCGGCGCGGCCCGCAGGCGCGCGTGGGCGGCGCGGCTGGTCGTCGTCGGCATCGTGCTCTCCGCGCTCAACCTCCGGCCGGCCATCACGAGCCTCGGCGCACTCCTGGAGGAGGTCCGCGACGGTCTCGGCATGAGCGGCAGCGTGGCCGGCCTGCTCACCTCCGTGCCCCCGCTGTGCTTCGCCGTCTTCGGCGTCACCGCCCCCCGCCTGGCCCGCCGCTTCGGACCGGCCGCCGTGGTGTGCGCCGGCATGGCCGCCATCACCGCCGGCCTGCTCATACGGCCGTACGCCGGGAACACCGCCGGATTCCTGGCCGGCAGCGCCCTCGCCCTGATGGGTATCGCCGTCAGCAACGTCCTCATGCCGGTCATCGTCAAGCGCTGGTTCCCCGACCGCGTCGGCTCCATGACCGGCCTGTACTCGATGGCCCTCGCCCTCGGCACCTCCCTCGCCGCAGCGGTCACCGTCCCCCTGACCGACGCCCTCGGCGGCCACTGGCAGCCCGGGCTCGCCGTGTGGGCGACCATCGCCGCCGTCGCCGTCCTGCCCTGGCTGCCGCTCGTCCGCGACCGCGGCGCGGCCCCGGCCGGGGAACACCGCGAGACGCCGCCGGAGCCGGCGCGGGCCGCACCGCTGCGGATCTCCCGCAGCCGCACCGCCTGGGCCCTCGCCGTCTTCTTCGGCCTCCAGGCCACCGCCGCCTACATCACCATGGGCTGGATGCCGCAGATCTTCCGGGACGCCGGTGTCCCGGCCGGCACCGCGGGCGTGCTCCTCGCCGTCACCATGGTGATGGGCGTACCGCTGGCCTTCGTCATCCCGCGCGTCGCCGCGCGGCTGCCCCACCAGGGGCCGATCGTGCTTTTCCTGGGTGTCTGCGGGCTCGCCGGACACGCCGGGCTGTACCTCGCCCCGGCCGGTGGCGCCTGGGCCTGGGCGGTCCTCCTCGGCGTCTCCAACTGCGCCTTCCCGCTGGCACTGACGATGGTCGGCATGCGGGCCCGCAGCGGTCCGGGCGTGGCCCAGTTGTCCGCGTTCGCGCAGAGCACCGGCTACCTGATCTCGATCCCCGGTCCGCTGCTGGTCGGCGTCCTGTACCAGCAGAGCGGCGGCTGGGGCCTGCCGATCGCCCTCATGGCGGGCCTCATGGTGCCGCAGATGGTGGTGGGCTTCCTGGCGGGCCGCGACCGTACGGTGGAGGAGGAGGCGGCGCGCTGACCCGCGCGGGCGCCCCGGCGGCCCGATGCGGGCGGCGAGGTGCGAGACTGGGCCCATGCAGCCTGTGCTCGACCCGAACCCGCAGAACGGCCAGAAGAAGATGCTGCTCGTCTTCGGCTCGTTCTTCGCCATCTTCGTGATCATCGCCATCATCGCGATCATCGCGTCTCCCTGACCGACCGCCCGGCCCCGCAGACCGCCACGCTCCCGGCCGGCCGCCTCTTCCGGCGAACGGCCGCTGTCCCGCGGCGGTCCGCCGCCTCGTCCGGAGCCGCTTTCCGCGGCGGACGGTGGGATGGCACCACCATCCCCTAGGGGGCCAGGGTCAGGGGCAACTGGGTGAAGTTCCGGATGGGTTGGCGGCCCCGGAGTCCGTAGCTTGGAGAGGTGACCGCACCCGGCGGTGACGGAACCGCTCGAGGATCCACGGAGGCGATCATGCCGACCCGCACCCACTCCCGGCCCCACCCGGCCGTCCCGGGCCGCGTCGACACCAGGCTGCCCTGGTGGGCGCTCGCCCTGCCCGCCCTGGCGTTCCTCTCCCTGCTGGTACTGAACCCGTCGGACGCCCACGCGGCCGGCGGTGCCCCGGCCACAGCGCGCCCTCCTGGAGCACGCTCACCGGCTCCTCGCGCGCTGACGGAGTCCCTCACGCGGTGAATCCGCATGTCAACTCCCTGAGCCGGGTGGCCTGTTTCATGCGAAGCTGGATTCCATGAGCGTCGCAGAACCCCGCAGGATCGCCCTCTTCCGGCACGCGAAGGCCGACTGGCCCCAGGTCTCCGACCACGAGCGCCCGCTCGCCGAGCGGGGCCGCCAGGACGCCGCAGTCGCCGGACGCAAGCTGGCCGACACCGGTCTCACCTTCGACCTGGCCCTGTGCTCCACGGCGACCCGGACCCGCGAGACCTGGAAGCTCGCCGTCCACGAGCTGTCGCACCGGCCGAGGACGGTCTACGAGGAGCGGGTGTACGACGCCTCGCCCGGCGAGCTGATCGCCGTGCTCGACGAGATCTCGGACGACGTGCGGAACGTGATCCTGATCGGCCACAACCCGGGCGTGCACGGCCTGGCCGAGATCCTGGCCGGCGCGGCCGAGGGCGACGTCCGGGAACGGATGAACCGCCGTGGCTTCCCCACCGCCGGGTTCGCCCTGCTGACCTTCGACGGCCCGTGGAAGAGCGTGGAGCCGGGCGTGGCCACCCTCACGGACTACTGGGCGCCCTCCGAGTGACCCCGCCCGGTCGCCGCCGGCAGGGTCGCCGCCGGCAGGTGAGCCGCGACTGACCCGGTACGCCGGAGGGCCGGCACCGCACCGGGTGCCGAGCCCTCCGGCAGGCGTTCCCGACCGGGCCGGGCCGGGGATGGGGACGGGGGCTCAGTCCTCGTCGTGGGTGTCGGCCGCCTCGACCTCGTCGCGGGTGATGCCGAGGAGATACAGGACCGTGTCGAGGAAGGGGACGTTCACCGCCGTGTGCGCGGCCTCGCGCACCACGGGCTTTGCGTTGAAGGCCACGCCCAGCCCCGCCGCGTTCAGCATGTCCAGGTCGTTGGCGCCGTCACCGATCGCCACGGTCTGCGACAGCGGCACCCCGGCTTCCGCGGCGAACCGGCGCAGCAGCCGCGCCTTGCCCGCCCGGTCCACGATCTCGCCGACGACCCGGCCGGTCAGCTTCCCGTCGACGATCTCCAGCGTGTTGGCCTGCGCGAAGTCCAGCCCGAGCCGCTCCTTCAGATCGTCCGTGACCTGGGTGAAGCCGCCGGAGACCACGCCGACCTGGTAGCCGAGCCGCTTCAGGGTGCGGATCAGCGTGCGCGCGCCCGGCGTCAGCCGGACCTCTTGGCGCACCTTCTCCACCACCGACGCGTCCAGCCCCTCCAGCAGCGCCACGCGCGCGTGCAGCGACTGCTCGAAGTCCAGCTCCCCGCGCATCGCCGCCGCCGTCACCTCGGCGACCCGGTCCTCGCAGCCCGCGTGGGCGGCGAACAGCTCGATGACCTCGTCCTGGATCAGGGTCGAGTCCACGTCCATGACCACCAGCCGCTGGGCCCGCCGGTGCAGGCCCGCCGAGACGACCGCTATGTCGACACCCAGTGCCGCCGCGTCGGAGACCAGGGCCGTGCGCAGCGGCTCGGTCTCCACACCGGACACCGCGAACTCCACGGCCGTGACCGGGATTTTGGCGAGCCGGAAGATACGGTCGATGTTGCCGCCGGCCTTGGCGATCCGGGCGGCGATCGCGGCCGTCGACTCGGCGGTCAGCGGGTGGCCGAGCACGGTCACCAGGGAGCGTCCGAGGCCGCGCGGGCGGTTGTCGCCGTGCCCGGAGATGATCTCCGCCTGCATCTTCATCGACTCGGCCCAGGTGTGCACGGTGGCCCGCAGGTCGCCCTCCAGGCCGGCCGGGGGCTGCGTCACCAGCGCGCAGAGCACCAGGCGGCCCCGGGTGACGACCTGCTCGATGTCGACCACGTCGACGAGGTAGGCGGCAAGGGTGTCGAAGAGGCCGGCCGTGATGCCGGGCCTGTCCTTGCCGAATATCTTGACGAGGAGGGTGGGCACCTCGGGGGTCTGCGAAGCGGGGATCTGCGAAGCGCTCATGGTGTCACCACCGTATCCGGCACCCCGTGCCTCTTGCCGTCGAGGTCCGCCTGACGGACACGGAACAACAGGTGGAGGGCCGGTGTCGACCAGCTTGCCACCGAAAGCCGGCGCCGCCCTGCGCACGCGCTGCCGGCCCCGCCTCCCCCACGAGGATCGCACGGCCGGTACAGAACGGCAGATCCAGGCGACGAGGGCCCGCGGGGCGGCGGGGCGCGGCGCCCCGATGACCCGGAGCAGGAGCAGGAGCAGGGCCAGCGACAGGGATGGGGCCAGGGCCAGGGTCACCGTGTTCGCGTACCCGCGGAGTTCGGCCGGTGCGGTCACAACTCCGGCCGGACGTACGGGTCGTAGGCGGAACCGCGACAGCGGCAGGGCGCCGGCCCGCTTCACCGCGAGTGGCGTGAACCCGATGCAGCAGTGGCCCTCGACGCCTTGTGGTCCGGGGGCACCAACGGCCGCCGTACTAGGGCCCGGGCCGGATCGGGGGCGATCCGAAGCGCGTACCGACATCCTTGGCAAGGCCCGGATTTCGGTCAGAGGGCCGAGCCTGAAATAGTTCCCCACGATGTTCGACATCCCTAGACTCCCCGCGACGGGGGCAAATTCGGGGGACAACTCAGTGGGGCATGGAGTGCCGGAACTCGTACTCGAAACAAACGGACGTACCTGGACGCTCGATCCGTCCAGGACCTACACCCTCGGACGCGATCCGCAGGGAGACATCGTCTTCGACGACGCCAGGGTGTCCTGGCGGCACGCCACGGTCAGCTTCGACGGCCGCGGCTGGGCCGTCGAGGACCATGGCAGCACCAACGGCACGTTCGTGCAGGGCCGACGGATCCAGCACATGGAGATCGGCCCCGGCGCGTCGCTGCACCTGGGCAACGCGACCGACGGACCGCGGCTGAACCTGTCCGTGGCCGCCGCGCCGGCCGGCGACCCGGCGCAGCAGCCGCAGTCGGCGCCCTACGCGGCGTCCGGCGCGTCCGGCTGGCCCCAGCAGGCGCCCACACACCAGCAGCCCGACCCGCACCAGGCGCCCGCGTACCAGGCGTCCGTCCCGCACCAGGCGCCCGCGCACCCGCAGGCCCCGGGGCCGGAGTGGCAGCAGGCGCCCGCGTTCCCGCAGCAGCAGGGCGGGCCCGCCGAGCAGTACGCGCAGAAGACGCCCGGTGGTGGCGCGGGGGCGCCGCCGGTCCACGGCGACCGCAGCCCGACCACGTTCCACGAGTTCGCCCTCGGCCGCGTGATGCGCATCGGCCGTGCCCTGGAGAACGACCTGGTCGTCTCCGACCTCCAGGTCTCCCGCAACCACGCGGAGTTCCACGCCACACCCGACGGCCGCTTCGAGATCCGCGACCTCGGCTCGCACAACGGCACGTACGTCAACGGCCAGCCGATCGCCAAGGGCGGCAGCGCGCTGCTCGGCCCGACCGACATCGTCGGTGTCGGTCACTCGGCCTTCCGCATCGTCGGCGACCGCCTCGAGGAGTTCGTCGACACCGGTGCGGTCTCCTTCTCCGCGCGCCACCTGACCGTCACGGTCGACGGCGGCAAGCAGATCCTGAAGGACGTCTCCTTCGGCGTACCGGAGAAGTCGCTGGTCGCGGTGATCGGCCCTTCCGGCTCCGGCAAGTCGACCCTGCTCAAGGCGCTCACCGGCTACCGGCCCGCCAACCAGGGCGAGGTCCTCTACGACAACCGGGACCTGTACAAGCAGTTCGCCGAGCTGCGCCAGCGCATCGGTCTGGTCCCGCAGGACGACATCCTGCACAAGGAGCTGACCGTCAGGAAGGCCCTGAAGTACGCGGCCAAGCTGCGCTTCCCGGCCGACACCACCGCGCAGGAGCGCAACGCCCGCATCGACGAGGTGCTGCGCGAGCTGAAGCTCGACATCCACAAGGACAAGAAGGTCACCTCGCTCTCCGGTGGCCAGCGCAAGCGCGTGTCGGTGGCCCTGGAGCTGCTCACCAAGCCGTCGCTGATCTTCCTGGACGAGCCGACCTCCGGTCTCGACCCGGGCATGGACCGTGACGTCATGCAGTTGCTGCGCGGCCTCGCCGACGACGGCCGCACGGTCCTCGTCGTCACGCACTCCGTGGCCGAGCTGGCCCTGTGCGACAAGCTGCTGGTGATGGCGCCGGGCGGTGCGGTCGCCTACTTCGGTCCGCCGGAGGAGGCGCTGAACTTCTTCGGCTACGACAGCTGGGCCGACGTCTTCTCCGCCTTCGAGAACTACCGCGACTACGACTGGGCGGGCCGCTGGAAGGGCTCGCAGCACTACCAGATGTACGCGGCGGACCTCGACTCGGTCGCACCGCAGTCCGCACCCGTGCCGGTGCCCCAGGCGATCAGGCCGCCCAAGCCGCAGGGCTGGGGCTCCCAGCTCATGACCCTGATCCGGCGCTATGTGTCGGTCATCGCCTCCGACAAGGGCTTCCTGGCGCTGACGGTGATCCTGCCGGCGGTCCTCGGCGCGGTCAGTCTGCTGATCGACCACAGCCGCGGTCTGCTGGTCAACGAGGCGATCAACCCGAGGACCGGCACGCACGTCCCGAACGGCACGGCCACCACCGTCCTGCTGATCCTCGCCGTCGGCGCGTGCTTCGCGGGTGCCGCGAACTCGGTCCGTGAGCTGATCAAGGAACGGGTGATCTACGAGCGGGAGCGCGCGACGGGTCTGTCCCGCTCGGCGTACCTGATGTCGAAGGTGGTCGTGCTCGGTGCCGTCACCGTGCTCCAGGGCCTGATGGTCGGTGTGATCGGCTTCGCCAGCCGGGAGATCCCCGCGAAGGGGCTCGTCCTCGGCGGCTCGACGCTGCTGGAGCTGTGCCTGCCGATCATGGCGCTGGGCTTCACCTCGATGATGGTCGGCCTGGTGATCTCCTCGCTGGTGAAGACCGCCGAGAAGACCATGCCGCTGCTCGTCATGTTCGCGATCATCCAGGTCGTCTTCACCGGCTGTCTGTTCGCGCTGCACGGCACGCTCGGCGTCAACGAGTTCTCGTACCTGATGCCGTCGCGCTGGGCGGTGGCCGCGGCCGGTACCACGCTGGACTTCAACAACATCGCCCCGAACACCGACGACCCCGGCAGCACCGACCCGCTGTGGGACCACTCGGCCGCGGCCTGGGGCCTGGACATGGTCGCGCTGATCGCGCTCGGTGTGGCCTGCGGCTTCTTCGTGGCCCGCTTCCTGCGCCGCCACGAGCCGGAGGTCATGCGCAAGTAACCGCACCCGTACGACACGCGCGAGCGTTCCGTGCCCGTACGACACCGAAGGGCGGCGCCCCCGCAGTGGGGGTGCCGCCCTTCGCCGTCGTCACCGAGGTCCGCGCCGGCCCTCAGTACGCGCTGTTGACGTTGTCGATCGAGCCGTACTTGTCCGCCGCGTAGTTGGCGGCGGCGGTGATGTTGGCGACCGGGTCGTAGATGTTCCAGGACGTGCCGGAGACGTGGTACGCGGTGAAGGTCGGCGGGATGACCTGGAGCAGGCCCTTGGACGGGATGCCGTTGACGGCGTTGACGTCCCAGTTGTTGATGGCGTTGGGGTTGCCGGAGGACTCCCGCAGGATGTTGCGGTGCAGGCCGTTGTAGGAGCCCGGGATGCCCTTGGCCTTCATGATGTCCAGGGCCTGGCGGATCCAGCCGTCGAGGTTGTCGGCGTACGTCTTCGCGGCGACCGGCTGCATCTGCGGGCGCTGCGCGGAACGGTCGGCCGCCTGACGAGCGGCGTGCTCCTGTACGGCCTGCCGGACGGCGGCGGCCTGCGCGGCCGTCTTCTGCGCCGCGGCTTCGGCGGCCTTCTTCTGTGCGGCGGCGTCGGCCGCCTTCTTCGCGGCGGCCGCGTCCACGGCCTTCTTCTGTGCCGCGTATGCGTCGAGCTTGACGTTCGTGCCGGCGAGCTGGTCGGTGACCGTGCCCTTCACGTTCTTCAGGGAGATGCCGGCCGCGACCTGCGCGGTCGTGGCGGGGGCGCCGGTCGTGACGGTTCCGGCGCTGCTGGGGACGGCCGAGAAGGCGAGGGCGGCGGTGCCGAGCGCGGCGACACCGGAAAGGACGATCCCGTGCTGCTTCGTGAGGGCACGACTGCGAGCACGGCCGAGGATGTTCTTGGGCATGGCTGATGGACCTCTTCGATAGCGCGGAGGCCGCTCTGCGTCCGCCGGGGGAATCGGCTCCTCCCACACGAACGCCGCGGGCGGAACCCGCGGCGCTGAGCGACGAGAGCCATTCTTAGCTGGCGCAAAATCCCCAGGCAAAGGTGTGACGTACGAAGCCGGGTAGTGGATCAGGGAAGGGCAAAACGGGACAGACAGGGCCATCGGTCCCGTTCATGCGGGCCGGTTCGTCTCCTATGCCTCTTCGTACGTGATGCAGGCCCTATGCGCGGGCTCACACCGCGCCCCACGCACTCTCACGGTGCGTTGCCACCGCAACGCGATGGGTGAGGGTCCTCCCGCGTGAGGAGGAGAGGGACGTAGCCGACCTCCCGCCACAGGTGGAGCCCGCGCGGCGCCTCGAAGCAGGTCCTGTCGACCGCCACCCCACCACCCGTGCCCCGCGCCCGGCGGCATACGCCACCCGCCCTAGGTCCGGCGGACCGGCTTCCGCCGCCACCGGACCGATCCGCGCTGTCACAGCCCGCCGGTACGGTGAGCGCAAGAGTCAAGGCCCCCGGTCCGGCCTCGCCGCGGTGAGTTCCGCGCTGCTGGCCATGAGCAGGCACCTGGAGGTGCGCGACGTCCTCAAGACGATCGTCGCCTCCGCCCGTGAACTGCTCGACGCGCAGTACGCCGCCCTGGGGGTCCCCGACGACCACGGCGGCTTCGCCCAGTTCGTCGTGGACGGCGTCAGCGACGAGCAGTGGCGCGCCATCGGCCCGCTCCCTCGCCAGCACGGCATCCTCGCCGCGATGCTCCGCGACGCGAGGGCCGAGCGCCTCGCCGACCTGCGCAAGGACCCCCGCTTCGAGGGCTGGCCGTCCGCCCACCCCGACCTGGTCGACTTCCTGGGCCTGCCCATCCGCGACGGCGACGAGGTCATCGGCGCGCTCTTCCTCGCCAACAAGCTGTGCGCTGCGGACGGCCACCCACCGCGCCCCCGGCCCGAGGGCGGGTGCGGCTTCACCGAGGAGGACGAGGAGCTGCTCGGCATCCTCGCCCAGCACGCCGCCATCGCCCTGACCAACGCCCGCCTCTACGAGCGCAGCCGCGAACTGACCATCGCCGAGGAACGCTCCCGGCTCGCCCACGAACTGCACGACGCGGTCAGCCAGAAACTCTTCTCGCTGCGCCTGACCGCCCAGGCCGCCGCCGCGCTCGTCGACCGCGACCCCGCCCGCGCCAAGGACGAACTGCACCAGGTCGCGGCTCTCGCCGCCGAGGCCGCCGACGAACTGCGCGCCGCCGTCGTGGAGCTGCGGCCCGCCGCGCTGGACGAGGACGGCCTGGTCGCCACCCTGCGCACCCAGATCCAGGTCCTCGACCGCGCCCACACCGCGCGCGTGACCTTCACCGGCAACGGCTTCCGCGCCCTGCCCGCCGCCCAGGAGGAGGCCCTGCTCAGAGTCGCCCAGGAGGCCCTGCACAACGCCCTGCGCCACTCCGGCGCCGCCCACGTCGACGTGAGCGTGCGGCGGCGCGGCTGCGGAGCGGTCCTGCGCGTCACCGACGACGGCGGCGGCTTCGACCCGACGGCGGTCCGCCGCGCCGGACGCCACCTCGGCCTGGTCTCGATGCGGGACCGGGCGAGCGGGGCCGGCGGCACGCTGACCGTGGAATCGGCGCCCGGAAAGGGCACCACGATCGAGATGGAGGTCCCCGGTGGGTGAACCGATCAGGGTGCTCCTCGTCGACGACCACCAGGTCGTCCGCCGGGGCCTGCGCACCTTCCTGGAGGTCCAGGACGACATCGAGGTCGTCGGCGAGGCGGCCGACGGCGCCGAGGGAGTCGACCGCGCCGAGGAGCTGCGCCCCGACGTCGTCCTGATGGACATCAAAATGCCGGGCACGGACGGCATCGACGCCCTGCGCCGGCTGCGCGAACTCGACAACCCCGCGCGCGTGCTCATCGTCACCAGCTTCACCGAGCAGCGCACGGTCGTCCCGGCGCTGCGCGCGGGCGCCGCCGGGTACGTCTACAAGGACGTGGACCCCGACGCCCTCGCCGGCGCCATCCGCTCCGTGCACGCCGGGCACATCCTGCTCCAGCCGGAGGTCGCCGGTGCGCTGCTCTCACAGGAGGAGACCGGCACCGGTCACGGCAGGGGCGGCACGCTGACCGAGCGGGAGCGTGAGGTGCTCGGCCTGATCGCGGACGGCCGCTCCAACCGCGAGATAGCCCGCGCCCTCGTCCTGTCCGAGAAGACCGTCAAGACACACGTCTCCAACATCCTGATGAAGCTCGACCTCGCCGACCGCACCCAGGCCGCGCTGTGGGCCGTACGCCACGGCATGGCCGGCTGAGCCGCCCCGGCCGAGACCGCACCCGGCCCCGGACGCGCCCCGGAGGTCCGCCGCCCGGCGCCCCGGGGGTTCGCTGCCTATCGCCCCTGGGGTCCGCTGCCCATCGACCCGGGGGTCCGCTGCTTCCGACGCCCCGGAGGCTCGCTGCCCATCGCCCCGGGGGTCCGCTGTCCGGCGCACAGCGCCCCGGGGCTCACCGCAGTCCCCGCTCCCGCTCCTCCACGACCGCGTTGTACGCCGCCACCTGCGCCCGCCGGGCCGTCCGCTCGACGGGACGCAGCGCCTCGCCACGCGCCGCCATCTCCGCGGAGCTGACCGCACCCCCGTGCCCGTGGTCGTACGCCAGCGACACCAGCAGTCTCACCCGTTGCGCCAGCTCCAGCACCCGCACCGCACGCGGCGGATACCCCGGCGCCAGCACCTCCCGGCCGCGCTCGGCCCGCGCCCGGTACGCGCCGATCGCCGCCTCCGCCACCGGACCCGATCCGGCGACGTCCAGCCCGGACAGCACCTCCGTCGCCTCGCGCAGCGCCTCCGCCAGCTCCCGCTCGGCCTCGCCCAGCGACGGCACGTCCGCGGGCGGCGCCTCCCGCACCGGCAGCACGTGCCACACCACCTCCACGTGCACATCCCCCCGCGGGCCGGCCTGGAACACCTCGGGCACCAGCCCGGACGCCGCGCCGTGACAGACCACCGCCTCCCCGGCCTCCAGCGCCCGCGCGTTGAACTCCACAGGTCCGCTCAGCCCCAGCGGATGCCCCGGCGCGGGCAGCGCCACCCGCAGCCCGGACACGCCCAGCGCGCGCAGCCGCCCCAGCGCCAGCGTCAGCCCGACCGGCGCGGACTCACCGGGCAGCCCCTCCACCCGGTGCACCGCGTCCTCGCCCACGATGGCGAGCACGGCGTCGTCCGGAGAGACAAGTCCGGCCAGAAGGGCGTTTCCCCAAGCGGCAAGGCGTCCTGAACGCGGTTCCGAGAGCATGCCCCCACCCTAAGGACCGGACCGATGGAATGGTGCGGGACGCTCGTGGCGTAGATTTCATGAGGGCTGCGCCCACGGGCGTGGCGGACCCGAGCCACAGGCGTACGCGACAGCCGAGACCGGCGACACTGCAAGGGGAGACAACACGCTCATGAGCGATGTTCTGGAGCTTCAGGACGTATCCGTGGTCCGGGAGGGCCGGGCTCTGGTGGACCAGGTCTCCTGGTCGGTGAAGGAGGGCGAGCGCTGGGTCATCCTCGGTCCCAACGGCGCCGGCAAGACCACTCTCCTGAACGTCGCCTCCAGCTACCTCTACCCCAGCAAGGGCACTGCCACCATCCTCGGCGAGACCCTCGGCAGTCCGGGCACCGACGTCTTCGAACTGCGCCCCCGCATCGGCATGGCCGGCATCGCCATGGCCGAGAAGCTCCCCAAGCGCCAGACGGTCCTCCAGACGGTCCTCACCGCCGCCTACGGCATGACCGCCGGCTGGCAGGAGGAGTACGAGGCCGTCGACGAGCAGCGTGCCCGCGCCTTCCTCGACCGCCTCGGCATGAGCGACTACCTGGACCGCAGGTTCGGCACCCTCTCCGAGGGCGAGCGCAAGCGCACCCTGATCGCGCGCGCCCTGATGACCGACCCCGAACTGCTCCTGCTCGACGAGCCCGCCGCCGGCCTGGACCTCGGTGGCCGCGAGGACCTCGTCCGCCGTCTCGGCCGGCTCGCCCGCGACCCCATCGCCCCCTCGATGATCATGGTCACGCACCACGTCGAGGAGGTCGCCCCCGGCTTCACCCACGTGCTCATGATCCGCCAGGGCAAGGTCCTCGCCGCCGGCCCGATCGAGCTGGAACTGTCCTCCCGCAACCTCTCCCTCTGCTTCGGCCTTCCGCTTGTCGTGGAGCAGGTCGGCGAGCGCTGGACCGCACAGGGCCTCCCCCTGTCCTGACCCGCCCCCGAGCCGGTTCCGCTCCCGTTCGCGCCCTGTCCGCCGCCCGATCGCGGTCCTACCATGACCATGTGAACGACATCGGCGCATGGGTGTGGTGGCTCGTCGGCGCGGCGGCGCTCGGAATCCCGCTCGTCGTCACCGCCATGCCCGAGTTCGGCATGCTCGCGGTGGGAGCCGTCGCGGCGGCGGTCGTCTCCGCCCTCGGCTTCGACGCGGTCATCCAGGTCCTCACGTTCGTCGCCGTCTCCGTCGCCCTCATCGCGGTCGTCCGGCCCATCGCGGCCCGGCACGGCAGACAGCACCCCCGACTCGCCACGGGTATCGAGGCGTTGAAGGGCAGGCAGGCCGTGGTGCTGGAGCGGGTCGACGGCTCCGGCGGCCGTATCAAGCTCGCCGGCGAGATCTGGTCGGCCCGCGCGCTCGACACCGCCCGCGCCTATGAAGTGGGCCAAGAGGTGGACGTGGTGGACATCGAAGGAGCCACCGCGGTCGTCATCTGAGAACAACTCACCGAGAACGACTCACGAGTTGCGCGACGGTCTGTCAGACTCGACCAGCAAGATCCTCAACAGTCATGAGATCTGCCGTAGGCGCCGAAGCGGAGAAGGGTACGGGGAGCGACGATGGAACCGGTCATCATCGTCCTGATCATCCTGGTGGTGTTGGTCTTCATCGCCCTGATCAAGACGATCCAAGTCATCCCACAGGCCAGCGCCGCCATCGTCGAGCGCTTCGGCCGCTACACACGCACGCTGAACGCGGGCCTGAACATCGTGGTCCCGTTCATAGACACCGTCCGCAACCGCATCGACCTGCGTGAACAGGTCGTCCCGTTCCCGCCCCAGCCGGTGATCACCCAGGACAACCTGGTCGTGAACATCGACACGGTCATCTACTACCAGGTCACCGACGCCCGGGCCGCCACCTACGAGGTCGCCAGCTACATCCAGGCGATCGAGCAGCTCACCGTCACCACGCTGCGCAACATCATCGGCGGCATGGACCTGGAGCGCACCCTGACCTCCCGCGAGGAGATCAACGCGGCCCTGCGCGGCGTCCTCGACGAGGCCACCGGCAAGTGGGGCATCCGCGTCAACCGCGTCGAGCTGAAGGCCATCGAACCGCCCACCTCCATCCAGGACTCGATGGAGAAGCAGATGCGCGCCGACCGTGACAAGCGCGCCGCCATCCTCACCGCCGAGGGCACGCGGCAGGCCGCCATCCTCACCGCGGAGGGCGAGAAGCAGTCCCAGATCCTGCGCGCCGAGGGCGAGGCCAAGGCAGCCGCCCTGCGCGCGGAGGGCGAGGCCCAGGCCGTCCGCACGGTCTTCGAGGCCATCCACGCCGGCGACCCGGACCAGAAGCTCCTCTCCTACCAGTACCTCCAGATGCTCCCCAAGATCGCCGAGGGCGACGCCAACAAGCTCTGGATCGTCCCCAGCGAGATCGGCGACGCCCTCAAGGGCCTCTCCGGCGCGATGGGCAACTTCGGCCCCTTCGGCGGCGGTTCGGGCAACGGCGGCAACTCCGTCCCGCCCCAAAACACCGGCACGGCCACGGAACGCCGCGAGAAGCCGACCATCGACTGAGCCCGTTCTCCGGGCCTCCCGACCGCTGCCGAACCGACGCACCGTGCTCCGAACAGTGCCGGGGCCCGGCGTGCGACGCGTAGTCGATCAGGGCACCGGGCCGGCACGCACGTCACCGCCCCGGCGTCTGGCCCGTCGGCACGACCGATCCCGCCGTACGCCTAGGCCGCGTCCCGGCCCAGCCACTCGGGAAGCGCGTCGAAGTCCCCCCGGCCCAGGGCCAGGAGCATCGCGTCCGCCGGCGTCGGCTCGAAAGGCTCCCGCAGCAGAGCCATCCCGGCCTCCTCCGGAGTCCGGTTCGCCTTGCGGTGGTTGTCCTGCGCGCACGCGGCCACCGTGTTCAGCCACGTGTCCTGCCCACCCCGTGACCGCGGCAGCACGTGGTCCACGGTCGTCGCCCGGTGCCCGCAGTACGCGCACCGGTACCGGTCCCGGACCAGCACACCCCGCCGCGACCACGGAGCTTGTCTTCGGAACGGCACCCGTACGTACCGGCACAGCCGGATGACCCGGGGCACGGGTATGTCCACGTCCGCACCGCGCATACGCAGTTCGGAGTGGGCCTGCTCGACCACGGCCTTGTCCTGCAGCACCAGGACAACGGCCCGGTTCGAAGTCACCGTCGACAGCGGCTCGAAGCTCGCGTTCAGAACCAGCGTGTCACGCATCCAGCCCACCTCCCATGTGCGCCGGCCCACTCCCCGGCGGGCTCGGACCAACTCTGGACGGGCGCGCCGAGATGGACAACGCAATAAAAACTGCCCGCCCCCGATCACTTCCAAGACCGGAGACGGGCAAACCTTCCATGAACGCCGGGCTGCGGCGAGGGGGTGCGGTCAGCTCTCGGCGGGATTCTCGTACTCACCGATGAGCTGGGCACGCGCGAGCGTGTGGAACCGCAGGTTGAACCCGACGACGGCCGGCGAGGCGTCCGCATCCGGACCCAGCTTCTCCCGGTCCACCGCGTACACCGTGAACACGTACCGGTGCGGGCCGTCCCCGGGCGGCGGAGCGGCACCCCCGAAGTCCTTCGTCCCGTAGTCGTTGCGCGCGTGGACGGCGCCCTCGGGGAGCCCCTCGGACTTCCCGCCACCCGCACCCGCCGGCAGCTCCGTCACCGAGGCCGGGATGTCGAACAGGACCCAGTGCCAGAACCCGCTGCCCGTCGGCGCGTCCGGGTCGTAGCAGGTCACGGCGAAGCTCTTGGTCTCCCGCGGGAAGCCCTCCCAGCGCAACTGCGGCGAGGTGTTGCCCTCCGCCTGGACCTGGGTGCTCTTCAGCGTCGCACCCTCCTCGACGTCCTCGCTCGTCACCGTGAACGACGGCACGGGCGGATGGAAGTCGTGGGGGAGCGGCCGCCGCTTCAGCTCGGTCACCTCGGTACCCTCCTGGTCGTGGACTGGAATCAGCAGTTCCGAGCCTAGAACCAGTTGCGCTTGCTGCCGACCTCGGACAGCCACTGGTTGAGGTAGGCCGCCCAGTCGGTCCCCTGCCAGTCGTCCAGACCCACCTGGAAGGACCGGTAGGTGTCCGAACCCTCGCTGAACAGACCCGGCTTCTTGTCCATCTCCAGTACGACGTCCATCGCGTACTCGTCGGCCACGAAGCTCAGCTCCACCTGGTTCAGACCCCGGTACTGCGACGGCGGGAAGAACTCGATCTCCTGGTAGAACGGCAGCTTCTGCCGCGTCCCGCGGATGTGGCCGCGCTCCATGTCCGCGTTCTTGAAGCGGAAGCCCAGCCGGATGAAGGCGTCCAGGATCGCCTTCTGCGCCGGCAGCGGGTGCACGTTGATCGGGTCCAGGTCACCGGAGTCCACGGCCCGCGCGATCGCCAGCTCGGTGGTCACCCCGATGTGCATACCGCGCAGCGCCTGCCCGTCGATCGTCGTGACCGGCGTCTCCCAGGGGATCTCCAGCCCGAACGGCACCGCGTGCACGGCCCCCGCCTCCAGCTCGAACGCACCCCCGAGCCGCACCTTGGTGAACTCGACGTCCTGCTTGTACTCCTGGTCGCCGCTCTCCACCTCGACCTTGGCCTGGAGACCGACGGACAGTCCCTCGATCGCCTGGTTGACGGACCCGCCCTGGATCCGCACCTCACCCTGGACGACACCACCCGGTACGACGTTGACCTCGGTCAGCACCGTCTCGACCGAGGCACCGCCGGCCCCGAGGCTCGCGAGCAGCTTCTTGAACGCCATGACTCTCCCTTCGCGAATGGATTCTCGACCCCTACGAACGCGATCCGACCCCGGCCGGTTCCGGCCGGTGCGGTGCTCCGTCTGGGCTACCCTCGGAGAGCATGATCGCGCCCCCGGACCGTACGCCACTGCCCCGTACCTTCTTCGACCGCCCGGTACTGGACGTCGCACCGGACCTCCTCGGCCGCATCCTGGTCCGGACGACCCCCGACGGCCCGATCGCCCTCCGCCTCACCGAGGTCGAGGCGTACGACGGCCCGAACGACCCCGGCTCCCACGCCTACCGTGGCCCCACCGCCCGCAACGCGGTGATGTTCGGCCCGCCCGGACATGTGTACGTCTACTTCACCTACGGCATGTGGCACTGCATGAACCTCGTCTGCGGACCCGAGGGCCGGGCGAGCGGGATCCTGCTCCGCGCGGGCGAGGTCGTCGAGGGAGTCGAGCTGGCCCGCAAGCGGCGCGCCTCCGCTCGTAATGACAAGGAACTGGCCAAGGGGCCGGCCCGGCTGGCCACCGCCCTCGAGGTCGACCGCGCCCTGGACGGCACGGACGCGTGCGCCTCGGGAGAGACACCACTGAGGATGCTGGCCGGCACGCCCGTCCCCGCCGGCCAGGTACGCAGCGGCCCCCGGACCGGGGTCGCCGGCGAGGGCGGGAGCGGGGAGCGCCATCCCTGGCGTTACTGGGTGGCGGACGACCCGACGGTGAGCCCCTACCGGGCGCACACGCCGAGGCGCCGACAGAGTTGACGCGGCCCGCCAAGGTGCGTAATGTGGCCCGAGCCGCTGAACCGGGTACGGCGATCGCCAGCAGCCGGAGCGGCAAAACCTCCACTTAGCTACAGCCCCTCAGCGGGGTCGGATTCTGTCGCGTCCGCGCGCCCGAATTCGAACTCGCGGGACTCGATTATGAGCCGCCGAGGGAATCGGCTAAAGTAGTGGATGTCGAAAGGCCGGAGGTGAAAGCCAAAAGCCCGCAGATAAATCCCGCCGACCGGGAATCGGACGCCGAAAGGGTCTGATAGAGTCGGAACCGCCGGAAAGGGAAACGCGGAAGCGGGAACCTGGAAAGCGCCGAGGAAATCGGGTCGAGAAAAGATCTGATAGAGTCGGAAACGCAAGACCGAAGGGAAGCGCCCGGAGGAAAGCCCGAGAGGGTGAGTACAAAGGAAGCGACCGTTCCTTGAGAACTCAACAGCGTGCCAAAAGTCAACGCCAGATATGTTGATACCCCGTTCCTCTCGGTTACGAGGGGGCGAGGTTCCTTTGAAATAACACAGCGAGGACGCTGTGTGCGAGAGGATCATTCCTCCTCTCGCACCGCTCTCGTGGTGTCATCCCGATTACGGGAAAACATTCACGGAGAGTTTGATCCTGGCTCAGGACGAACGCTGGCGGCGTGCTTAACACATGCAAGTCGAACGATGAACCACTTCGGTGGGGATTAGTGGCGAACGGGTGAGTAACACGTGGGCAATCTGCCCTTCACTCTGGGACAAGCCCTGGAAACGGGGTCTAATACCGGATATGACCATCTTGGGCATCCTTGATGGTGTAAAGCTCCGGCGGTGAAGGATGAGCCCGCGGCCTATCAGCTTGTTGGTGAGGTAATGGCTCACCAAGGCGACGACGGGTAGCCGGCCTGAGAGGGCGACCGGCCACACTGGGACTGAGACACGGCCCAGACTCCTACGGGAGGCAGCAGTGGGGAATATTGCACAATGGGCGAAAGCCTGATGCAGCGACGCCGCGTGAGGGATGACGGCCTTCGGGTTGTAAACCTCTTTCAGCAGGGAAGAAGCGAAAGTGACGGTACCTGCAGAAGAAGCGCCGGCTAACTACGTGCCAGCAGCCGCGGTAATACGTAGGGCGCAAGCGTTGTCCGGAATTATTGGGCGTAAAGAGCTCGTAGGCGGCTTGTCACGTCGGGTGTGAAAGCCCGGGGCTTAACCCCGGGTCTGCATTCGATACGGGCTAGCTAGAGTGTGGTAGGGGAGATCGGAATTCCTGGTGTAGCGGTGAAATGCGCAGATATCAGGAGGAACACCGGTGGCGAAGGCGGATCTCTGGGCCATTACTGACGCTGAGGAGCGAAAGCGTGGGGAGCGAACAGGATTAGATACCCTGGTAGTCCACGCCGTAAACGGTGGGAACTAGGTGTTGGCGACATTCCACGTCGTCGGTGCCGCAGCTAACGCATTAAGTTCCCCGCCTGGGGAGTACGGCCGCAAGGCTAAAACTCAAAGGAATTGACGGGGGCCCGCACAAGCAGCGGAGCATGTGGCTTAATTCGACGCAACGCGAAGAACCTTACCAAGGCTTGACATACACCGGAAAGCATTAGAGATAGTGCCCCCCTTGTGGTCGGTGTACAGGTGGTGCATGGCTGTCGTCAGCTCGTGTCGTGAGATGTTGGGTTAAGTCCCGCAACGAGCGCAACCCTTGTCCTGTGTTGCCAGCATGCCCTTCGGGGTGATGGGGACTCACAGGAGACCGCCGGGGTCAACTCGGAGGAAGGTGGGGACGACGTCAAGTCATCATGCCCCTTATGTCTTGGGCTGCACACGTGCTACAATGGCCGGTACAATGAGCTGCGATACCGTGAGGTGGAGCGAATCTCAAAAAGCCGGTCTCAGTTCGGATTGGGGTCTGCAACTCGACCCCATGAAGTCGGAGTTGCTAGTAATCGCAGATCAGCATTGCTGCGGTGAATACGTTCCCGGGCCTTGTACACACCGCCCGTCACGTCACGAAAGTTGGTAACACCCGAAGCCGGTGGCCCAACCCCTTGTGGGAGGGAGCTGTCGAAGGTGGGACTAGCGATTGGGACGAAGTCGTAACAAGGTAGCCGTACCGGAAGGTGCGGCTGGATCACCTCCTTTCTAAGGAGCACTTCTCACCAGCTTCGGTTGGTCAGAGGCCAGTACATCGGCGAATGTCTGATGCTGGTTGCTCATGGGTGGAACGTTGACTATTCGGCACACTCGGCCTGCTTCAGGTCACTAGTACTGCTTCGGCGTGGAACGTGAGTTGGGTGGGGTGAGGGTGTCGGGCACGCTGTTGGGTGTCTGAGGGAATGGATTTTTCCTCAGTCGCCGGCCCCGGGTGAAGCATCGCGAGAAGCGGTGTGTGACACGGGTGGCTGGTCGTTGTTTGAGAACTGCACAGTGAACGCGAGCATCTGTGGCCAAGTTTTTAAGGGCGCACGGTGGATGCCTTGGCACCAGGAACCGATGAAGGACGTGGGAGGCCACGATAGTCCCCGGGGAGTCGTCAACCAGGCTTTGATCCGGGGGTTTCCGAATGGGGAAACCCGGCAGTCGTCATGGGCTGTCACCCTTGCCTGAACACATAGGGCAAGTGGAGGGAACGCGGGGAAGTGAAACATCTCAGTACCCGCAGGAAGAGAAAACAACCGTGATTCCGGGAGTAGTGGCGAGCGAAACCGGATGAGGCCAAACCGTATGCGTGTGAGACCCGGCAGGGGTTGCGTATACGGGGTTGCGGGATCTTTCTTTTACGGTCTGCCGGCCGTGAGACGAGTCAGAAACCGTTGATGTAGGCGAAGGGCATGCGAAAGGCCCGGCGTAGAGGGTAAGACCCCCGTAGTCGAAACGTCAACGGCTCGTTTGAAAGACACCCAAGTAGCACGGGGCCCGAGAAATCCCGTGTGAATCTGGCGGGACCACCCGCTAAGCCTAAATATTCCCTGGTGACCGATAGCGGATAGTACCGTGAGGGAATGGTGAAAAGTACCGCGGGAGCGGAGTGAAATAGTACCTGAAACCGTGTGCCTACAAGCCGTGGGAGCGTCGGACATCCGCTTGCTGGTTTCTCGTGACTGCGTGCCTTTTGAAGAATGAGCCTGCGAGTTTGCGGTGTGTTGCGAGGTTAACCCGAGTGGGGAAGCCGTAGCGAAAGCGAGTCCGAATAGGGCGTTTCAGTAGCACGCTCAAGACCCGAAGCGGAGTGATCTAGCCATGGGCAGGTTGAAGCGGAGGTAAGACTTCGTGGAGGACCGAACCCACCAGGGTTGAAAACCTGGGGGATGACCTGTGGTTAGGGGTGAAAGGCCAATCAAACTCCGTGATAGCTGGTTCTCCCCGAAATGCATTTAGGTGCAGCGTCGTGTGTTTCTTGCCGGAGGTAGAGCACTGGATAGGCGATGGGCCCTACCGGGTTACAGCCAAACTCCGAATGCCGGTAAGTGAGAGCGCGGCAGTGAGACTGTGGGGGATAAGCTCCATGGTCGAGAGGGAAACAGCCCAGAGCATCGACTAAGGCCCCCAAGCGTACGCTAAGTGGGAAAGGATGTGGAGTCGCACAGACAACCAGGAGGTTGGCTTAGAAGCAGCCACCCTTGAAAGAGTGCGTAATAGCTCACTGGTCTAGTGATTCCGCGCCGACAATGTAGCGGGGCTCAAGCGTACCGCCGAAGTCGTGTCATTGCAGCATATAGCCCCAACGGGTGCTGTGATGGGTAGGGGAGCGTCGTGTGCCGGGTGAAGCAGCCGCGGAAGCGAGTTGTGGACGGTTCACGAGTGAGAATGCAGGCATGAGTAGCGATACAAACGTGAGAAACGTTTGCGCCGATTGACTAAGGGTTCCTGGGTCAAGCTGATCTGCCCAGGGTAAGTCGGGACCTAAGGCGAGGCCGACAGGCGTAGTCGATGGATAACCGGTTGATATTCCGGTACCCGCTGTGAAGCGTCAAACATCGAGCATCGTGATGCTAAGGCCGTGAAGCCGTTCCGGACCCTTCGGGGAAAGGAAAGTGGTGGAGCCGCCGGACCAAGCGGTTAGTAGGTGAGTGATGGGGTGACGCAGGAAGGTAGTCCATCCCGGGCGGTGGTTGTCCCGGGGTAAGGGTGTAGCCCGAGTGGTAGGTAAATCCGTCACTCATGCAGGGTGAGACCTGATGCCGAGCCGATTGTGGTGAAGTGGATGATCCTATGCTGTCGAGAAAAGCCTCTAGCGAGTTTCATGGCGGCCCGTACCCTAAACCGACTCAGGTGGTCAGGTAGAGAATACCGAGGCGTTCGGGTGAACTATGGTTAAGGAACTCGGCAAAATGCCCCCGTAACTTCGGGAGAAGGGGGGCCATGTCCGGTGATGAGCTTTACGCTCTGAGCTGGGGGTGGCCGCAGAGACCAGCGAGAAGCGACTGTTTACTAAAAACACAGGTCCGTGCGAAGCCGTAAGGCGATGTATACGGACTGACGCCTGCCCGGTGCTGGAACGTTAAGGGGACCGGTTAGCTCACTTTCGGGTGGGCGAAGCTGAGAACTTAAGCGCCAGTAAACGGCGGTGGTAACTATAACCATCCTAAGGTAGCGAAATTCCTTGTCGGGTAAGTTCCGACCTGCACGAATGGCGTAACGACTTCTCGACTGTCTCAACCATAGGCCCGGTGAAATTGCACTACGAGTAAAGATGCTCGTTTCGCGCAGCAGGACGGAAAGACCCCGGGACCTTTACTACAGTTTGATATTGGTGTTCGGTTCGGCTTGTGTAGGATAGCTGGGAGACTTTGAAGCAGCCACGCCAGTGGTTGTGGAGTCGTCGTTGAAATACCAGTCTGGTCGTGCTGGATGTCTAACCTGGGTCCGTGATCCGGATCAGGGACAGTGTCTGATGGGTAGTTTAACTGGGGCGGTTGCCTCCTAAAGAGTAACGGAGGCGCCCAAAGGTTCCCTCAGCCTGGTTGGCAATCAGGTGTTGAGTGTAAGTGCACAAGGGAGCTTGACTGTGAGACCGACGGGTCGAGCAGGGACGAAAGTCGGGACTAGTGATCCGGCGGTGGCTTGTGGAAGCGCCGTCGCTCAACGGATAAAAGGTACCCCGGGGATAACAGGCTGATCTTCCCCAAGAGTCCATATCGACGGGATGGTTTGGCACCTCGATGTCGGCTCGTCGCATCCTGGGGCTGGAGTCGGTCCCAAGGGTTGGGCTGTTCGCCCATTAAAGCGGTACGCGAGCTGGGTTTAGAACGTCGTGAGACAGTTCGGTCCCTATCCGCTGTGCGCGCAGGAGTCTTGAGAAGGGCTGTCCCTAGTACGAGAGGACCGGGACGGACGAACCTCTGGTGTGCCAGTTGTCCTGCCAAGGGCATGGCTGGTTGGCTACGTTCGGGAGGGATAACCGCTGAAAGCATCTAAGCGGGAAGCCTGCTTCGAGATGAGGACTCCCACCCACTTGATGGGGTAAGGCTCCCAGTAGACGACTGGGTTGATAGGCCGGATCTGGAAGCACGGTAACGTGTGGAGGTGACCGGTACTAATAGGCCGAGGGCTTGTCCATTGATGCTCGCGTTCACTGTGTTGGTTCTGAGGCAACGACCGTTGCCGGTTTCTTGAGCAGAACACATAACAAAAAAGTGTGCTTGTTCGCTCGAAACCATTAGGGTTTCGGTGGTCATAGCGTGAGGGAAACGCCCGGTTACATATCGAACCCGGAAGCTAAGCCTCACAGCGCCGATGGTACTGCAGGGGGGACCCTGTGGGAGAGTAGGACGCCGCCGAACAATCTTTGGAGGACCCCTGGTCCCAGCGTTCAGCTGGGACCAGGGGTCCTTTCGTTTTTACAATGCTTGTGTACCGATGACAGGAGTCACCATGTCCACCAACTCTCCCGACGACCGACCGGAGCGCGACCAGCGGCGACGGGACAGTGGTGACCGGGGCGACCGCGGCGGGTTCCGCGGTGACCGCGGTGACCGCGGTGGCTTCCGCCGGGACAACGACCGTCGTGACAGCGGCCCTCGTGACAACGACCGTGGCGGCTTCGGCCGGCGCGATGACAACCGCGGTGGTTTCCGCAAGGACGACCGCCGTGACGACCGCCGCGATGACCGCGGTGGCGACCGCGACCGTGGCGACCGCGGTGGCTTCCGTCGCGACGACCGCCGTGACGACCGGCGTGACGACCGCCGTGGCGGTGGCTACGGCGACCGCGGTGACCGTGGCGGTTACGCCGGCCGACGCGACGACCGCCGTGAGGGTGACCGCACTTCGCGTCCGGCGTTCCAGAGGGACGACCGCCGTGAGGGCGAGCGGTCTTCGCGTCCGGCGTTTAAGCGGGACGACCGTGACCGTGGGCCGCGTCGGGACGACCGTGGGGACCGCGGCTTCCGCCGCGACGACCGCGGTGGCGAGCGTCCGCCGTTCCGCCGCGACGACGACCGTGGCGGGGACCGGGGCGGCGACCGTCCCTCCTACCGCCGCGACGACAACCGCGCCGGCTTCCGCCGCGACGACCGCGGTGGCGACCGCGGTGGCTTCCGTCGCGACGACCGCCGTGACGACCGCCGTGGCGGTGGCTACGGCGACCGCGGTGACCGTGGCGGTTACGCCGGCCGACGCGACGACCGCCGTGAGGGTGACCGCACTTCGCGTCCGGCGTTCCAGAGGGACGACCGCCGTGAGGGCGAGCGGTCTTCGCGTCCGGCGTTTAAGCGGGACGACCGTGACCGTGGGCCGCGTCGGGACGACCGTGGGGACCGCGGCTTCCGCCGCGACGACCGCGGTGGCGAGCGTCCGCCGTTCCGCCGCGACGACGACCGTGGCGGGGACCGGGGCGGCGACCGTCCCTCCTACCGCCGCGACGACAACCGCGCCGGCTTCCGCCGCGACGACCGCGGTGGCGACCGCGGTGGCTTCCGCCGTGACGACAGCCGTGTCGAGCGGCGCGACGACCGCCGTGGTGAGGACCGTGGCGGCTTCCGGGGTCGTGACGACCGCGGTGAGCGCGGCGATTTCCGTCGCGACGACCGCCGTGACGACCGCGGTGGCCATGGGCCCCGCCGTGACGACCGTGGTGGCCGACCCGGTGGCTTCCGGGGTCGTGACGGGCGCGATGACCGCCGTGACGACCGCCGGGACGACCACCGTGGCGGTGGCCGGTTCCGTGACGAGCGGGACCGGGACCGGGAGCCGATCAAGCGGCTGCCGATCCCCGAGGACGTCACCGGTGACGAGATCGACAAGGACGTCCGGCAGGAGCTTCAGAGTCTGCCCAAGACGCTCGCGGAGGATGTCGCCAAGAACCTGGTGATGGTCGCCCGGCTGCTCGACGAGGACCCCGAGGGCGCGTACGGCTACTCCAAGGTGGCCCTGCGTCTGGCGTCCCGCGTGGCCGCCGTACGGGAGGCCGCCGGGTTCGCCGCGTACGCCACCCAGAAGTACGCCGAGGCTCTCGGGGAGTTCCGGGCCGCCCGGCGGATGACGGGCACCGTGGAGCTGTGGCCGGTGATGGCCGACTGCGAGCGTGGGCTCGGTCGGCCCGAGAAGGCGCTGGACATGGCCGGTGCCCCGGAGGTGCACAAGCTGGACAAGGCCGGGCAGGTCGAGATGCGGCTCGTCGCCGCCGGTGCCCGGCGTGACATGGGGCAGTTGGACGCGGCCATCGTGACGCTTCAGAGCCCCGAGCTGGCCTCCCAGTCGGTGCAGCCGTGGACCGCTCGCCTGCGCTACGCGTACGCCGACGCGCTGCTGGCCGCCGGCCGGGAGCGCGAGGCGCGTGAGTGGTTCGCGAAGGCGGTCGAGGCCGACCGGGACAGCAGCACGGACGCGTCGGACCGGCTGGCCGAGCTGGACGGCGTGGAGTTCGTCGACGCCCTGGCCGAGGAGGAGACCTCCGGGGTCGAGGACGCCGAGGAGGCCGCCGAGGTCGACGAGGCCGACGAGGCTGAGGAGCCCGGCAAGCCCGTCGAGTCCACGGAGGCCGTCGAGTCCACGGAGGCCATCGAGTCCACGGAGGCCGTCGAGTCCGACGAGTCCGGGCATGTCGCCTCCCCGGAGGCCGGCGACAAGGACTGACGCAGGCCGGTGACGAAGAGGGCAGGCTCCCTGGGGAGCCTGCCCTCTTTTTTGTGCCGTCTCGGTCGCCGCTTCCGTCCGGTCAGATGTCCAGCGCGCGCAGCACCAGTCCCGAGGCCGGTTTCGGGCCGAACGACGTCGACTTGCGGGGCATCGTGACGCCCTGCCGGGCCAGGTCGCGGACGACCTCCTCGCGGACCGGGTGCATCAGGACGGCCGTACCGCCGTCGCGTTCCGCCTTGGCGACCGTCGCGGACGTGTCGTGTATGTAGGCGATGTGGGCCGCAGAGTCCTCCGGGATCCGCCAGACGTGCTCCAGCAGCGTGGTGTGCAGGACCGTGGCGTCCAGGGAACGCCAGGCGGCCGGGCGGTCCGCCGGGATCGTCCGGGCCAGCAGGTCGGGGTCCGGACGGTCGAGGAGGTGGAAGGAGCCGTCGCCGGCCAGCAGGAAGGCGTTGCCCTCGCAGGAGGCGTCGGCGAGCGCCTCCAGGGCCTGGGGCAGCGGCACGTCGAGACGCTGGATCCGGAACATGCCCGTCACGGCCGTCAGGGCGTCGGCGACCGGCAGGCCGTGCAGCAGCCGGTGGATGGCGCGGACCCGCAGTGGATAGCGGGCCGTGTCCACCAGGAGGACCAGGCCATGGTCCCAGGGGCTCGGGGAGGGGTGTTCGGCGCGCAGCCGCAGGTAGGTGGCCCAGCGGTGGTGGCCGTCGGCGATCAGGGCCTGCCGGCCGGCCAGGTCGGACCGGATGCGGGTGACGTCGTCGGGGTCGGTGACGGACCACAGCCGGTGGTGGAAGCCGTCCTCGGTGGTCGTGGCCAGCAGCGGCGGGCGGGCGGCCGTGCGTTCGACGACCTCGGCGGCGGTGCCGTCGCCCCGGTACGTCAGCAGCAGCGGTTCGAGGTTCGCGCGCGTGGCGCGCATCAGGGCCGCGCGGTCGGCGACCACGGGCGGCATGACGTCCTCGTGCGGCAGCACCACGCCCTCCGCGGGATCCGTGACGCGCAGGGTGCCGATGACCCCGCGCTGGAGCATGCCGTCGGTGTCCTGCTGCTCGTACACGTAGAGGCAGGGCTCCGGGTCCGCGGTGAGGATGCCCTCGTCCAGCCAGCGGCGGAGGGTGTCGGCCGCCTGCTCGGTGCGGGCGCTGGGGGTGCCGGCCTGGGGCAGGATCAGCCGGACGATGTTGTAGGGGTCGGCGGACTGGAGGTGGTGCAGGCCGTCGGGGCGCACGACGACATCGTAGGGAGGGGACGTGACGGAGGCGAGGCTGCCGACCCGGTCGGGGTCGTAACGGAGGCCTCGGAACGGGGTGAGTTCCAGGCCTCGGCGCGCCGTTGCCTCCGAGTGACCTGCTGTCTTCATCCCGGCATCGTACGTGGGGCCGGCGGCGTGCGGGATGATCGGGGGAAAGGCGAGCGAACGAGGAGCGATGCGACATGAGCCAGGCGGTCAGGACGAGTCCCGAGGGCAGTGGGCGGCCCCTGAGCGAGGCGTACGACACGGCGCTGCTCGATCTGGACGGGGTGGTGTACGCGGGCGGGAGCGCGATCGCGCACGCGGTCGACTCGCTGGAGGCGGCCCGTCAGGGCGGTATGCGTCTCGCCTACGTCACCAACAACGCGCTGCGGACCCCGGACGCCGTGGCCGGGCACCTCACGGAGCTGGGGATACCGACGGGTGCCGGTGATGTCATCACCTCCGCGCAGGCCGTCGCCCGGTTGATCGCCGAACAGGTGCCGGCCGGGGCGCGGGTGCTGGTGATCGGCGGGGAGGGGCTGCGGGTGGCGCTGCGTGAGCGCGGCCTGGTGCCGGTGGAGTCGGCGGACGACGACCCGGCGGCGGTGGTACAGGGCTACGGCGGGCCCGATCTGCCGTGGGGGCGGTTCGCGGAGGCGTCGTACGCGGTCAGGCGCGGGGTGCCGTGGTTCGCGTCCAACACCGATCTGACGATCCCGAGCGGGCGGGGCATCGCACCGGGCAACGGGGCGGCCGTGGAGGTCGTGCGCATCGCGACCGGTGCCGAGCCGCAGGTGGCGGGCAAGCCGTTGCCCCCGATGCACCGGGAGACGATCATCCGGACCGGTGCCGAGCGCCCGCTGGTGGTCGGGGACCGGCTGGACACGGACATCGAGGGCGCGTTCCACGGTGAGGTCGACTCGCTGCTGGTGCTGACCGGCGTCACCGACGCGGCACAACTGCTCGCCGCGCCGCCGCGGCACCGGCCGACGTACGTGGACGCCGATCTGCGCGGGCTGCTCACCGGGCAGCCGGAGGTCGCCGCGGACGGCGACGGCTTCCGCTGCGGTGGCTGGACGGCGACGGCCGGGTCCGGCGGGCTGGCGCTGGAGGGTGACGGGGAGGCGCTGGACGGGCTGCGGGCGCTGTGCGCGGCGGCATGGACGTCGGCCGGGGACGGCGCGTGCGAGCTGGACGGAGGCAAGGCGCTGGCCCGCCTGGAGCTCTGAGGCGGCCGAGATGCTGAGGCAACTGGCTGGGGTCCGGACGCCGTCGACCTTTTGAGACAGGCGGGTTGAGGCTCTGACGCGGCTCGGGCTCTGGGGCGGTCCCCGGTGGGATCAGTGGGCTTCGGGGATCGAGATCGCGGGCAGGGTAGGCTACCCTAACCTGGTGTTGGTCGACAGTCCTCCGGAACAGCGCGCGGAAGCCGCGGCCGCGCCCCCAACCCGCCGAGCCACCAGGGCTCTTGGGCTCCTGCTCTCGATCGTCCTCCTGGTGCTCGTCGCCCTGGCGAGCATCGCGATCGGGGCGAAGGCGCTGTCGCCGGACCAGGTCTGGCACGGCCTGTTCCACGCCTCGGGGACGTACGGCGACGTCGTCGTGGACGACCGGCTCGCGCGCACGGTCCTCGGGCTCCTGGTCGGTGCCGCGCTCGGGCTGTCGGGCGCGGTGCTCCAGGCGCTGACCCGCAATCCGCTGGCCGACCCCGGCCTGCTCGGCATCAACGCGGGCGCCTCCGCCGCCGTCGTCACGGCCATCACCTACTGCGGCGTCACCAGCCTGACCGGCTATGTGTGGTTCGCGTTCTTCGGCGCGGCGGCGGTCGGCGCGCTGGTGTGGTTCCTCGGCGGCAGCCGGGGCGCCACCCCGGTGCGGCTCGCCCTCGCCGGTACGGCGATCAGCGCGGCCCTCTACGGCTATCTCCAGGCCGTGATGATCACGGACGGCGCGGCGCTGGGCAAGATGCGCTTCTGGACGGTGGGTTCACTGGCCTCGGCCACCGACTCGACCATCCTCCAGGTGCTGCCGTTCCTCGCGGTCGGCACCGTCCTCGCGCTCGTTCTGGCCCGGCCGCTGAACGCCGTGGAGATGGGCGACGACACCGCCCGGGCCCTTGGCGCGAACCTCAACCGCACCCGCGCGCTGGCCATGCTGTCCGCCGTGGTGCTGTGCGGTGCGGCGACCGCCGCCTGCGGCCCGATCGTCTTCGTCGGCCTGATGGTCCCGCACGTGGTGCGCTCCTTCACCGGCCCCGACCTGCGCTGGATCCTGCCGTACGCCACGGTGTCGTCGCCCGTGCTGCTGCTCGGCGCCGATGTCCTCGGGCGGGTCGTGGCCCGGCCCTCCGAGGTGCAGGTCGGCATCGTGACCGCGGTCATCGGCGGCCCGGTCTTCATCTTTCTCGTACGACGCCGGAGGACGGCCCAACTGTGAAGACCCACTCCAGGAGCCGTGCCGTCCGCATGCCCGGCGGGCTGTCCCTGCGGCTGGACCTCCGTGCTCTGACCGTCGTCGTGCTGGTGCTGGCCGGCGCGCTCGCCGCCGGGATCGCGCTGATCGGCACCGGCGAGGCGAGGATACCGGCGGCCGACGTGCTCAGGACGCTCGCCGGGAACGGCACCGCCTACCAGGACTTCATCGTCAACGAACTGCGGCTGCCACGGGTCCTCGTCGGCCTGCTGGTCGGTGCGTCGCTGGGGCTCGGCGGCGCCCTGTTCCAGTCCGTCTCCCGCAACCCCCTCGGCAGTCCGGACGTGCTCGGCCTGTCGCAGGGATCGACGGCCGGCGCGCTCGTGGTGATCGTGCTGATGTCCGGCAGCGCCGCGCAGGTCACCGTCGGCGCGCTGATCGGCGGACTGGTGACCGGTCTCGCCATCTATCTGCTCGCCTGGAAGCAGGGTGTGCACGGGTATCGGCTGGTTCTGGTCGGTATCGGTGTCAACGCGATCGTCACCGCGGTCAACGGCTACCTGCTCACCAAGGCCGACCTGGTCGATGCGGCCCGCGCGGTGGTGTGGATGACCGGCTCCCTCAACGGCCGCGACTGGGACCAGGTCCGGCCGCTCCTGACGCTGTGCGCCGTGCTGGTCCCGCTGGTCCTCGTCAACGCGCGCGGCCTGCGGATGACGGAGATGGGCGACGACGTCGCGAACGCACTCGGTGTGCGCGTGCAGCGCGTCCGGCTCCTGCTGATGGTATGCGCCGTACTGCTCACCGCCACCGCCACCGCCGCCGCGGGCCCCGTCAGTTTCGTCGCGCTGACCGCGCCGCAGCTCGCCCGGCGCCTGACCCGTTCGCCGGGGCCGAACCTGGTGCCCTCCCTCTGTATGGGGGCCGCCCTGCTGGTCGCCGCCGACTGGGTCTCCCAGCGCGTGTTCGGCGCCGACCAGCTACCCGTCGGCGTCGTCACCGGTGTCCTCGGCGGCGGCTATCTGCTGTGGCTGCTGGTCGCCGAGCGCCGGGCGGGCCGGATATGAGCGGCGCGTCCCCGAACACCCCAAGGAGCACTGTGAACCGCCTGTCCGCCGAGAACGTCACCCTCGCCTACGACCAGCGCGTCATCGCGGACCAACTGTCGGTGGAGATCCCCGACCACTCGTTCACGGTGATCGTCGGCCCGAACGCGTGCGGCAAGTCGACGCTGCTGCGGGCGCTGTCCCGGATGCTCGAACCGAGCCGGGGCCGGGTGCTGCTGGACGGGCAGGCCATCCGGTCGATGCCCGCGAAGAAGGTGGCGCGTACCCTCGGTCTGCTGCCGCAGTCGTCGGTCGCGCCCGACGGGATCACCGTCGCCGACCTCGTCGGCCGGGGCCGCTACCCGCACCAGGGCCTGCTGCGTCAGTGGTCGGCGCAGGACGAGCGGGTCGTCCAGGAGTCGATGCGGCAGACCGGCGTGGACGGGCTGGCCGACCGGTACGTGGACGAACTGTCCGGCGGACAGCGCCAGCGCGTGTGGATCGCCATGGCGCTGGCCCAGGAGACCCCGCTGCTGCTGCTGGACGAGCCGACCACCTACCTGGACATCCAGCACCAGATCGACGTCCTCGACCTGTGCGCCGAGCTGCACGAGACCCAGGGCCGCACCCTGGTCGCCGTCCTGCACGACCTGAACCACGCCGCCCGCTACGCCACCCATCTGATCGCCCTGCGCGGCGGCGAGGTGGTCGCCGAGGGCGCCCCCGGCGACATCGTCACGGCGGAGCTGGTGGAGGAGGTCTTCGGACTGCGCTGTCAGGTCATCGACGACCCCGAGACCGGCACCCCGCTGGTGGTGCCGGCCGCCCGGAAGGCGCGGGCGCAGCGGGTCACAGCAGCTTCCTGAGCCGGAACAGGTCCAGCAGGCTCGCCTCCAGCCGTACCCGGCCCGAGCCCCAGGCGGTCGCGAAGTTCAGCCGGCCGCTCACCAGGGCGACCAGGTCGTCGCCCGCCATGGCGAGCCGGATCTGTGCCCGCTCGCCCGGTGCCCCCGGACGGGTCGCGTCGATCTCGAGCCGGCCGTCGGTCAGCCGGCCGGCGAAGGTGACGTCGAGGTCGGTGATGTGGCAGCTCACCGAGCGGTCCAGGGCGGCGGCGGCGCGGACGTCGCCCCCGGCCCCCTGCATGTTGTCCGAAAGCTTCCCCAGCGCGGCGCGGCACTCCTCGATCGTGGCCATCGCCACCGACGGTACCCCAGCGGTTCGGGGTAGCGTCTGGGCATGAGCGAGTCCGTGTCCGAGGCCGGGACCCGTGCCGCGGCGGAGCCCGCGTACGAGCCCGCCGCCCCGGCCCCCCTGAACATCCCGCGCACCCCCACCGGCGACGCCGGGGTCGACGCCCTGCTGGAGCGGCTGGCCGACGCCGGCCACCTCGCCACCGACGGACACACCGAGGTGTACGAGGATGTGCACCGGGGGCTGCGCGACGCGCTCACCGCGCTCGACGCCCGCCCGGGACCCCCGGTTCCGGACCGTCACCCGACCGCCGCCCCCCGGTGAGACCCTCCGGGTCGCACCCCTCGACCGTCGTACCGACAGCAGGAGCTGAACCGAACGTGGCAGGAGTCGCACGCCGCCGTCTCGACGCGGAGCTGGTCCGCCGGAAGCTCGCCCGCTCGCGCGAGCACGCCGGCCAGCTGATCGCCGCCGGCCGGGTCACCGTCGGCAGGACCGTGGCGACCAAGCCGGCCACCCAGGTGGAGGCCGCGGCGGCGATCGTGGTCCAGGCCGACGACAACGACCCCGACTACGTGTCCCGGGGCGGCCACAAACTCGCCGGCGCGCTCGCCGCCTTCGTGCCGCAGGGCCTCGCCGTCGAGGGCCGGCGCGCGCTGGACGCCGGCGCGTCCACCGGCGGCTTCACCGACGTCCTGCTGCGCGCGGGCGCCGCCCACGTCGTCGCGGTGGACGTCGGCTACGGGCAGCTCGCCTGGAGTCTGCGCAACGATGAACGCGTCACCGTCAGGGACCGTACGAACGTACGCGAGTTGACGCTCGAGGCGATCGATGGGGTGCCGGTGGATCTAGTCGTGGGCGATCTGTCCTTCATCCCGCTCGGGCTGGTGCTGCCGGCCCTGAAGCGGTGCGTGACGCCGGACGCCGACCTGGTGATGATGGTCAAGCCGCAGTTCGAGGTGGGGAAGGAGCGGCTCGGCAGCGGAGGTGTCGTACGGAGTCCGCAGTTGCGGGCGGAGGCCGTGCGGGGAGTGGCCCGCAGGGCCTGGGAGCTGGGACTCGGGGTGCGTGGCGTCACCGCGAGCCCGCTGCCCGGGCCCTCGGGGAACGTGGAGTACTTTCTCTGGCTGCGGGCGGGAGCACCCCAGGTGGACCCGGCCGACGTCGACCGTGCAGTGGCGGAGGGGCCCCGGTGACACAGAACCTGGCGCGTACTGTCTTCCTGCTCGCCCACACCGGGCGGCCCGCGGCGATCCGCAGCGCGGAACTCGTCGTCAAGGGCCTGCTCCGGCACGGCATCGGGGTGCGGGTGCTGGAGGAGGAGGCCCGCGACCTGCCGCTCCCCGACGAGGTGGGGCTCGTCAAGGAGGCCACCCCGCAGTGCCTCGACGGGTGCGAGCTGCTGATCGTGCTCGGCGGTGACGGGACGCTGCTGCGCGGCGCCGAGTTCGCGCGGGCTTCCGGGGTGCCGATGCTCGGCGTCAACCTCGGGCGCGTCGGGTTCCTCGCGGAGGCCGAGCGGGACGACCTGGACCGGGTGGTGGACCGGGTGGTGGCACGGTCGTACGAGGTCGAGGAGCGGATGACCGTCGACGTCGTCGTGCACCGCAACGGGGACATCGTGCACACCGACTGGGCGCTGAACGAGGCGGCCGTGCAGAAGGCCGGCGCCGAGAAGCTGCTGGAAGTCGTGCTGGAGATCGACGGGCGGCCGGTGACGGGGTTCGGGTGCGACGGGGTCGTGCTGTCCACACCGACCGGGTCCACCGCGTACGCGTTCTCCGCCGGGGGACCGGTGGTGTGGCCCGAGGTGGAGGCGCTGCTGATGGTGCCGATCAGCGCGCACGCGCTGTTCGCCAAGCCGCTGGTCACCTCGCCGGACTCGGTCCTGGCGGTGGAGGTCCTGCCGCATGTCCCGCCCGGGGTCCTGTGGTGCGACGGACGGCGGACCGTCGAGCTGCCGCCGGGGGCGCGGGTGGAGGTGCGGCGCGGGGCCGTGCCGGTGCGGCTGGCCCGGCTGCACCACTCGTCGTTCACGGACCGGATCGTGGCGAAGTTCGCGCTGCCTACGACCGGATGGCGGGGAGCGCCGCACTAGCGGGTGACGGGGTTCGTCGCGGTTCGTCGGCGGGCGCGGGTGCTTCGCGGCCTGTCGCGCGGTTCCCCGCGCCCCTTCGGCCCGGCCACTCGCCGGGGTGACACGGGCGGGCCATGTGCGCTCCCCGCCCCGGACCTCGTATGGTCTGTTCCGTGTTGGAGGAGATGCGGATACGGTCACTCGGGGTCATCGACGACGCTGTCGTCGAGCTGTCACCGGGGTTCACCGCCGTCACCGGTGAGACGGGTGCGGGCAAGACCATGGTGGTCACCAGCCTGGGGCTGCTGCTCGGCGGCCGGGCGGACCCGGCGCTCGTGCGGATCGGCGCCGAGAAGGCCGTCGTCGAGGGGCGGATCGCCGTACCCGCCGACGCCACCGCCGTCGTCCGGGCCGAGGAGGCCGGCGCCGAGCTGGACGACGGGGCGCTGCTGATCAGCCGTACCGTCTCCGCCGAGGGACGCTCCCGGGCGCATCTGGGCGGGCGCAGCGTGCCCGTCGGGCTGCTCGCCGAGCTGGCCGACGACCTGGTGGCCGTGCACGGGCAGACCGACCAGCAGGGGCTGCTGAAGCTGTCCCGGCAGCGGCAGGCGCTGGACCGGTACGCGGGCGACGCCGTCGCCGTGCCGCTCGCCGCCTACACGGAGGCGTACCGGCGGCTGCGGGCCGTCTCCGCCGAGCTGGAGGAGATCACCACGCGCACGCGGGAGCGGGCGCAGGAAGCCGACCTGCTGCGGTACGGGCTGGAGGAGATCGCCGCCGTGGAGCCGCGGCCCGGTGAGGACGCGGAGCTGGCCGAGGAGGCGGAGCGGCTCGGGCACGCCGAGGCGCTGGCGTCCGCCGCGACGGTCGCGCACGCCGCTCTCGCGGGCAACCCGGAGGACCCGGAGGGGATCGACGCCTCGACCCTCGTCGCGGGCGCCCACCGGGCGCTGGAGGCCGTACGCTCCCACGACCCGGCGCTGGCCGCGCTCGCCGACCGGGCCGGAGAGATCGGGATCCTGCTCGGCGACGTGGCGGGCGAACTGGCCGGATACGCCGACGACCTGGACGCCGATCCGCTGCGGCTGGCCGCCGTGGAGGAGCGCCGGGCCGCGCTCACCGCACTGACCCGCAAGTACGGCGAGGACGTGGACGCCGTCCTCGCCTGGGCCGAGCGGAGCGCCGCGCGCCTCACCGAACTGGACGGCGACGACGAGCGGACCGGGGAGCTGGCCGCCGAGCGGGACGCCCTGCGGGCCGAGCTGGGCGGGCTGGCGCAGGCGCTGACCGACGCGCGCGCCGAGGCCGCCGAGCGGTTCGCCGCCGCGGTGACCGCCGAGCTGGCCTCGCTGGCGATGCCCCACGCGCGCGTGTCCTTCGACATCCGGCACACCGAGGACCCCGAGGGTGTCGAGGTCGGCGGCCGTACGGTCGCCTACGGGCCGTCGGGCGTGGACGAGGTCGAGCTGCTGCTCGCCCCGCACCCCGGAGCCCCGCCCCGGCCCATCGCCAAGGGCGCGTCCGGCGGTGAGCTGTCCCGGGTGATGCTGGCCGTGGAGGTCGTGTTCGCGGGTACCGACCCGGTGCCGACGTACCTCTTCGACGAGGTCGACGCCGGCGTCGGCGGCAAGGCCGCGGTCGAGATCGGCCGGCGCCTGGCGAAGCTCGCCCGGACCGCGCAGGTCGTCGTGGTCACCCACCTGCCGCAGGTCGCCGCGTTCGCCGACCGGCAGCTACTGGTGGAGAAGACCGACGACGGGTCGGTCACCCGGTCCGGCGTCAAGGTCCTGGAGGGTGAGGACCGCATCCGCGAGCTGTCCCGCATGCTGGCGGGCCAGGAGGACTCCCAGACGGCCCGGGCGCACGCGGAGGAACTCCTGGCGACGGCCAGGGCCGACCTCTGAGACGGCCCCCTGCCGGTGACCAGGGTGGCGGGATGATCAGCGCGACGCGGTCGTCCCGCGCCTTCCTCCTGGCCGCCGGACTCACCCGGGCCGGCCAGGCCCTGCCCGAGCGCCCGCGCCCCGGCGGGCGGGCGCGCTGGGAGCGGACGAACCACGCCGGGCGCACCGTCGGGCCGTACGCCGGGTCCGCCGCGGCACCCGGTGCGGCCCTCGCCGCGGCCCGGGTGCGTCCCGCGGCCGGGCTCGCGGTCCTCGCCGCCGGCGCGTGCGGGGCCTACGACGACGTGGCCGGGGACCACCGGCGTGGCTTCCGCGCGCATCTGCGGGCGCTGCGCGACGGCGAGGTCATCAGCGGCGCCGTGAAGCTGTTCGGGATCTCGGCCGCCGCTCTGGCCGCGGGAGCCCTGCTGCACGAACACCCGCTCGACCGGCTGCTCGCCGGGGTCGCCGTCGCGGGCACCGCCCATCTGGTCAACCTCGTCGACGTACGGCCGGGGCGGGCCGCCGGTGCGGTGGGGGCGGCCGCGGCCGTACTGCCGGAGGACCTGGCGGAGCGGACGATGCTCGGGGACGCGGGGGCGCACGCCCTCGGTGCCGCGCTGGGGGCGGCCGTGGCGGCGGGAGACCGGCGCGCGGGGCTGCTCGCCCACGCGGTCGCGGTGGTGGCGGCGGCCCGGTACGGGGACCGGGTGAGCGCCTGGGCGCGGGCCGCGCGGGGCTGACCTCACCGTATGCCGGGCCGCCGTTCGGCCGTGGCGGGATTTCCCTCCCCCGTGTGGGTGATGTGCTCCGGCGCATTGCCCCGGCCCGCCGCGCGGTGCGCCCTCCCGGCTGTCCCTGAACGGCCGTACGCCCTGGCATGCTTGGCGGGGAACGGGGGGCGGGCGGCGGGTCCGGACCGCCCGCGCGGGAGGCGCGCGGGGTGCGCCCTTCCGGCCCCCTGAGCCCGCTACCTTCTGTACGTTTCCTCGTACCGCCCCACGCGAACCAGGAGCACCGGCCACGTGACCCCCGTGAGCAGCACCGCACCGCACGGCCAGTCGCCGCTGCGCACCGTGCAGGTGCTCGGCGGAGCCAACGCCGGCAGCAGCGCGCACGTGCGTTCCCTGGCCGAGGGGCTCGTGGCGCGGGGCGTGCGGGTCACCGTGTGCGCCCCCGTCGAGGCCGAACGCGCCTACGGCTTCACCGGAGCCGGCGCCGAACACGTGCACGTGCCGCGCAGCAGCGACCCGGTCTCCGTGGCCGCGCTCCGGACGGCCTGCGCCCACGCCGACCTGGTGCACGCACACGGTCTGCACGCCTCCTTCCGGGCCGTGCTCGCGCTCAGCGGGCGCGCCACCCCACTGGTCGTCACCTGGCACGGCCGCACTCGCGCGAAGGGCCCGCGGGCACGGCTGCTGCGGGTGCTCGAGCGGCGGGTCGTGCGGACCGCGGCCGTGGTCCTCGGCGCCAGCTCCGACCTGGTCGACCAGGCCCGGCGGGACGGTGCGCGCGACGCCCGGCTCGCGGCCGTCGCCCTGCCGGGCCGGCGCCGGCCCGGTCACCTGGCGGACCCCGACGACCACGACCTGCTGAGGCCCAAGACCCGGGCCGAACTCGGCGCCACCGGGCGCCCGTTGCTCATCGCCGTCGGCTCCCTGGACCGGCAGCGCGGCTACGACGTCCTGCTCGACGCGGCGCGGGCCTGGCGGGACCTCGACCCCGTGCCGCTGGTGGTGGTCGCGGGCGAGGGGCCGCTGCGCCCGGTGCTCCAGCGGCGGATCGAGGACGAGGAGCTGCCGGTGCGGCTCATCGGACGCCGGGACGACGTGTCCGAGCTGCTCGCCGCCGCCGATCTGGCGCTGCTGACGAGCAGTCTGGAGTCACGGTCCGTCCTCGCCCAGGAGGCGCTGCACGCGCGCGTGCCGCTCGTCGCGACCCGCGTCGGCGGCATCCCGGATCTCGTCGGCGACGCGGCGGCGCTCGTCCCGTACGGCGACCCGGACGCCCTGGCCGGCACCGTCGTACGGCTGCTGGCGGATCCCGGGTGGTGCGCGCGGCTGCGCGAGCGCGGGGTGCGGCAGGCCGCGACCTGGCCGACGGAGGACGAGACCGTCGCCCAGGTGCTCAGCGTGTACGACGAGTTGACCCAGCCCCGGCCCCTGGCCTAACCGAGCGCCGGGGCTACGGCACGTGGCGGCGGGCTCGTAGGGCCAGGCTCAGGGCCAGGACCGTCTGCGGGTCGTCGAGGTCGGTGCCCAGCAACTCACCGATCCGGGCGAGCCGGTTGTAGAGGGTCTGCCGGTTGAGGTGCAGCTCGCGGGCGGTCTCCGCCTTGCGGCCGGCATGCGCCAGGTACGTCTCCAGGGTGGGCAGCAGCGGCGGTCGCGAGCGGTGGTCGTGGTCGCGCAGCGGGCCGATCGCGCGGTCGACGAAGGCCGCCAGGTCGGGATGGTCGCGCAGCCGCCACAGCAGCAGGTCGATGTCGAGGCGGCGGGCGTCGTACCAGGGCCGGTCCGTCAGGCCCTGCGCCGCGGTCGCCGTCTCCGCCGCGTGCCGCAGCCCCGCCGAGGCCGCCGCCCAGCCGCCCGCCACGCCGACGACGACCACCGGGGGAGGGGAACCCGGCCGCCGCATCCCGGCCCGCTCCACGCCCGCCCGCAGCGCCGCCGCCACCCGGTCCGCGACCGCCGCACGCTCCGGCTCAGAACGCAGCCCCAGCAGCACCAGCACCCGCCCCTCCACCGGCCGCACCCCCAGCAGCACCGGTACGCCCACCGCGGCCAGCTCCTCCGAGACGGCCCGGGCCAGCACCGCCCAGCCCCCGTCGGGGGAGAGGATGTCGCCGACGCGCATGACCACGGGCAGCAGCGGGCTGCCGCCGGGCTTGAAGCCCAGGACCCGGGCCTGCGCGGGCGCGTCCTCCGCCGCGATCCGGCCCTCGGCGAGGTCGGTGAGGAAGTCACCGCGCCCGCGCGCGGCCAGCTCCTCCTCCTGCCGGGCCTGCATCAGCACCACGGCCAGGATGCCCGCGGCCCGCTCGGCGGCGATCCGGTGCACCGGGGCCAGCGGTGCGCGCACCGGCAGCAGGACGAGACGGGCGCGCACCGAGCCCGTCGTACCCGGTCCGCCGCCGGGCACGTCCACCAGGACCGAACCGGCGGGCGGCGGGGCGTCCTTGTGCGGGCCGCGAAGCCCCTCCCACACCTGGAGCGGGTCCGCGCCCTCGGGGCCGGACCCGGCGGCGTACAACAGGCGGCCGTCGGCGGTCTCCAGGAACACCGGGTTGCCGCCGAAGTCGGCCAGGATGCCCAGCACCTGCGGTATCCCGCCGCCGCCCAGCAGGGCCTGCGTACACCGCCGGTGCACCTCCTCCGCCCGCTGGAGCAGCGCGTAGTGGTGGTTGACGATCTCGGTGTGGATCTCCTCGGTCACCGCCACGAACGGCACCTCGCGGTGAAGCTGGACCAGGGGCAGGCCGGCGGCCCGGGCCGTGTCCACCAGGGCGGCGGGCAGCCGGGTGAACCGCGGTCCCAGCTCGACCACCAGGGCGGCGATCCCGCGCTCGGCGAGGGTGCGGACGAAGGCCCGCTGCTCGGCGGGGCGGGTCCCCACGCCGTACCCGGTGGTGAGCAGCAGCTCGCCGCCCTTGAGCAGCGAGGCGATGTTCGGTACCTCTCCGGCGTGCACCCAGCGCACAGTACGGCCGAGCCGGTCGGCGCCCGCCAGGATCTCCGGCAGCCCGCTGCGCAGTCCGGGCAGCTCCAGCGCCCGCTGCACGGTGATGCCGGCGCCCTGGGTGTCGAGACGGTGGTCCGTACGGCTGTCCATGCAGCGGACGCTACCTGCGCGAACGGCCCGACGACAGGTCCGGCGGACGGCTACACCGGCCTGATGTTGTGGTTGAAGCGGAACACGTTGTCGGGGTCGTACCGCCGCTTCACCTTCTCCAGGCGCAGGGTGTTGCCGGCGCCCAGGCCCGCCCGTACCCGCTCGGGGCCCTCGTCGCCGATGAAGTTGAGGTGGACGGCGCCCGTGCTCCACGGCCGCAGACCGTCGCGCACCTCCCGCACCCAGCCGATCGCCCGCTCGTCGTCGTCGTCATGCTCCCAGACGGCGATCGGGTGCGCGGCCCAGGGCGCGTCCCGGTACGGCACCGGGTACTCGTGCGGTCCGGCGGCGATCGCCCCGCCCTGCGGGAACAGCAGGAACCGGCAGCCGGTCGGCACCGGCATGCCGTCCGCGCGGGCGCAGCAGACGTCCACCGACTCGTCCGGCAGCCCGGCCAGGCACTCCGCCGACCAGTGGTTGCGCAGCCCGGACGGGACGTCCAGCATGCACTGCACGTCGGCGTACGGCATGTCACCGGCCAGCTCCACCTCGTGCGGCAGCGCGAGCAGCGGCTCGGCGAGCTTGCGCAGGTCGTCCTCGCCGCCCGCGTACGTCAGCAGCACCCCGCACAGCAGCGTGCCCACCAGCCGCTCCGGCACGAACTCCGCGGGCGGCCCGGCCCCGTACAGCACCGCGCCGCCCAGCTCGTCCGGTCCGCCGGCGACGATCTCGCGGAAGGTGCGGACCGCGTCTGGGCCGGACTCCGGCAGGTGCAGCAGCAGGGCGACGGAGAACTCCGGCAGCTCGTGCAGCCGCAGGGTGAGCGCGGTGGCGACGCCGAAGTTGCCGCCCCCGCCGTGCAGCGCCCAGAACAGCTCGGGGTTCTCGTCGGCGCTCGCGTGCACCCGCTCGGCGTCGGCGGTCACCAGCTCGACACCGAGGAGGTTGTCGGCGGCGAGGCCGAAGGCCCGGTCCAGCCAGCCGGTGCCGCCGCCGAGGACGAAACCGGCGACGCCGGTGGTGGAGTCCCGTCCGCCGGTGGTCGCCAGACCGTACGGCTCGGTGGCCCGGTCCAGCCGGCTCATCACGGCGCCGCCGCCGATCCGGACCGCCTCGGCCGCCGGATCGACGCTCACCTCGTGCATCCGGCGCAGGTCCACCACGAGCGCGCCGTCGCCGAGCGCCGCACCGGCCACGCCGTGCCCGCCGCCGCGCACCGCGATCGGCAGATCCAGCTCCCGGCCGAAGCGCACGGCCCGGACGACGTCGGTCGCGTCCGCGCACTGGGCGATCACGGCCGGCCGCCGGTCGATCATCGCGTTGAAGACCGTGCGGGCCTCGTCGTAACCCGGGTCTCCCGGGGCGAGGACCGCGCCGACCAGATCGTCACGCAGCGCGGCGAGGGCCGCGCCCGCCTTCGAGAGGGGAGCCATGGCCGCCCCCTTCCGCAACAGGGGCTGTCGTCCGCCTCCAGCCTAGAGCTGTCCTCCGGATCGTGCGGAGGCCGCGGGCGCGGTCGTCCGGTCGCGTTCAGCCGCCGTACGCCCCCGAGGCGGTCAGGCGCAGGGCCGTGTCGATCAGCGGGACGTGGCTGAACGCCTGCGGGAAGTTGCCGACCTGGCGCTTCAGGCGCGGGTCCCACTCCTCGGCGAGCAGACCGAGGTCGTTGCGCAGGGAGAGGAGCTTCTCGAACAGCCGGCGGGCCTCGTCGACCCGGCCGATCATCGCCAGGTCGTCCGCCATCCAGAACGAGCACGCCAGGAAGGCGCCCTCGTCGCCCGGCAGGCCGTCGACGCCCGCGCTGTCACCCTCCGTCGGGTAGCGCAGGATGAACCCGTCCGCGGTGGACAGCTCCCGCTGGATCGCCTCGATCGTGCCGATCACCCGCTTGTCGTCCGGCGGCAGGAAGCCCATCTGCGGGATCAGCAGCAGCGAGGCGTCCAGCTCCCGGGAGCCGTAGGACTGGGTGAAGGTGTTGCGCTCCTGGTCGTAGCCCTTCTCGCACACGTCCCGGTGGATGTCGTCGCGCAGTTCCTTCCACCGCTCCAGCGGGCCGTCCGCGTCACCGGACTCGATCAGCTTGATGGTGCGGTCCACCGCCACCCAGGCCATCACCTTGGAGTGCACGAAGTGCCGGCGCGGGCCGCGGACCTCCCAGATGCCCTCGTCCGGCTCCTGCCAGTGGTCCTCCAGGTAGCGGATCAGCTTGAGCTGGAGCAGCGAGGCGTAGTCGTTGCGGGCCAGGCCCGTCATGTGGCCCAGGTGCAGGGCCTCGGTGACCTCGCCGTACACGTCCAGTTGGAGCTGGTGCGCGGCGCCGTTGCCGACCCGGACCGGGGCCGAGTTCTCGTAGCCCGGCAGCCAGTCCAGCTCGGCCTCGCCCAGCTCCCGCTCGCCGGCGATGCCGTACATGATCTGGAGGTTCTCCGGGTCGCCGGCCACCGCCCGCAGCAGCCACTCGCGCCAGGCGCGGGCCTCCTCGCGGTAGCCGGTGCGCAGCAGCGAGGAGAGGGTGATCGCCGCGTCGCGCAGCCAGGTGTAGCGGTAGTCCCAGTTGCGGACGCCGCCGATGTCCTCGGGCAGGGAGGTGGTGGGGGCCGCCACGATGCCGCCCGTGGGGGCGTACGTCAGCGCCTTCAGGGTGATCAGCGAGCGGACCACCGCCTCGCGGTACGGCCCGTGGTACGTACAGTGCTCGACCCATTCGCGCCAGAAGGTCTCCGTGGCCTCCAGCGACTGCTCCGGCTCCGGCAGCGGCGGCGGCTGCTTGTGCGAGGGCTCCCAGGAGATCGTGAAGGCGATCCGGTCACCCGGGGCGACCGTGAAGTCCGCGTACGTGGTCAGTGCCTTGCCGTAGGTCTCGGCCTCCGTGTCGAACCACACGGAGTCCGGTCCGGCGACGGCCACCGTGCGGCCCTCGTGCTTGTGCACCCACGGCACGACGCGGCCGTAGGAGAACCGCATCCGCAGGGCCGAGCGCATCGGCACCCGGCCGGTGACGCCCTCCACGATCCGGATCAGTTGGGGGGCGCCGTCACGCGGCGGCATGAAATCGGTCACGCGCACCGTGCCGCGCGGGGTGTCCCACTCGGATTCCAGGATCAGCGAGTCGCCGCGGTAGCCGCGCCGGGCGGCCGTGGGCGGTTCGGCGTCGGCCGCGTGCGCCGGGCCGAGCCGCCAGAAGCCGTGTTCCTCGGTGCCCAGCAGGCCGGCGAAGATGGCATGCGAGTCGAAGCGGGGCAGGCACAGCCAGTCCACCGTGCCGTCCCGGCAGACCAGTGCCGCGGTCTGCATGTCTCCGATGAGTGCGTAGTCTTCGATGCGCCCGGCCACGTGCAACTCCAGTCGAACGGCCACGTCACCCCCGCGCAGGGGGATATCGCTTAGTGCGGTCAAGGGGGTCGTTGTTGTGCGTCGTTGAGCGGTGAAGCAAAGCAGCCCGCCGAGCCCTGAGGCAACACGACAGTCTTTGCTCAACGAACTGCCGCGCTCTCGTTGTTCCGGTGATGCAGCGGGGGTGTGCCGTCTTTTCCGGCCGGGCTCGGCAGCGAGTGTCCGAGCAGGATACGACGCACGTAGATGATCCGCGCGCCGCTCCGGACAACCCGTGTAGGCCGAACGGGTGACCGGCGGGTGAGAACTGTCCGTAGCGGCGTACCGGACGAAGCGCCCTGTGCCCGGGTGTGCGCGGAGCGTGCCCGGGAGCCATCCCGTCCGGGCGCTGATACGCTGGTAGCCCGTGGAGCGGTGGGCGACGAACCCCCGAACCGCAGCGACGGTAACCCGGAACCCTCCAGTCCGGCAGCCGCCCCGCATTACAGACAGCGACCACGGGAGCCCCCTCTTGGCCATGCCCTCCAAATCCACGACGACCAAGCACATCTTCGTCACCGGGGGTGTCGCCTCCTCGCTCGGCAAGGGGCTGACGGCCTCCAGCCTGGGCATGCTGCTCAAGGCCCGCGGCCTGCGTGTCGTGATGCAGAAGCTCGACCCGTACCTGAACGTCGACCCGGGCACGATGAACCCCTTCCAGCACGGTGAGGTGTTCGTCACGAACGACGGCGCCGAGACCGACCTGGACATCGGCCACTACGAGCGCTTCCTCGACCGCGACCTGGACGGCAGCGCCAACGTCACCACCGGCCAGATCTACAACACGGTGATCGCCAAGGAGCGCCGCGGCGAGTACCTGGGCGACACCGTCCAGGTCATCCCGCACATCACCAACGAGATCAAGCACCGCATCCGCCGCATGGCGACCGACGAGGTCGACGTCGTCATCACCGAGGTCGGCGGCACCGTCGGCGACATCGAGTCGCTGCCGTTCCTGGAGACCGTCCGCCAGGTCCGCCACGAGGTCGGCCGGGACAACGTCTTCGTCGTGCACATCTCGCTCCTGCCGTACATCGGCCCGTCGGGCGAGCTGAAGACCAAGCCCACCCAGCACTCCGTGGCCGCGCTGCGCAACATCGGCATCCAGCCGGACGCGATCGTGCTGCGCTGCGACCGCGAGGTGCCCACCGCCATCAAGCGGAAGATCTCGCTGATGTGCGACGTGGACGAGGCCGCCGTCGTCGCCTGCCCGGACGCCCGCTCGATCTACGACATCCCGAAGACCGTGCACGGCGAGGGCCTGGACGCCTACGTCGTCCGCAAGCTCGACCTGCCCTTCCGGGACGTGGACTGGACGACCTGGGACGACCTGCTCGACCGGGTCCACAACCCCGACCACGAGATCACCCTCGCGCTGGTCGGCAAGTACATCGACCTGCCCGACGCCTACCTCTCGGTCACCGAGGCCCTGCGCGCCGGCGGCTTCGCCCACCGCGCCCGGGTGAAGATCAAGTGGGTGACCTCGGACGACTGCAAGACCCCGGCCGGCGCCCAGGCCCAGCTCGGTGACGTCGACGGCATCTGCATCCCCGGCGGCTTCGGCGACCGCGGTGTGCTCGGCAAGGTCGGCGCCATCCGCTACGCCCGCGAGAACAGGATCCCGCTGCTCGGTCTCTGCCTGGGCCTGCAGTGCATCGTGATCGAGGCCGCCCGCAACCTGGCCGGCATCCCGGACGCCAACTCCACCGAGTTCGACCCGGCCACGGGCCACCCGGTCATCTCCACCATGGCCGAGCAGATGGACATCGTCGCCGGTGAGGGCGACATGGGCGGGACGATGCGGCTGGGCATGTACCCGGCCAAGCTCGCCGAGGACTCCATCGTGCGCGAGGTGTACGACGGCAGGGAGTACGTCGAGGAGCGCCACCGCCACCGCTACGAGGTGAACAACGCCTACCGTGCGGAGCTGGAGAAGAAGGCCGGCATCCTGTTCTCCGGCACCTCCCCGGACGGCAAGCTCGTCGAGTACGTGGAGTACCCGCGGGAGGTCCACCCCTACCTGGTCGCCACCCAGGCGCACCCCGAGCTGCGCTCGCGGCCGACCCGCCCGCACCCGCTCTTCGCCGGTCTCGTGAAGGCGGCCGTCGAGCGCCAGCGGGGCTGAGGCGCGCGGAAGATCGTGAAGTGACCCACCGGTTGTACGGTGGCCGGGGTGCACACCTGCGAAAGGTGGGCACCCCGGTTTTGTCTGTGCGCACGTGGAAGGACACGGCATGACGATCAAGGACACCCCCGAGGAGTGGGAGATCCGGGCGACGGACACCCCCTTCGTGGGCGGCAAGACCTCCGTCCGCACGGACGACGTGGTCATGCCCGACGGCTCGGTGGCCAGCCGTGACTACCAGGTCCACCCCGGCTCGGTCGCCGTCCTCGCCCTGGACGACGAGGACCGGGTCCTGCTCATCAACCAGTACCGGCACCCGGTCCGGCACAAGCTGTGGGAGATCCCGGCCGGCCTGCTGGACGTGCCCGGCGAGAACCCGCTGCACGCCGCCCAGCGGGAGCTGTACGAGGAAGCGCACGTCAAGGCCGGGGACTGGCGGGTGCTGACCGACGTCTACACCACCCCCGGCGGCTGCGACGAGGCCGTACGGATCTTCCTCGCCCGGAACCTGTCCGAGGCCGAGCAGGAGCGCTTCGAGGCGGAGCACGAGGAGACCGACATGGAGCACGCGCGCGTGCCGGTCGAGGAGCTGGTGCGCCGGGTACTGGCCGGTGACGTGCACAACAACTGCCTCGTCGTCGGGGTGCTCTCCCTGGTGGCGGCGCGCGGCGGGGACGGGCTGGACGCGCTGCGCCCGGCCGACGCGCCGTGGCCCGCGCGTCCCTTCACGTCCTGACCCGGTCATCCGTCCGGCCTACTGGTGTGACGATCGCCTGATCCGATCGGGCGATCCGTGCGCCGCGCTCCTCCCGGGAGGTAGCAGAGCGTGAACTAGGCTCTGCGAAACGCCCGTACCGGAAGACACCGGCGGGCTTGCGCGTGCGGTGGGACGGGAGTGTGGCCCGTGACGGATCAGGCGGTGGACACAGGCGAGGTGCGGCTCTCCGCGCACCCGGCCGCACGGGACCGTTTCCTGGGCCGCGCGCGGGAGCTGAAGGAGCTGCGCGCCGACATCGAGCGCGCCGGCCTGGACACGCTCTCCGGCCGCAAGGCGCCCCGCGCGCGCGTGCTGCTCATCGCGGGCCGCCCCGGCTCGGGCCGCACCAGCCTCGCCGAGGAACTCGTCCGCCAGGTCGCCGACCGCTACCCCGACGGCGTGCTGCGGGCCCGGCTGAGCGAACCCGACGGCACACCGGTGCCCGTCGAGCGGGTCGCCCGCGACCTGCTCGGCGCCCTGGGTCTGCCCGCACCGGCCGGGGCCGCCGAGGACGACCTCACCGCTGCCCTGCGCGGGGCTCTCGCCAGCCGGCGCATGCTGCTCCTGCTGGACGACGCGGCCGGCGCCGACCAGGTCGACGCGCTGCTCCCGGACGCCCCGGACTGCCTGGCGGTGGCCGTCTCCGGGGGCCCGCTCACCGGTATCGCGGACGTCCGCCCCTGCACGCTCGGCGGGCTGGACACCAAGTCCGCCGTGGAACTGCTCACCCGCTACGCCGGCGCGGTCCGCGTCACCGTCGACCCCCGCGCCGCGGAGAGCCTGGCCGAGGCCTGCCAGGGGCACCCGGCCGCGCTCGTCCTGGCCGGCGGCTGGCTGGCGGCCCGGCCCCAGGCCGCCGTCTCCGACCTCGCCAAGCGGATGCACACGGACGGCGCGGACGGCGCGGACGCCGGCCCGACGGCCCGTGTCCTGCGGCTCGTGTACGAGCAGCTACCCGGCCCGGGCGCCCGGATACTGCGCCTGCTCAGCCTCGCCCCGGCCGGCCTGGTCGACCCGCACACCGCCTCCTCCCTGGCCGGCTGCTCGGTCGACTCCGTCCGCGGCGTACTGGACGACTTCGTCGCCCTCGGCCTGCTGCGCGCGGTGGACTCCCCGCTGCCCCAGTACGTCGTCCCCGGCTGGCTGCACCCGCTGCTGCGCGTCCTCGCCGACAGCCAGGAGCGCCCCGCCGAACTCCAGCTCGCCCGGGCGCGGATGCTGGAGCGGACGGTGCGGCTGCTGCACTCCTGCCGGGTCATCACCGAGACGGACAGCCCGCAGGCCCGGGAGAAGCTGAGCGCCATGCCCCGGGAGGTGCGCTTCCCCACCCCGCGGGCGGCGGCCGACTGGCTGCGCATCCGGCGGCCCGCCCTGCTGGCCTCCGCCCGGCTCGCGGTGGCCGACGGGGAACTGGACACCCTGGCGAGGCGGCTGCTGTCCCAGCTCGTCCGGGCCATCGCGGCGCATGTCGGCACCCAGGCCGCCGCACCCGACCTGTACGGCGTCCACGGCCTGGTCCTCGATGTCGCCGAGCGGCGCGGGCTGCCCCGGGAGAAGGCCGCGGCCCTGCTGAACCTGGGCGATCTGGACGCGCAGACCGGCCGTACCCGGGACGCCCTGGTGCGCTACCGGGCCGCCCTGGAGGCCGGCCGCGAGGCGAACGACCCGTACGCGACCGGCCGCGCGATGGAATCCGTAGGCGGCGCGTACCAGGAGCTGGGCGACTACGACCGGGCCGCGGACTGGTTCGGCCGGGCCCTGGCCGAGCGGCTGGCCCGCGGGGAGCGCCCGGAGGCCGCCCGGCTCCACGGCCGGATCGCCACCACCCACACCTACGCCGGCCGGTACGGCGAGGCTCTGCGCAACTGGCGGGCCGCGCTCGCCGGCTACCGCAGGAGCGGTGATGTCGCCGCCAGCGCGCGGGCGTTGAGCGAGATCGCCCGGGTGCAGGAGTACGCGGGGCGGCCCGAGGAGTCGCTGCGCACCTGCCAGGAGGCCGTGGACTGGGCGCGGCGCGCCGAGGACGTCCGGCTGCACGCCGCGCTGGAGCTGCGGCTGGCGGACACCCTGGACCGGATCGGTGACCCGACGGCGGCCCGTCTGCACCGCGCGGCGGCGGAGCGCATGCTGGTTGAGGAGCCGTCCGAGGAGGGCACCGGCCAGGAAAAGGACGCTGACGCCTGCGAAATCCGCAGCCCATCCGACGAAGATTGATGCAATGAAAGGCTAGACAGCCGGAACGCCTTCATTAGACTGGCTCTGCCGCTCGTTCCCCTGCGGTGTCTCCCGGTGTGCCCTGCATGCCCGGGTATGTCATGTATTGCACCCCCCATACCTTCTGAGCCAAGGACCGTGATCGACGTGAAGGTCGGCATCCCCCGCGAGGTCAAGAACAACGAGTTCCGGGTGGCCATCACCCCCGCCGGCGTGCACGAGCTGGTGCGCAACGGCCACCAGGTCGTCATCGAGCGGGGCGCCGGCCTCGGCTCCTCGATCACGGACGAGGAGTACGTCTCCGCCGGTGCCGGGATCCTCGACACCGCCGACGAGGTGTGGGCCGCCGCCGACCTGCTGCTCAAGGTCAAGGAGCCGATCGCGGAGGAGTACCACCGCCTCCGTAAGGACCAGACCCTCTTCACCTACCTGCACCTGGCCGCCTCCAAGGAGTGCACGGACGCGCTGCTGGAGTCCGGCACCACGGCCATCGCCTACGAGACCGTCGAGCTGCCGGGCCGCGGCCTGCCGCTGCTCGCCCCGATGTCCGAGGTCGCGGGCCGCCTGGCCCCGCAGGTCGGCGCCTACCACCTGATGCGCGCGGCCGGCGGCCGTGGCGTGCTCCCCGGTGGCGTCCCGGGCGTGACCCCCGCCAAGGCCGTCGTCATCGGTGGCGGTGTCTCCGGCTGGAACGCCACCCAGATCGCCGTCGGCATGGGCTTCGACGTCACCCTGCTCGACCGCGACATCAACAAGCTGCGCGAGGCCGACCGGATCTTCGGCACGAAGGTCAAGGCGATCATGTCCAACTCCTTCGAGCTGGAGAAGGCCGTCCTCGACGCCGACCTGGTCATCGGCGCGGTCCTCATCCCGGGCGCCAAGGCCCCCAAGCTGGTCACCAACGAGCTGGTGTCCCGCATGAAGCCCGGAAGTGTTCTTGTCGACATCGCGATCGACCAGGGCGGCTGCTTCGAGGACTCCCGTCCCACCACGCACGCCGAGCCGACCTTCCAGGTCCACAACTCGGTCTTCTACTGCGTGGCCAACATGCCGGGCGCGGTGCCGAGCACGTCCACCAACGCGCTCACCAACGCCACGCTGCCGTACATCGTCTCGCTCGCCAACAACGGCTGGGTGGAGGCGCTGCGCCGTGACGCCGCGCTCGCCCAGGGCCTCAACACCCATGACGGCAAGGTCGTGTACAGGGAGGTCGCCGAGGCCCACGGTCTGGACCACGTCGAACTGGCCGCCCTGCTCGGCTGACCCCTCCCGCCCAGGTGGGTGCCCAAGTCACCACCAGGCAAAAGGCGATTCGTCAACACGACTCGTCAACCGCGCACACCCGGCCGGACCTTGCCCGACAAGGTCCGGCCGGATGTGTGTATGGTCACTTTGCGGCTCTCGGTCAACTCGCCTCGAACGTAACCCTTCGACCGATTCGCACACCGGTGAAACCTGCCGTGCGACGGCCGTGAGCCCTTGACAGAGGGATGTTTCATTGCCGACACATCCTGCCGGGTCCGGCGGATTGTGTTGCTGCGGACCGCCGACACGCCATAGAGTCGCCAACCGTCGGCATGGTGCCACGCTGACCTTGTCTAGAAGTTTCCTGGTCACCAAGGAGGTAAGACGACTTGTGAATGAGTCGACATTTTCTCCCGGGGGTGGTCAACCAGGAATGCCGGTACGGGGCCAGGACCCCACGGGATTCGAGGCTGTCGGCTCCGTAGCTGTGCGCACCTTCGCAGCCCACCAGAGTCCGGAGCCGCAAGCGGACCGGACAGCACACCAGAGCATGGATGGCCATCACGTGAACGCCATGGCCGGCGACGGAAGTGGCGCGCCCCACAACCAACTCGCCGACTACGACGACCTGCCCGAGGGGCACTTCTACGACCCCGACGCCGAGTACGAGCCCGATCCGGAGTACGCGGCCACGCTCGCGCCCGACGCTGCCCGCCAGCGCCGTGAGCGCGTCGGCCCGACCGGCCGTCCGCTGCCGTACTTCCCGATCCCGGGCCCGCTGACCGACCACGGCCCCGCGAAGATCATCGCGATGTGCAACCAGAAGGGCGGCGTCGGCAAGACCACGTCGACCATCAACCTGGGTGCCGCGCTCGCGGAGTACGGCCGGCGCGTGCTGCTCGTGGACTTCGACCCGCAGGGCGCGCTGTCGGTCGGCCTCGGTGTCAACCCGATGGAGCTGGACCTCACCGTCTACAACCTGCTCATGGAGCGGGGCATGTCCGCGGACGAGGTCCTGCTGAAGACGGCGGTCCCCAACATGGACCTGCTGCCCAGCAACATCGACCTGTCGGCCGCCGAGGTCCAGCTCGTCTCCGAGGTCGCGCGCGAGTCGACGCTCCAGCGGGCCCTGAAGCCGCTGCTGCCCGACTACGACTACATCGTGATCGACTGTCAGCCCTCGCTCGGCCTGCTGACCGTCAACGCCCTGACGGCCGCGCACAAGGTGATCGTGCCGCTGGAGTGCGAGTTCTTCGCCTTGCGCGGTGTGGCCCTGCTGACCGAGACCATCGAGAAGGTCCAGGAACGGCTCAACCCCGAGCTGGAACTGGACGGCATCCTCGCCACGATGTACGACTCGAGGACCGTGCACAGCCGTGAGGTGCTCGCACGTGTCGTCGAGGCGTTCGACGACCACGTCTACCACACGGTCATCGGGCGCACGGTCCGCTTCCCGGAGACCACGGTCGCCGGTGAACCGATCACCACGTACGCCTCCAACTCCGTAGGTGCCGCCGCCTACCGCCAGCTCGCCAGGGAGGTGCTCGCCCGGTGTCACGCCGAGTGAGTCTGCCCGGGGCCGACGAACTGTTCCGCACGACGGGGGGGACGGCGCTCCAGCCGTCCGGCCCCCGGCGCGGGGCGAACGGTGAGGCCCGGGTGCCGGCTCCCGCGGGGGAGAGCGACGAGAGGGCCGCCGAGGACGGGCCGCAGTCGGTGCCCGTCCAGGGCGGTGACGGAGAGGGTGCGGAGCACGCGGCGGCCGAGGCCGAGCCGGGCGGGTCCGGTGAGTCCCGCACGCGCCCGGCGCGACGGCAGGACGCGGCGGAGGGCACCGATCCCGCCGGGCAGCCGCGCAAGCGCGGGCGGGCGGCGGCCCGGCGGCCCAGCGGGCGCGAGCGGCACGACGAGAAGATCACCGTGTACGTCTCGGCCGAGGAACTGATGGACCTGGAGCACGCCCGTCTCGTGCTCCGCGGCGAGCACGGGCTCGCGGTGGACCGCGGGCGGATCGTCCGCGAGGCGGTGGCCGTGGTCCTGGCCGACCTGGAGTCCCGCGGGGACGCGAGCATCCTCGTACGACGGCTGCGCGGGCGGTAGCGGTAGCCTGCGGGGGCCATGACCTCGAACGCAGCCCCCGCCCCCGGCGCATCCGCCGGCCGCCGGCGTGCGCTGGGGCGGGGGCCGGGCGCTCCCCGGCGCGGACCGGAGGACGCCCCCGGGACTCCCGGCGGTGAGCCCGCACCCACCCGGAGCGAACCGAAAGCCGCGGCGCCACCCACTCCAGGAACGCCGCAGGAACCGCACGGGCCGCGAGAGCCGCAGGGGCCCCAGGAGCCCGCGGAGCCCTCCGCGCCCCGGGAGGCTGCCCAGTCCCTCGCGCCGCAGGAACCGCACGCGCCCTCCGGCGGTGTCTTCACGGTTCGGCTCGCCAACTTCGAGGGGCCCTTCGATCTGCTCCTCCAGCTCATCTCCCGGCACCGGCTGGACGTCACCGAGGTCGCCCTGTCCCGCGTGACGGACGAGTTCATGGCGCACATCCGGGCCATGGGGCCGGACTGGGACCTGGACCGGACGACCGAGTTCCTCGTCGTGGCCGCCACGCTGCTCGATCTGAAGGCGGCCCGGCTGCTGCCCGCCGCCGAGGTGGAGGACGAGGGCGACCTGGCGCTGCTGGAGGCGCGGGACCTGCTGTTCGCGCGGCTGCTCCAGTACCGCGCGTACAAGCAGATCGCCCGCATCCTCGACCGGCGGCTCGACGACGAGGCCCGGCGCTATCCCCGTACCGTCGGCCTCGAACCGCAGCACGCCGAGCTGCTGCCCGAGGTCGTCATCAGCATCGGTCCCGAGGGTCTCGCCGGGCTGGCGGTCAAGGCGATGCAGCCCAGACCCAGGCCGCAGGTCTACCTCGACCACATCCACGCCCCGCTGGTCAGCGTGCAGGAGCAGGCCGGGATCGTGGTGGCCCGGCTGCGGGAACTGGGCGAGGCGGACTTCCGGACGCTGGTCGAGGACACCGACGACACCCTCACGGTCGTGGCCCGGTTCCTGGCCCTGCTGGAGCTGTACCGGGAGAAGGCCGTCGCCCTGGACCAGGAGGCCGCGCTCGGACCGCTGCTCGTGCGCTGGACCGGTGACGGGGAGGCGGCGCCCGTGGTCACCGACGAGTTCGACCGGCCGCCCGAGCGGCCCGAGGAGAAGAAGGCATGAGCGAGGAGACCGCGGAACCGGCCGCGGGGCCCCGGACCGCCGCCGGCCTCGACCTCAAGCCCGCCCTGGAGGCGATGCTCATGGTCGTGGACGAGCCCGCGACCGAGGAGCACCTGGCGAGGCTCCTGGAGCGGCCGAAGCGGAGAATCGCGGACGCCCTGCGGGAGCTGGCCGACGAGTACACCGCGCAGGGCCGCGGCTTCGAGCTGCGGTTCGTCGCCGGTGGCTGGCGTTTCTACACCCGCGCCGCCTACGCGCCCGCCGTCGAACGGCTCGTCCTGGACGGCCAGACCGCCCGGCTCACCCAGGCCGCGCTGGAGACCCTGGCGGTCGTCGCCTACCGCCAGCCGGTCAGCCGCAGCCGCGTCTCCGCGGTGCGCGGAGTGAACTGCGACGGTGTGATGCGCACCCTCCTTCAGCGCGGTCTGGTCGAGGAGGCGGGCGCGGAACCCGAAACAGGTGCGATCCTGTACAGGACGACGAACTACTTCCTGGAGCGGATGGGCCTGCGCGGCCTGGACGAGCTTCCGGAACTCGCGCCCTTCCTCCCGGAGGCGGAGGCGATCGAGGCCGAGACCCAGGAGGGAGTCCCGTCGTTCGAGCCGGACGCGCCCGACGCGCCCGGCGCAGACGACGCAGACGACTAAGACGGAACTTTGATGCGAAGCAGCGGCAGCGGCAAGAGCGGTGGCGGACGCGGGAACTACCGCGGGGCCGGCAACGGCAGGGACGACAAGCAGGGGCAGGGCCGGCCCCGTAAGCCCCGCCCCGAGGAGCGCCGCTACGACGTGGGCCCCGGGGCCACCACGGACGGCCCCAAGGCGGGCCGCGGCGGCGCCGCGCGCGGTGGCACCAAGGGCGGCCCGAAGCGGCCCCAGCAGGGCGGCCGTACGGCCCCGGCGCGCTCGCGTGAGTACGAGACGCGGGTGGAGGAGCGCAACCGGGAGCGGTACGCGGGCAAGCCGGACATCAAGCTGCCCAAGACCTTCCCGGGCGCGGAGCAGGAGGGCGAGCGGCTCCAGAAGGTGCTCGCGCGCGCGGGCTACGGCTCCCGGCGGGCCTGCGAGGAGCTGATCGAGCAGTCTCGCGTCGAGGTGAACGGCGAGATCGTCACCGAGCAGGGCCGCCGGGTGGACCCGGAGAAGGACGAGGTCAAGGTCGACGGCCTGACGGTCGCGACGCAGTCGTACCAGTTCTTCGCGCTCAACAAGCCCGCCGGTGTCGTCTCCACCATGGAGGACCCGGAGGGCCGCCAGTGCCTCGGCGACTACGTCACCAACCGTGAGACGCGGCTCTTCCACGTCGGCCGGCTGGACACCGAGACCGAGGGCGTCATCCTGCTCACCAACCACGGCGAGCTGGCGCACCGTCTCACCCACCCGAAGTACGGCGTGAAGAAGACCTACCTGGCGGCGATCGTCGGTCCGATCCCGCGCGATCTGGGCAAGCAGTTGAAGGACGGCATCCAGCTGGAGGACGGCTACGCCCGCGCGGACCACTTCAGGGTGGTCGAGCAGACCGGCAAGAACTACCTGGTCGAGGTGACCCTGCACGAGGGCCGCAAGCACATCGTGCGGCGCATGCTCGCCGAGGCCGGCTTCCCGGTCGAGAAGCTGGTGCGCACCTCCTTCGGTCCGATCACCCTCGGCGACCAGAAGTCGGGCTGGCTGCGCCGCCTGTCGAACACCGAGGTCGGCATGCTCATGAAGGAAGTCGACCTCTAGAGCACCTTGCCGTGATCACCATCCCCGTTTATTGTCATAATGACGATAAAGGGGATGGTGAACCGCGTGTCACAACGAGCCGCGACCGGCGCACTCCTGGGCCTGGCCCTCGGGGACGCCCTCGGTTACCCGACCGAGTTCAAGACCGTGCCGGCGATCCTCGCCGCCTTCGGGCCCTGGCGGACGCTGGAGCCGGCGCGGCCCGCCCTGGTCTCCGACGACACCCAGATGACCCTCGCCCTCGGCCGTGCCCTCAGGACGGCCACGGAGCGCGGCGACCTCACGCCGAGGGGGTTCGAGCGGCCACTGCGCGAGGAGTTCGTGGCCTGGTACCGGTCACCGGAGAACGTCCGCGCCCCCGGCGGCACCTGTCTGCGGGCGTGCGCCCTGCTCGCGGAGCCCGACCGGCCCTGGCAGGACGCCAGCCAGGCCGGCTCCAAGGGCTGCGGTGCCAACATGCGGGTCGCCCCCGTCGGCCTCGCCCCCCGACTGAGCGGCGAACAGCGGGCCGGCGCCGCCCAGTTGCAGTCCGCGCTCACCCACGGCCACCCCACCGCGCTGGCCGCCTCCGACCTCACCGCCCACGCCGTCCACCTGCTCGCGCGGGGCACCCGCCCGGCGGAACTGGTCGACGCCCTGCGCTCGTACGCCCTGGACCACCGCACCCATTACCATCACGGCTGGCTCGGCGACCTGTGGACCCGCGCCGGGGACCCCGGCCCCGAGCAGTTCATCGCGCGCGGCTGGGACGAGTGCCTGGCGGTCCTCGACCGCCTCCGGGAGGCCGTACGGACCGTCTCCCCGGAGACCGACCCCTGCCTGGCCACCGGGGAGGGCTGGATCGCCGAGGAGGCCCTCGCCACCGGGCTGCTGTGCTTCCTGCTCTTCCCCGACGAGCCCGTCACCGCCCTGCGCCGGGCCGCCTGCACCGCCGGCGACTCCGACTCCATCGCCTGCCTCACCGGCGCCTTCGCGGGCGCCCGGCTGGGCGCCGGCGCCTGGCCCGCCGACTGGACCGGGCGGATCGAGTACCGGGCGGATCTGCTGGCGCTGGGATCACTCTGGGACGCCTAGGCCGGGACCCGGGTGCAGGCCTGCGGGGTGTCCAACGACGCGCCCCGCACCCGGAACGTCCCGCACCGACCGCCGGTCCGGCTCCGCCCGGAGGGCCGACGCCCGGCGCACCCGGTGCAGGAAGTCGGCCACGCGCGCGTGGTCCGGCTCCGGCGGCAGCGGGCTGCCCCGCAGGGCCTCCTCGGCCTCGGCGGCGAGCCGGACCATCCGCCGCTCGACCTCCGCCCACGGCACCTCGCCCCGCTTCACCGCCAGCAGCGCCTCCCGCCGGTTGCCGGCGCCGATCCGCAGCTCGCCGGTGCGCGTCAGGTCCCGGGCGCTCGCCAGCAGCCGCAGCAGATGCATCGCGTGCTTCCAGCGCGGGGCGCCCGTGACGCGGACGTCGGCGTCGAGCTTCCTGCGCTGGCCGAGGGCATAGCCGGTGAACGTGTCGTAGGCCCGGCGCGACAGGAAGGCGCCGCGCAGGGACAGCAGCTCGCGGCCGGTGTCGTCGACGTGCTCCACCAGCGGGGAGTGCAGGCACTCCAGGATGTTCGGGTTGCCGCGCAGCCCCAGCTCGCAGAACCGCTCCAGCTCCCAGGAGAACCGCTCCTCACCCGGCCCCTCCACATGCGTCGGCGGCTTCTCGAACCGCCAGAACAGCGGGGTGGGGGCGACGAACACGCCCCGCCGGTCGGTGTCGCTGGCGTCCGTGGCCAGACCGAAGGCACGGGAGCCCATGACACAGGCGTAGACGGTGTGGTCGCGTACGAGATCCTGCGGCTGCATTCCCGGAGCCTACGCGGGCCCCTCAGGCCAGCCGGATCGACTGTCCCCGCACGGTGATCCGCTTCTCGGGCAGCGGCCGGGTCGCGGGGCCGTGCGCCACCGAGCCGTCGGCCACGCGGAACCTGCTGCCGTGGCAGGGGCAGTCGATGGTCCCGTCCGCGACCTTGTTCACCGTGCAGCCCTGGTGCGTGCAGATCGCCGAGAAGGCCTTGAACTCGCCCTTCGTCGGCTGGGTGACCACGATCTTCCGGTCGCCGAACACCTTGCCGCCGCCCACCGGGATGTCGCCGGTCCGGGTCAGCTCCGCACCGCCGGCCGAGGACGGGGAGCCGCTGGGCGAAGCGGAGGACGGGGAGGCGCTGGGCGGGGCGGACGACGGGGAGCCGCTGCCGGCCCCGGTGGGCGTGGCGGACGACGAGGAGCCGCCGCCGCTCTTGCCGCCGCCGCATCCCACGCATCCCAGGGCGAGCGCCCCCGCGCTCGTCGCCAGAACCGTGCGCCGGGTCGAGGGCTGGGTCATGTCACGCCTCCCTGCAGGACGTCAAAACGGTAGACAGCGGTACGAGCGCATCGTCTCAGTGACCGGGCGGCGCACGCCCGCCCCGCGCGGGCTGACTACGCTGGACGGACCAAGAACACACACGTATGTCAGCGAGGAGCAGCACCGTGGCGGTACGAGCGGTCCGGGGGGCCGTCCAGCTGGAGCGCGACGAGGCCGGACACATGGAGGAGCAGGTCGGAGCCCTGCTCACCGCCGTCCTGGAGCGGAACGGGCTGACCGCCGACGACCTCATCAGCATCTGGTTCACGGCCACCCCCGACCTGCACAGCGACTTCCCGGCCGCCGCCGCCCGCGGGCTCGGCCTCGTGGACGTCCCGCTGATCTGCGCCCAGGAACTGGACGTCGAGGGCGCCATGCCCCGCGTCGTGCGGATCCTCGCCCACGTCGAGTCGGACACGCCCCGCGCCGGCATCGCCCACGTCTACCTCGGCGCCGCGGCCGGCCTGCGCAAGGACATCGCCCAGTGAGGACCGCACTCGTCATCGGCACCGGTCTCATCGGTACCTCCGCCGCCCTGGCCCTCGTCCGGCGCGGTGTCACCGTCCACCTCGCCGACCACGACCCCGACCAGGCCCGTACGGCCGCCGCGCTGGGCGCCGGCACCGACGAGGCGCCCGAGGGCCCGGTCGACGTGGCGATCGTGGCCGCCCCGCCCGCCCACGTGGCCCGGGTGCTCGCCGACGCCATGCGCCGCGGCGTGGCCCGCGGCTACCTGGACGTCGCCAGCGTCAAGGGCGGCCCCCGCCGCGAGCTGGAGGCGTCCGGCCTGGACCTCACGACGTACCTCGGCACCCACCCCATGTCCGGCAGGGAGAAGTCCGGCCCGCTCGCCGCGACCGCCGACCTCTTCGAGGGCCGGCCCTGGGTGCTCACCCCGACCCGGGACACCGACACCGAGGTGCTGAACCTCGCCCTGGAACTGGTCTCGTACTGCCGGGCCGTCCCGGTCGTCATGGACGCCGACGCCCACGACCGCGCCGTCGCCCTCGTCTCCCACATGCCCCACCTGGTGTCCAGCATGGTCGCCGCGCGCCTGGAGCACGCCGAGGAGGCCGCCGTACGGCTGTGCGGGCAGGGCATCCGGGACGTCACCCGGATCGCCGCCTCCGACCCGCGCATGTGGATCGACATCCTCTCCGCGAACCCCGGCCCCGTCGCCGACCTGCTCTCCGACGTCGCCGCCGACCTCGGTGAGACCGTTCAGGCGCTGCGCGCCCTCCAGTCCGGCGACGACGACAAGCGGCGCTCGGGCGGCGCCGGCATCGAGGACGTGCTGCGCCGGGGGAACGCCGGCCAGGTGCGGGTGCCCGGCAAGCACGGCAGCGCGCCCCGCGTGTACGAGAGCGTGGTCGTCCTCATCGACGACCAGCCCGGCCAGCTAGCCCGGATCTTCGCGGACGCGGGACGGGCCGGGGTCAACGTCGAGGACGTGCGCATCGAGCACGCGACGGGACAGCAGGCCGGCCTGGTCCAGCTCATGGTCGAGCCGAAGGCGGCGGCGACGCTGAAGGAGGCACTGAGCGAGCGGGGCTGGGCCCTGCGGCAGTGAAGCCCGGTGAGGGCGCCTGCCGCGAGCCAGTAACCTTGTGCGGGGCGCCCTCGCGTCCCGCCCCCGCCCACCACCCTTCACCAGGAAGGTGCCCTCCCGTGGAAAACGGCGCCGCCCCGACCGCCAAGCCCGTGATCGTCGCGATCGACGGTCCGTCCGGCACGGGCAAGTCGAGCACGTCGAAGGCCGTGGCCGCGCAGCTCGGCCTGAGCTACCTGGACACCGGCGCCCAGTACCGGGCGATCACCTGGTGGATGGTGAACAACGACGTCGACCTGGCGGACCCCACCGCCGTCGCCGCCGTCGCGGGCAAGCCGGAGATCGTCTCCGGCACCGACCCGGCGCACCCGACCATCACGGTCGACGGCGTCGACGTGGCCGGCCCGATCCGCACCCAGGAGGTCACCTCCAAGGTCAGCGCGGTCAGCGCGGTCCCCGAGGTGCGCGCCCGGATCACCGAGCTCCAGCGCTCGCTGGCCGCCGCCGCGGAGCACGGCATCGTGGTCGAGGGCCGGGACATAGGTACGACCGTCCTGCCGGACGCCGACCTGAAGATCTTCCTCACCGCCTCCCCGGAGGCCCGTGCGGCCCGCCGCAGCGGTGAGCTGAGGAACGCCGACGTCCACGCCACCCGCGAGGCCCTGATCAAGCGGGACGCGGCCGACTCCAGCCGCAAGACCTCGCCGCTGGCCAAGGCCGACGACGCGGTCGAGGTGGACACCACCGAGCTGACCCTCGCGCAGGTCATCGAGTGCGTCGTCACCCTGGTCGAGGGGAAGCGGGCCGGGAAGTGAGCCGTCCCCCGGTACCGTCGGAGCGGGGCGCCGAGATCGGGCGGCGCATCGGCGTCGGCCTCATGTACGGGCTGTTCCGGCCGCGGGTGCTCGGCGCCTGGAAGGTGCCCGCGACGGGTCCGGTGATCTTCGCGGTGAACCACTCCCACAACGTCGACGGCCCCATGGTCATGGGCGTGGCGCCCCGGCCGACGCACTTCCTGATCAAAAAAGAGGCGTTCATCGGCCCGCTGGACCCCTTCCTGACCGGGATCGGCCAGTTGAAGGTGGACCGCGCCATCGCCGACCGCGGCGCGATCACCCGGGCCCTCGGCGTGCTGGCGGCCGGGGGAGTGCTGGGCATCTTCCCGGAGGGCACCCGGGGGGAGGGCGACTTCGCCGCGCTGCGCGCCGGGCTGGCCTATTTCGCGGTCCGCGGCGGGGCGCCGATCGTGCCCGTCGCCGTCCTGGGCAGCTCCGAGCGGCGCGGACGACTGGTCAAGGCGCTGCCCCCGCTGCGCTCCCGGGTCGACGTCGTCTTCGGTGACCCGTTCGACGCGGGCGACGGCACCGGGCGGTGCACGCGCGGCGCGCTGGACGAGGCGACGGAACGGATCCGCAAGCAGCTCACCAGCCACCTGGAAAACGCCAGGCGCCTGACCGGGCGCTAGGCGACACTTGAGTAGTGGATCAGCCCAGGAGGGCCGCTCCACCGATCACCACGAATGAACGACGAGGTACGGACTTCATGAACGACGACATCCAGCCCGACGGCTCGGCCGCGCACGAGTACGAGCACGGGGCTCTCGGCGACGCCGAGTACGCGGAGTTCATGCAGCTCGCCGCGGAAGAGGGCTTCGACATCGAGGACGTCGAGGGCGCCATCGAGGCGGCGGGCCACGGCCCGCTGCCCGTGCTCGCCGTCGTCGGCCGCCCCAATGTCGGCAAGTCGACCCTGGTGAACCGGATCATCGGCCGTCGCGAGGCGGTCGTCGAGGACAAGCCGGGCGTCACCCGCGACCGTGTCACCTACGAGGCCGAGTGGGCCGGCCGCCGCTTCAAGGTGGTCGACACCGGCGGCTGGGAGCAGGACGTCCTCGGCATCGACGCCTCCGTGGCAGCGCAGGCCGAGTACGCGATCGATGCGGCCGACGCGGTCGTCTTCGTCGTCGACGCCAAGGTCGGCGCGACCGACACCGACCAGGCGGTCGTCCGGCTGCTGCGCAAGGCGGGCAAGCCGGTCGTGCTGTGCGCCAACAAGGTCGACGGCCCGAGCGCCGAGGCGGACGCGACCTACCTGTGGTCGCTCGGCCTCGGCGAGCCGCACCCGGTCTCCGCCCTGCACGGCCGCGGCACCGGCGACATGCTGGACGCCGTCCTGGAGGCGCTGCCGGAGGCGCCCGAGCAGACCTTCGGCACCGCCGTCGGCGGTCCGCGCCGCATCGCGCTCATCGGCCGCCCGAACGTCGGCAAGTCCTCGCTGCTGAACAAGGTGGCCGGGGAGGAGCGCGTCGTCGTCAACGAACTGGCGGGCACCACCCGCGACCCGGTCGACGAGCTGATCAAGCTGGGCGGCGTCACCTGGAAGTTCGTCGACACGGCGGGCATCCGCAAGCGGGTCCACCTCCAGCAGGGCGCCGACTACTACGCCTCGCTGCGTACGGCCGCCGCCGTGGAGAAGGCCGAGGTCGCGGTCATCCTGATCGACGCCTCCGAGAACATCTCGGTCCAGGACCAGCGCATCGTCACCATGGCCGTCGATGCGGGACGCGCGATCGTCCTCGCCTTCAACAAGTGGGACACCCTGGACGAGGAGCGCCGCTACTACCTGGAGCGGGAGATCGAGACGGAGCTGGCCCAGGTCGCCTGGGCGCCCCGGGTCAACGTCTCGGCCCGCACCGGCCGGCACATGGAGAAGCTGGTCCCGGCGATCGAGACGGCGCTGGCGGGCTGGGAGACGCGCGTCCCGACGGGCCGCCTGAACGCCTTCCTCGGCGAGCTTGTCTCGGCCCATCCGCACCCCGTCCGGGGTGGCAAGCAGCCGCGCATCCTCTTCGGCACCCAGGCCGGCACCAAGCCGCCGCGGTTCGTGCTCTTCGCCTCGGGCTTCATCGAGGCGGGTTACCGGCGCTTCATCGAACGCCGCCTGCGCGAGCAGTTCGGCTTCGAGGGCACCCCGATCCACCTCTCGGTGCGGGTGCGCGAGAAGCGCGGCGCGAAGAAGAAGTGACGGCGGTACGCCGCGAAGGGCGCTCCCTGGCTCTCCAGGGGGCGCCCTTCGCCGTGCCCGCGTCCGTCACACGCCCCGGCGCGGTCCCGGCGGCAGGGCCGCCGGGACGTAGTGCGTGGTGGTGTCCTGCTGCCGCCCGAGCGTGCCGACCCGCTGCCACTGCGACTGCTGCCGGGCGCTGTAGGCCCCCGCGCTGTAGGCGCTGTAGGAGCTGCTGAAGGACCCGGCCCGGTGACCGCCGTACCCGTCCGTGCCGTCCGGGAAGTCGCCGAAGGCACTGAACCTCAGCCCCTCCTCACCGCTGCGGTCCCCCGGGAGCGTGCGGAAGGTCCTGACCCACTCCGCGTAGAGCGAGTCGTAGATCGGCGTGGCCGAAGATCCGCCGGACGGTTCGTGGCCCGTCCGGGGGGACGGCACGGAGGAGAAGGACCGGCGGGGAGGAGTGTCGTATGCGTGCACGTATGTCCAAACGACCGGACGTGCAAAGGGATGCGGCCGGCGCGGTCGTGCGGCTGTCCGGGCAGCCCTCAGGTACCGGCGAGGGGGAGCGCCGCGGCGACCAGCCTGCCGTGGGCGGCGGCCCTGTCCAGCGCGCCGCGCAGCAGGTCCTCCCGGGGCTGGCGCCCGATCGACCCCACCGGCGCCGCGAACAGAAGCGCCTGCTGGTGCTTGTTGGCGGCGGCCCGCCAGCTCTCGGTCACCTGGAGCGGCTGGTGCGCCTGCCACCAGGCCACCGGCTGGCCCCCGTTGAGCGACGGCTGGAGCACCGCGTGCAGTTGTCCCACGGCCAGCAGGACGGACCAGCCGTGCAGCACCGGCGGGACGGACGCCAGCTCGGTCACCGGCGTGAAGCCCTGCTCGACGAGGAGCGGGAGGAATGCGTCACCGGTCCCGGTGGTGCCCGGACGCGCGATCGCCGAGGTCGGCTCGACGACGAGCGCGGGGTGCAACTCCCCGTCGACCAGTACCAGTCCGCTGGTCACACCCAGCACCGCCTGCTCGGGGACGGTCACGTGCGGCGCGCCGGCGGCGTCGGCACCGGCCATCTCACCCGCGGCGCCGATGGACCGGACGGCTCCCTGCAACTGCTCCTCGGTGACCTGGACGACCTGCGAGGGCAGGCAGCCGGCGTGGGCGAAGGCGAGGACGGCGGTCTCGTCGCCGACGAACAGGACGGTGCTGGTGCGCTCCTGCTTGGAGTCGCCCGGGGTGCGGCATGACGTGCAGTCGTAACTGCCCGGGGCGTTCTCTCCGGCGAGCAGCCGGTCGGCTTCTTCGTCACCGATCTCGGCGCGTACGTCGTCACTGACGTCGAGCATGCGCGGCACGGGTGGCTCCCTCGGAATGCGGTGCGGGGATCGGCCGGGTGGCTCCCGGCCGATGAGCCCCGGGGTTCCGGGCTCATGAAGAAGACAACGGGCGTCCTGTGGTGGGGGTCACGCCCCGGAGAGCACCGGTTCGAACCGCCTGCCGCATACGCTCACGATGGGTATGTGAATGATTGCTGTGTGTAGTTGATGCGTCGCACGAGAGGTCTTGATCGGGTGAGGTGGGTCACAGGTCGTTCGGCCCCGTGGTCGACTCGTCCGGACATAAGGGGATGAGGTGGGTGTCCGGAAATCGCCGCTACCTCTGGTAACGGCCAATTGGCCTGGTGCGACGGTGAGTTGGTTGATTCCGGTGGCCCGCCCTCTCTACATTCCTCCGCCGTGTGCATCGAGCACCGCTCGGGTACGTCCGCCGGCCGGCATCAGGCAGAGCACGACCGCCGCTCCGGCGGCGGCGGACGGGGCGGGCGCGACGAACCGCGGCCATACGCGGCAAGACGCGCTCCGTCCGGGGGAGCCCGGGTTCGTGGAGAGGGAACCACATGTCCGACTGTGCTGATACCACCCGCAACACCGACCGCCCCGGCAGCGCCCGCAAGGGCCGCACGACGGCCGCGCTGGCCGGAGCCGCCCTGCTGGCCCCGCTGGGGCTGCTGGCCGCGACCGGCAACGCCGCCGCGGCGGACAACGGGGTGTGGGACCGCATCGCCCAGTGCGAGAGCGGCGGCAACTGGCACATCAACACCGGCAACGGTTACTACGGCGGGCTCCAGTTCTCCGCCGGCACCTGGCGCGCGTACGGCGGCACCGCCTACGCCCCGACGGCCGACCAGGCCTCCAGAAGCGCGCAGATCACCGTCGCCACCAAGGTCCAGGGCGCTCAGGGCTGGGGCGCCTGGCCGGTCTGCTCGGCCCGCGCCGGAGCCGCCGGCGCCGCCCCGGCGTCCGCCTCCGGCACGTCCTCCGGGAACAGCGCGTCCCACAGCAGCGCGACCGGGAACAGCTCGACCGGGAACAACAGCCCGGCCCGGAACACCGCGACACCGAGGAGCGCGACGACGCCGTCCGCCCCGGCCGCGACGCCGGAACGCCCGGCGGCCACCACCAACCGCAGCGCGTCCCGCGGGGCCTACACGGTCCGCGAGGGCGACACCCTGAGCATCATCGCCGCCCGGTACGGAACCAGCTGGCAGCGGCTCTACGCCGCCAACAGGGCCGTCATCGGCGCCGATGCCGACCTGATCGTGCCCGGCCAGCACCTCGCGCTCTGAGCCCCCGTGTCCTGAGCCCCGGGTTCTGAGCCCCGGGCCGCTCACGGCAGGCAGCCGCTGTACCGACGAGGGCAGCGGCTGTCCGCGTCCACCGGCGGCCCCGGCGCCCCTGGAGCCGGCCGGGGCGGTCGAGAGGATCAGCGACCGGCTTGGTGCCGCTCGGGCTCGGGTTGCGGAGCCTGGCCCGCGTACTCCGGGTGGTGCAGGTCGAACGCCGGGGACTCCGAGCGGATCCGGGGCAGGGTGACGAAGTTGTGCCGGGGCGGCGGGCAGGAGGTCGCCCACTCCAGGGAACGGCCGTACCCCCAGGGGTCGTCCGTCTCGACCTTCGCGCCGTGCACGGCCGTCGTCCAGACGTTGTAGAGGAACGGCAGCGTGGACACGCCCAGCAGGAACGCGCCGATCGTGGAGACCGTGTTGAGCGCCGTGAAGCCGTCGGCCGCCAGGTAGTCGGCGTACCTGCGGGGCATGCCCTCGGCGCCCAGCCAGTGCTGCACGAGGAAGGTGGTGTGGAAGCCGATGAACAGGGTCCAGAACTGGATCTTCCCGAGCCGCTCGTCGAGCATCCTGCCGGTGAACTTCGGCCACCAGAAGAAGAAGCCGCCGAAGACCGCGAAGACGACCGTGCCGAAGACGACGTAGTGGAAGTGGGCGACCACGAAGTACGAGTCCGTGACGTGGAAGTCCAGCGGCGGCGACGCCAGGATCACCCCGGACAGCCCGCCGAACAGGAAGGTCGCCAGGAAGCCCAGCGTCCACAGCATCGGCGTCTCGAAGGACAGCGAGCCCTTGATCATCGTGCCGGTCCAGTTGAAGAACTTCACGCCCGTCGGCACCGCGATCAGGAACGACGTGAGCGAGAAGAACGGCAGCAGCACCGCGCCGGTGGCGAACATGTGGTGCGCCCACACCACCACCGACAGCCCGGTGATCGTCATGGTGGCGCCGACCAGCGTCAGATATCCGAAGACCGGCTTGCGGCTGAACACCGGGATGATCTCCGTGACGATCCCGAAGAACGGCAGCGCGATGATGTACACCTCGGGGTGCCCGAAGAACCAGAACAGGTGCTGCCACAGCAGCGCGCCCCCGTTGGCCGCCTCGAACACCCGGGCGCCGAACCGCCGGTCCGCCTCCAGCACCAGCAGCGCCGCCGCCAGCACCGGGAAGGCCAGCAGGATCAGGATCGACGTGAACAGCGTGTTCCAGGTGAAGATCGGCATCCGGAACATCGTCATCCCGGGGGCGCGCATCCCGATGATGGTGGTGATGAAGTTGACCGCGCCGAGGATCGTCCCGAAGCCGGACAGCGCCAGCCCCATGATCCACAGATCCGGGCCGAGGCCGGGGGAGTGGGCGGAGTCGTTGAGCGGCGCGTAGGCGAACCAGCCGAAGTCGGCCGGCCCGTCCGGCACCAGCAGCGAGCCCATCACGATCAGCCCGCCGAACGTGAAGAGCCAGTACGACAGCATGTTCAGCCGGGGGAACGCCACGTCCGGCGCGCCGATCTGCAACGGCATCAGCTCGTTGGCGAAGCCGGCGAAGCTCGGGGTGGCGAACAGCAGCAGCATGATCGTGCCGTGCAGCGTGAACAACTGGTTGTACTGCTCGCTGCTCATGAGCTGGAGTCCCGGCCGGGCGAGTTCGGCGCGCATCAGCAGGGCCATGACCCCGCCGGCCAGGAAGAAGCAGAACCCCGTGATCAGGTACAGATGCCCGATCCTCTTGTGGTCGGTGGTGATGAGCCACTCGACGAGCAGCCGGCCGCCCCGGCCGCTGCGCACCGGCCGTGCCGTCGTCCCCGCGACCTCGGTCCCCATCGCTCGCTCGCCCCTTCGCGTCGTCGCGCCCGGGCCCGCCGCGGCACGCGGCGCGCGTGCCCCGCGGGCCGCCGTCCCGCCGCGCCCCGGGCCGTGTGCCCGGCACGGGGCGTACGGCGGTTGTGTGCTGAATCCGTGAAATCTCGTATGCGGCGTCAGCTCCCGTGGCACCGCACGGGATTGCGGGGGGAATCGCGGCGCGGGCCCGCCCCGATCTCCACCGGGGCACTTTCCGCCGGGTAATTCCAAACGGTTCGCCGACACGCGTGAATTGCGCTCGATTACCCCGATAGGCCGAACGGAAACCCTCGTTCGGGTGATGGCAGGCAGCGATGTCAGCGGATGTCAGGATGGCTGAAACCGGGCCGGGAGGCTGTGACGAAGGTGTGACCGGAACCGGATACGGCTCTTACCCCGCTGTGCCCGCTTCCGTCATCGCCGTATGCGGCCTAGCGTGGCGGCATGGCACCGATTCCCACTCCGCCAGCGGAGCCCCAGGACAGTCCGGACGGGTACGTCGGTCTCGACGCCCCACAGGCCGAGCGGCTCGCCCGGGAGCGCGGCTGGCCGTCGGTACGGTCGCTGCCGCCGGGCACGGTCATCACCATGGAGTACCGTGCGGGCCGGCTGAACTTCGAGGTGCGGGACGGCCGGGTGGCCCGCGCCTGGAAGGGCTGACCCCCGGCCGGGGACACGGACACCGACACGGCGAAGGCCCCGCTCCTCCCCGGGGAGGAGCGGGGCCTTCGCCGTGGCGCGGGGTGGTGGTGCGTACCGGACCCCGGCGCCGTTCCCGCCGTCAGCCGCCTGTCAGTGGGCGGGCCGGCTGGGACGTACCGCGGGGGAGACGGTCGGAGTGCGGCGGGCGGCGGCTGCCCACCGGGGTGACCGGGGTGCGTTCCGAACGGGCCGTGTGCGGCCCAGGGGCCAGGTGGGCCGGACCCCTGGAGGCCCGGGTCGCGGAGACCGGCTCGCGGACCGGCGCCGGCTCCGCCGCGGTGCCGCGCGGCCGGAGCGCCACCGGCCGGACCGGGACGGCCGGTTCCGGCGCGGGCAGGCCGCCGCGGGCGCGCAGACGGTCGCGCAGGACGAAGAGCCACAGCTCGGCCTGGGCGATCAGCGGCTCGAACCAGGGCAGGGCGAGCAGGATCAGCAGGCCCGCGGCCCAGCCGAGGAGCACGTCGCTCAGCCAGTGCGTACCGAGGTAGACGGTGGTGAGGCCGACGCCGAGCGAGGTGACCGCCGAGAGGGCCGACAGCCAGCGGCGCGCTCTCGGGGTGGAGGCCAGATACGCCAGGATTCCCCAGGTCACGACCGCGTTGGCGGTGTGGCCGCTGGGGAATATATCGCCGCCGAGGCCCATCTCGTTGGAGCCGATCACGGTGGCGTAGTGCGGACCGAGCCGCCCCATGCCGAGCTTGGCGGCGCCGACCGTGATGTTCAGCAGCAGCAGCGAGGCGGCCAGGGTCAGCAGCGGGCGGAGTGTGTGCTGCCGCCAGGAGCGCCAGCCGAGCCAGGCCGCGACCATCACCGCGGTGGGGCCGCGCTGGCCGAGCACCACGTAGTAGTCGAGGAAGGCGTGGATCTGCGGCCACTGCTGGTACGGCCGGAAGAACATGACCTGCCAGTCCAGCCGGACCAGCCAGGAGGTGGTCACCACGGCCCACACGATCGCCAGGTAGAAAGCCAGGGTCGCGGAGAACAGGACGACCCGGTGCCGGCTCATCCTCGGCACATCGATGTGAGCCGGTCGTTCGGGCTCACGGTCCAGTCTGGTGAACACCCGGTCCAGACGCCGGATGAGGTTTCGTTCGGTACGCACCCAATCGACGTTACAGCGAGTGAGCTGTGTCCCCGGTCGAAACAGCGGCTTTGTGATGACGATGTGATGTGGCAAACCTCTCAAGGGCGGCCCGAATTCCCGGGATTCCGCAATCGTGCGAGGCCACCCGCGCCAATTCCTTTGATCATGCCGGGTGTTGTTTATATGGCGCTTATGAATGCGTTAACCCGGTCCTGGCGCGGATTTCTCCCGGGCGTCATCGGGGGCGCCGGGGCCGGTCACGGCGGACCGGAGCCGTTCAGCCAGAACGCGCCGTAGACCGCCGCCGCCACCGCCAACCCCGCCGTGACCAGGGCGGCTCGGGAGGTGCGCGACCGGGCCAGGGCGCAGGCGAGCGGCAGCAGCACCGGGAAGGCGGGCATCAGCAGCCGGGGCTTGGAGCCGAAGTAGCTCGACGCGCACAGGGCGAGGGCGAGGACGACCCCCGTGTACACCAGCAGCGCGACAGGCTGACGCGCGCGGACGCCGCTGACGTACAGCCAGATCAGCAGGGCGACGCCGGTGATCAGGGCGAGGCCGGCGAGGGCCGACGGGAATGACGTGAACTTGTCGCCCACGAAGCGGGCGAAGGCGTAGCCGCCGTCGAACCCGTTGCGCCACCCCGCCTGGACGTCCAGGTACCCGAGCGGCCCCCCGCCCGTGCGCCGCCCTACCCAGAGGACGTAACCGGCGGCACCGAGCGGAGCGATCAGCATGCCGAGCGCGCGGCGCCGGGCGGGGGCGCACGAGGTGGATGGTGCGCCGACAGGGCCGGCGGGCGAGCGGGCGGGGGTGTCCGTCGGCGCGCCCGGTGTGCGCGCCTGGGCGTGGAGGCCGCCTCGCCCGCCCGGCGTGCGCGCCAGGGCTCGCGGGACCGTCGACGCACCCGGCGCGCGCATCGCGCCGCGCGCTCGCACGAACGAGACCACGCCCACCACCCACACCGCGGCGACCACCGCCACCCCCACCGGCCGGGTCAGCCCCGCCAGCCCGGCGAGCACGCCCGCGGTCAGCCACCGCCCGTCCAGGACCGCGTACAGCGCCCAGGCCGCCAGCGCCGTGAACAGCGACTCGCTGTACGCCATCGACTGCACGGCCCCGACCGGCAGCACCGCCCACAGCAGCACCGCACAGACCCCGGTCCGGGACCCGTACGCCCGGTCGGCGACCGCGAAGATCCCGGCCGCCGCGGCCAGGGACGCCAGCAGGCTCACCACGAAGCCGGCGTCCGCGTACGACAGCGGGGCGAGCGCGTGCAGCAGCCGCTCCAGCCACGGCAGCAGCGGGAAGAACGCCAGGTCGGAGTGGACGTCCCCGTTCGGCAGCCGCACCTCGTAGCCGTACCCCCGTTCCGCGACCCGGGCGTACCAGAGCGAGTCCCAGCGCGCGGTCAGCAGGGTGTACGCGCTCCTGTCGCGCGCGGCGCTCCACACCGCCAGCACGGCCAGCCCGAGGGCGCGCACCGCCGCGTAGCCCAGGACGGCGGGGGCCGCCCGGCGCAGGAGGGAGGCGGGGGGCGCGGCTGCGCGCGCGGCGAGATCGGTCACGGGCTCGATTATCGACCGCACCCGGAACCGCACCGGTCGCCGGGGCGCGGTCAGGAGAAGGAGGCGTGGCGTACGCCACACGGGTCCCGTCGCGCGTGTGAGATGTCCGCCACGTGGCCGCGCGGCGAACTCGCGTACGCTGACGAGTCACTCGCACGGGTCCGCGCGGGCCGGGGACACCGCTCCTCCCCGGCCGTACCACAGGGAGTCCCCACCCTGCCGGTCCGCCCCGCACGAGGGATCATCTGGGAGGTACCTACATGTCCGGGACGACCACGGCTGCCGCAGGGCCGCGCCGTCGGGCGCCCGGGGCGGATGCCCACCGCTGGGTCGTCCTCGTCGTCCTCTGTGCCAGCCTGCTGCTCGTCGCCCTCGACGCCACGGTGCTGCACGTGGCGGTTCCCGCCGTCACCGAGGACCTCCGGCCCGGGGCCGTGGAACTGCTCTGGATCGTCGACGCCTATCCACTGGTCTGCGCCGCGCTGCTGATCCTCTTCGGCACCCTCGGCGACCGGGTCGGCCGCAGACGCGTCCTGCTGCTCGGCTACGCCCTGTTCGGCGTGGCCTCGGCCGTGGCCGCGTTCTCGGGGACCGCCGAGATGCTCATCGTGGCCCGCGCGCTGCTCGGCGTCGGCGGTGCCATGATCATGCCCGCGACCCTGTCGATCCTGCGCCAGGCCTTCCCCGACCGGCGCGAGCGCGCCCTCGCCATCGGCATCTGGAGCGCGGTGGCGGCGGTCGGCGCGGCGGTCGGACCGCTGCTCGGCGGCTTCCTCCTCGAACACTTCTGGTGGGGCGCGGTCTTCCTGGTCAACATCCCGCTGATGCTGGTCAGCCTCCCGGTGGGCCGGCTCCTGCTGCCCGAGTCGCGGGGGGAGCGCGACGGCCCCTGGGACGTGACCGGCGCGCTGACGGCGGCGGCCGGTCTCTTCGGTGTCGTCCTCGCCGTGCAGCGGCTCGGCGGCGGGGAGGCGGTGGCGAGTCCCTTCACCGCGCTGCCACTGCTGACCGGCGCGGGTCTCCTCCTGCTCTTCGTACGGCGTCAGCGACGGCTCCCGTACCCCCTGGTGGACCTGCGCATGTTCCGCCGGCCCGCGTTCAGCACCTCGGTGGGCTGCATCGTGCTGGCCATGCTCGCGCTGGTCGGCCTGGAGCTGATCGCCGCCCAGTACCTGCAACTGGTGCTGGGCCTGTCGCCGCTGGAGACCGGCCTCAGGCTGCTGCCCCTGACCGTCGCCGCGATGGCGGCGGGGCTGGCGGGCGCGCGCATGCTGCGCCGTTTCGGGCCGCGCCGGACGGTGTCCTCGGGCTTCTGCCTGACGGCGGTGGCCGTGCTGACCCTGACCGTGATGGGCGGCGCCGACGATCCGCCGCTGCTGCTGGCCGGCTTCGTGCTGCTGGGCTTCGGTCTGGAGACCACGCTGTTCGGCGCGTACGAGTCGATGCTCAGCGAGGCCCCGGCCGACCGGGCCGGCGGCGCGGCGGCGATCGGTGAGACGTCGTACCAGCTCGGTGCAGGCATGGGCATCGCGCTGCTGGGCAGCGTGATGAACGCGGCCTACGCCCCGGCGCTGCGGTCGGTGCCGGGCGTGCCGCGGGGCGCCTCGGACGCGGCGGGACACTCCCTCGGCGAGGCGTACGAGGTCGCCGGACGGCTCGGCGGGCCCGCGGGGGCCGCGCTGCGCCGGGCGGCGCGGGACTCCTTCGTGCACGGGCTGCATGTGACCCTGCTGGTGAGCGCGGGCCTGCTGCTGCTGGGCGCGCTGATGGCCCTGCGGCTGCCGCGGACCATGCAGTGCGACGAGGGGCCGGACGGAACCGGGGCCGAGGTGCCGGCACCGCGGGAGGCGGCGGCCGGCCGGCCACGGGTCTCCGCCTGAGCCGCTCTGGACGTGCGGGACACCGCACCGTAACGTCGGCCGGAGAGCCGTGACTAGCGCTGCTAGTTTTACTCCGTTCCCATGTCCCGGATCCATGTCCCGGAGGGTGTTCCATGTCCGCGTCCGCCAAGCTGCCCCCGTTCGACCCCGCCGACCCGCTCGGGATCGACGACCTGCTGGAGCCGGAGGACCTGGCCGTCCGGGACACCGTCCGCGGCTGGGCGGCCGACCGGGTGCTGCCGTACGTCGCCGACTGGTACGAGAAGGGCGAGCTGCCCGTGATCCGGGACCTCGCCCGCGAACTCGGCGCGCTCGGCGCGCTCGGCATGTCCCTCACCGGGTACGGATGCGCGGGCGCGAGCGCCGTGCAGTACGGGCTGGCCTGTCTGGAGCTGGAGGCGGCCGACTCGGGCATCCGCTCCCTGGTCTCGGTGCAGGGCTCGCTCGCCATGTACGCCATCCACCGGTTCGGCAGCGAGGAGCAGAAGCAGCAGTGGCTGCCCCGGATGGCCGCGGGTGAGGTGATCGGCTGCTTCGGGCTGACCGAGCCCGACCACGGCTCCGACCCCGCCGCCATGCGCACCCACGCCAAGCGGGACGGCGGGGACTGGGTGCTCAACGGCCGCAAGATGTGGATCACCAACGGGTCCGTGGCCGGGGTCGCCGTCGTGTGGGCGCAGACGGAGGACGGCATCCGCGGATTCGTCGTGCCCACGGACAGTCCCGGCTTCTCCGCGCCCGAGATCAGGCACAAGTGGTCCCTGCGCGCCTCCGTCACCAGCGAACTCGTCCTCGACGACGTACGACTGCCCGCCACGGCGGTGCTGCCCGAGGTCACCGGACTGCGCGGACCGCTCAGCTGTCTGTCGCACGCCCGCTACGGCATCGTCTGGGGCGCGATGGGCGCGGCCCGCAGCAGCTTCGAGGCGGCCGTGGAGTACGCGCGGACGCGGGAGCAGTTCGGCCGGCCCATCGGCGGCTTCCAGTTGACCCAGGCCAAACTCGCCGACATGGCGGTCGAACTGCACAAGGGCATCCTGCTCGCCCACCATCTGGGGCGGCGGATGGACGCCGGCCGCCTGCGTCCCGAGCAGGTCAGCTTCGGCAAGCTCAACAACGTCCGCGAGGCCATCGACATCTGCCGTACGGCCCGGACGATCCTCGGTGCCAACGGGATCTCCCTCGAATACCCCGTGATGCGGCACGCGACCAACCTGGAATCGGTGCTCACCTACGAGGGCACCGTCGAGATGCACCAGCTCGTGCTGGGCAAGGCGCTCACCGGGCTCGACGCCTTCCGGTGAGCCCCGTCGGGGCGGGGCCGGGAGCGGCCCCGCCTCAGCTCTGGTTGAAGAAGCCGTCGGAGCGGTGCGAGGACGCCTCACCGCTGATGATCTCGGTGTCGGCGGGGGTCAGCAGGAACACCCGGTTGGAGACACGGTCGATCGAACCGCGCAGCCCGAAGATGAGCCCCGCCGCGAAGTCCACGACGCGCTTGGCGTCACCGGGCTCCATGTTGGTGAGGTTCATGATGACCGGGACACCGTCCCGGAACAGCTCGCCGATGGCGCGGGCGTCCCGGAAGCTGTCCGGGGTGACCGTGCCGATTCTGCGGTCCCTCTCCTCGGCCGTGTCCGTGGCCACCTTCACGCGCGGGTCGGTGACCCAGGCGTCCCCGGACTCGGAGCCCTCGGAGTAGTCGTCGTCGTAGTAGCGCTCGTCATCGTTGTCGTCGACGAGGCCGAGCCACGCACTCGCCTTGCGTACCGATCCCATGGACGCCTCCTCTCACAGCGTTCTTTCTTGCTTTCCGTATCCCTATGGTCATCCATGATGCGGACGGTGCGCCAAGTGGATAGACGCCGCGCGGGGGGTTTGTGACGGTACTGGTGCACAGCAGATCCGTCGAGAGTCCTTGTGCCCCAAGGGGCCGGACTCATACGGGTGCTGACTGAGAGTGAAATATGATGGTTCACGGCGGACGGGTGATGCACAGTGCGTATGGGTGAACCCCAACGTCTTACCACACTACGGGCGAAACCGGCAGACCGCGTGTGCGTAATGCGGACGGCGCACCCGGCGCTCCGGCGCGCGGACCCGGGCCCGCGCGCCGCCGTGACCACGGCCGGTCCCGGGGATCGTGACACGTTATGACGGGCTGCTCATATCCGCCCTGACGGAGCCTCAGGCGGAGCCGGGGCCGGGACGCGCCGAGCCCCCGGCGGGGCCGGGGCCGTTCGGCCGGCTTCGCCAGGGGCTCGGGTGCGACGGGGGACCGGAGGTCCCGCTTCCCTAGTTCTTCAGTTCCGGAGGGGAGATCCGCGACCTGTCGATCGCGGAGCCCGTCGTGTCCCACTTCTTGAGGATCCGGTCGTAGGTGCCGTCCGCGAGCAGCTTGTTCACCGCCGCCCGGAAGGCCGGGGCCAGCGCGGTGCCCTTCTTGAACGCGAAGCCGACGTCCAGGCGGTGGAACTCGTTGAGGAACTTCAGCCCCTGCTGGTGGGCGACGGCGTAGCGCAGCCCGTTGATCGTGGACATCACGACGTCGCTGCGGCCCTGCTGGAGCGAGGACCAGATCGCGCTCGTCTCGCCGTACGTCTGCACCTGGTAGGCCTTCTTGCCCGCGTCGGCGCACACGTGCTTGTTCTCCTCCAGCGTGGCCTCGAAGGTCGTGCCGGCGGCGGTCGCGACGGTCAGGCCGCACAGCTCCGTCAGCTCCGTGATCTTCGAGAGCTTGCTGTCCTTGCGGGTGGCGAAGCCCTGGCCGTCGTTGATGTAGGTGACGAAGTCGATGGTCCTGCGGCGCTCGTCGGTGACGCCGAAGTTGCTCGCGCCCACGTCGTACTTGCCACTGTCCAGGGCCGGCAGGATCGCCTCGAAACTCGCCTGCTCCAGCTTCAGCTCGATGCCCAGCACCCGGGCGACCGCCTTGGCGAAGTCGACGTCCTGCCCGGTGAGGGTCGTGCCGTCGGCGAGGTAGGTGGTGCCGGGCGGGGTGCCGCCGACGCTGACCGCGACGGTGAGGCCGGTGGTGCCCGCCGGCAGCAGCTTCGCCGCGGCCTCGTCCTTCTTCTCGGCGGAGACGACGTCCGTGGTGGGCACCTTGACGGACCTGGCCGCCACTCCGGAGGCGTCCGTCCCGCCCGCGTCGCCGGATCCGGAACCGCAGGCCGTGAGGAGCAGGGCCGCCGACGTGATGCCGACAAAAGATATGAAATGGCGATAGGCAGGCTTACGCATCGGGGAGCGGTCTCCTGGAGCCGAAGGGGGTGCGACAACGCGAGGGGAGGGGTGCGCGTGTGAAGGCGGAGAAGCGGGAGAACGCGAGTGCGCCCGCCGTGAGGGCGGGTGTGCGCAGGGGGTCAGCTCAACAGGAGGAGGACCACACGCGACCGAAGTCGATGTGGGAGCGGGTGACCAGCCACTGCTGTGGATGCATGGGCCAAGTGGAACAGGCATTCGGTTCCGCGTCAACCGAGTTGAGATGTAGTGCTCACAGTACGGACAGCCTTGACAGCGGAGGGAAACGCCCCCGTACTCTCGGTGCACGGCCCTGCTGAGGGGCTCGGCCGTAGCGCGCCGCATGGCGCGTCCGTGTGAAGGCACCACCCCGTATCGACGACTCTCCCCCACTCCCGGCCTGGCCCGAGCGGGGGACTCGCCCCGTCACGGAGCCTTCGCATGTCATCCGACACCCTCGCCAAAGCCCCCGCGGTCCCGGATCTGCCCGAGCCGGACGTCCCGCGGATCGTCCCGCAGCGCCGGTACGGGCAGTGGGCCGCCGCCGTCGCCGTCCTCGTCCTGCTCGGCCTCGCGGTCAACTCGGTCGTGCGCAACAAGGCGTTCCAATGGGACGTCGTCGCCGACTACTTCACCTCGGACTCCGTCCTGCGCGGGCTGTGGCTCACGCTGTGGCTGACCGCGGTGGTGATGGTCCTCGGCTTCGCCCTCGGCACCCTGCTCGCCGCGTTCCGGCTCTCCGCAAACCCCGTGCTGCGCGCGGTCGGCTGGGGCTACGTGTGGCTGTTCCGGTCGATCCCGATCCTGGTGCAACTGCTGCTGTGGTTCAACATCGGGGCGCTGTACCCGCAGGTCCTCGGCGTGAAGACCGTCAACCTGCTCAGCCCCGTGGCCGTCGCGGTCGTCGGCCTCACGCTGCACGAGGCCGCCTACGCCGCCGAGGTCGTCCGCGGCGGCATCCTCTCCGTGGACCGCGGCCAGATCGAGGCGGCCCAGGCGCTCGGCCTGAGCCGGTGGCGGCGCTGGTGGCGGATCGTGCTGCCGCAGGCGATGCGCGCCATCGTGCCGCCGGCCGGGAACATGCTCATCGGCACCCTCAAGGGCACGTCGATCGTCAGCGTCATCGCCGTCAACGACCTGCTCTTCTCGGCCCAGTTGATCTACCACCGCACCTATCAGGTGATCCCGCTGCTGATGGTCGCCACCCTCTGGTACGCCGTGGTCACCTCGCTGCTGGGTGTCGGCCAGTACTACGTCGAGAAGCGCTACGCGCGCGGCACGGAGAGCGCCCGATGAGACAGCAACTGGTGATCGTCGGAGCCGGTCCGCGGGGGACCGGCATCCTCGAACGCCTCGCCGCCAACGCGCCCGCCCTGGCCGCCGGTTCGGGCCTCGACATCCACCTGGTCGACCCCCATCCGCCGGGCGGCGGACGCATCTGGCGTGAGGAGCAGTCGCCGCTGCTGTGGATGAACTCGCACGCCGAGGACGTCACCATGTTCACCGACGACACGGTGGCGATGGACGGCCCGGTGCGCGAGGGCCCCACCCTGCACGAGTGGGCCCGGCTCGACGGCCGCGTCTTCGCCGGCCGCCGGGTCCAGGGCCGCTATCTGCGCTGGGTGTACGAGCGGGCCCTCGCCGACCTCCCCGCCGACGTCTCCGTGTACCACCACCCCCGGCGCGCCCTCCGGGTCGGCGGGCCGCGCGAGGGCCGGCAGCAGGTGTGGCTGGAGGGCCGCCCGCGCCCCCTCCTCGCCGACCTGGTGATCCTCACCCTCGGCCACCTGGACACCGAACTGGACGAGGAGCAGGCCGAGTTGGCGGAGTACGCCCGCGAGCACGGCCTGGTGCACCTGCCGCCCGACTTCACCGCCGACAGCGACCTCTCGTCGCTCGCGCCCGGCGAACCCGTCCTCGTCCGCGGGTTCGGCCTGGCCTTCGTCGACCTGATGGTGCTGCTCACCGAGGGCCGCGGCGGACGGTACGAGGGGGAGACGTACCTCCCCTCGGGGCGGGAGCCGGTGCTGTACGTCGGCTCGCGGCGCGGAGTGCCGTACCACTCCAAGATCGGCTACGACTGGACCGGCGACCGCCCGCCGCTGCCCCGCTTCCTCGGCCCCACCGAGGTGGCGGAACTGCTGGCCCGGCCCGGCGGCTTCGACTTCCGGCGCGATGTGTGGCCCCTGGTCGAGAAGGAGCTGGGCTTCGCCCACTACCACCGGCTGTTCACCGCCCACCCCGGGCGTACGGCGATGACCTGGGCCGAATTCGAGAAGAGGTACGCGGTGGCCGGCGACCCCGCCGAGCTGCGGGTGCTGGTCGCCGCGGCCGTACCGGACCCGGCCGACCGGCTCGACCTCGCCGCGCTCGACCGCCCGCTGGACGGCGTCCGGTACGCCTCGCACGAGGAGTTCCAGGCGGGGCTCAGGGACTATGTCGAAGCCGACCTGGACCGGCGTCACGACCCCGCGCACAGCGCGGACCTGGGCGTCTTTCTCGGGCTGCTCTCCGTCTACGGGCAGCTCGTGCGGCTCGGCGACATCGGGCCCTGGTGGCACGGTTTCTTCAGCCACCTGGCGTCCGGGCCGCCCGGCCCGCGGCTGCGGCAGATGCTCGCGCTGTCCCGGGCCGGGCTGCTGAAGTTCGTCGGCGCCGGCATGACCGTCACCGCCGAGGACGGGGTGTTCCGGGCCACCGGCCCCACCGTGCCGGGGTTCTCAGTCGAGGCCCGGGCGCTGGTCGAGGCCCGGCTGCCCGAGCCCACCGTCGGGCGCGCCCGGGACGGCCTGCTGCGCGAACTGCACGCCGACGGCGCCGCCGCGACCCCCGACGGGCTTCTCCGGGTCGACCCCCGCGACGGCCGCGTCCTCGACGGCGCCGGGCGCCCGCACCCGCGGCGCTTCGCGCTCGGGCCGTACACCGACACCCGCACCCCCGGCGCCTTCACCCGCCCCCGCACCGGCGGACCCGCGTTCCGGCAGAACGACGCCACCGCCCGGGCGGCGCTGGTCCTCCTGCGGGACCTGGCCGGCCGCCTGGCCGCCTGAACCCCTCGACTCGAAAAGGAACTCACCCGCCATGACCGTCATGGTCGACATCAGGTCGGTGCACAAGAGCTTCGGCCCGCTGGACGTGCTCCGGGGCATCGACCTCCAGGTGCGCGCCGGCGAGGTCACCGTAGTCCTCGGCCCGTCCGGCTCCGGCAAGTCCACGCTGCTGCGCACCATCAACCACCTGGAGAAGGTGGACCGGGGCGAGATCAGTGTGGACGGCGCGCTGATGGGCTACCGGCGTGCCGGGGACCGACTGTACGAGCTGCCCGAACGGGAGGTGCTCCGCCAGCGCACCCGGATCGGGTTCGTCTTCCAGAACTTCCGCCTCTTCCCGCACCTCACCGTGCTCGACAACGTCGTCGAGGCGCCGGTGTCCGCGCTGAGGCGGCCCCGGAAGGAGGCGCTGGAGAACGCGCGCCGGCTGCTGGAGCGGGTCGGGCTCGCGGACAAGGCCGGCGCCTATCCGCGGCAGTTGTCCGGCGGGCAGCAGCAGCGGGTCGCCATCGCGCGGGCACTGGCGCTGGAGCCGAAGCTGCTGCTGTTCGACGAGCCGACGTCGGCGCTCGACCCCGAACTGGTGGGCGAGGTCCTCGACGTCATCCGGGACCTGGCGGCGCGGGGCAGCACGATGATCGTCGTCACGCACGAGATCGCGTTCGCCCGGGAGGTCGCCGACACGGTGGTGTTCATGGCCGACGGGAGGATCGTCGAGCAGGGGCCGCCGCAGGAGGTGCTCGGCGCCCCGCGGGAGGAACGGACGCGGACGTTCCTGGCGAAGGTGCTGTGAGGATGGCGGCCGTGGCCACCGGGGGCGGCGCGCCGGGCACCGCACCGGCCGTCCGGACGGCGTCGGCGGCCCCCCGGCCGCGCCCGGGCGGCGGCTCGCCGTCGCGGGGGGAACGGGAACCGCGGAGGCACCCGGCATGAGCAGTCTGCTGCACCTCGCCGCCGCCGTGGACCAGCCCGGCACCCCCGACGCCGGCACCTGCGCCGAGCTGGCCCTGCTCGCCGAGCGCGGCGGGCTGGACTTCGTGACGCTGGACGACTGCTTCGCCCGGCCCGGGGCCGACGCGCTCGGCGTGCTGTCCCGGCTGGCACCCGCGACCCGGCGCATCGGGCTGGTGCCGACCGTCACCACCACCCACACCGAGCCCTTCCGGGTGCAGGCCGCCGTGGCCGCCCTGGACCGGGTCAGCCGCGGGCGGGCCGGCTGGCGGATCGACGCCTCGGCCACCGAGGGGGAGGCCCGGCTGTCCGGCCGCCGGTACGCGGGACCGCCGAAGACACCGTGGCGGGAGGCGGGCGGGGGCGCCGACGCGGCGGCCGGGCCGTGGGACAGCCGGGAGGACGGCGCCGGGATCCGGGACGCGGCCACCGGCCGGTTCCCGGACCGGGACCGGCCGGACCGGGCCGACCTCACCGGCACCGCCTTCTCGGTCCGGGGCCCCGCCACCGTGCCCCGGCCGCCGCAGGGCCACCCCGTCCGCGTGGTCGACGCCACCGACGACCACGCTCTCACGGTCGCCGCCCGGTACGCGGACGTGGCCCTGGTGCGGGCCACGGCCCCGGCCCAGGCCGCCGGCCTACGCGACCTGTTGAGGGAACGGGCCCGCGCCTCCGGCCGCGACCCGCGTACGCTGCGGATCCTGGTCAGCCTGCTCGTGGACCTCGGCGACGGCGAGCGGGCGGCCGAGCCGGGACACGGCGGGGGCGGCCCGCGGCCCACCGCGCGGGGCCCGCTGTACCGGGGCGGCCCGGTCGATCTCGCGGAACTGGTCACCGCCTGGCACGCGGACGGCGTCACCGACGGCTTCCACCTGATCCCCGTCGAGCCGCGCCGTGACCTGGAGCGGCTGGTCAACGGCACGGTGGCGCTGCTCCAGCACCGCGGTCTGTTCCGCACCTTCTACCCGGGCGACACGCTGCGCGAGCACCTGGACCTGGGCAGGCCCGCCGCCGACCGGTACGCCGTGACCGGGGGGACTTCATGACCGGCGGGACTTCATGACCGGGCGGGACGTCATGGCCGTACGGCGGCGGGTGCATCCGGCGGCCGTGAGGTGAGCGGCCGTGAGGTGAGCGGCCGTCAGTCCCGCCCCGAGGTCCCGGCCGGCGGACCGGAGGAGTTCGTGGACCGGGTCGTGCCGCCGCTCCAGGAGCGCGGCGCGTTCCGCACGCGATACCGGGGCGCACCCCGCGCCCCCGGTCCCGGCCTGCCGCACCCGCCGGGGAGCGGCAGGCCGCACAGGAAAGGAGACAACGGTATGACGACGGACGCATCCGACGCCTGGAAGCAGTGGCACGAGGAGCGCGTGAAGGCGGTCACGGCCCCCTACGGGCCGCTCGCGCTGACCGGGACCCACTGGATCGAGGACTATCCGGAGGGTCGACTTCCGGACATTCCCGGGAACTGGGTGGCCGAAGAGGACGGGGTGGTGCTCACCGCCGGCGACGCCGACGGCCTGACCCTGGACGGCCGGCCCCTCGCGGGGGCGGTTCGGCTGGCCGCCGACCGCGGCCCGGAGGCCGGGGCGCGGGTCGCGCTGGGCGAGAAGCGACTGGTCGTCCTGGTCCGCGAGGGCGTCTGGGGAGTACGGGTCCACGACCCCGGTGCCGAGGCCCGCCGCGCCTTCCCGGGCATCGAGGCCGGCCCCTACGACCCGGACTGGGCGGTGCCGGCGCGGTTCACGCCGTACGACGTCACGCGCACCGTACGGGTCGGCAACGCGGACGGCCGTGACCGCGGGTTCGACCTCGCCGGGGAACTGGGCTTCACCCTGGCCGGGCGGGAGCGGACCCTGAAGGTCGCGCGGCAGGCGGACGGGGCGCTGTGGGCGGTGTTCGCCGACGCCACCAGCGGCGACACGAGCTTCCGGTTCCGCTTCCTGTTCGCCGGGGCGCCGGACGGCGAGGGGCGCACGACCGCCGACTTCAACCGCGCCCAGCTCCCGCCGTGCGCCTTCGCCGACCACTTCCTCTGCCCCTTCCCGCCCCCCGGGAACACGCTGGACGTGGCGGTGCCGGCGGGGGAGCGCCGGGTGGGCTGACCGGGGCGCGCGGCCGGGGCCGGCGCGGGGCGCCTTGATGCTTTCGAGTGGTTCGGGGGCGACGGCCGAAAGGCACCCTTGTGCCGACCGGCCGTTCGGCCGAATACTCCCCCCAGCGCTTGTCAGGGGCATGCAATTCGGATCCGGTCGGCTCCCTGGCTGCGCCTCACGGGCCCCGACCCCACGCGGGCCCCCCGACTTCCCTTGGAGGGAACGACACGTGAGGATCAAGCGCATCACTCCCCGCAACGGTGCCACGAGACGGACCCGGCTGACCGCCGTGGCCACCGGCTTCCTGGCCGCAGCGGCGTTCGCGGCCCCCACCGCCAACGCCAGCGACACCCACACGTTCAGCGCCGCCGAGCTGAGCAGTGCGAGCGACTCCGTCCGCAAGGCGGACATCCCCGGTACGGCCTGGGCGGTCGACGGCAGGACCCACCGCGTCGTCGTCACCGTCGACAGCACGGTGTCCCCGGCCGAGATCGCCACGATCAAGCAACGGGCGGGCGCCGACGCGGGCGCGCTCACCATCAAGCACACCCCCGGCAGGTTCAAGAAGCTGATCACCGGCGGCGACGCCATCTACGGCGGCGCCTACCGCTGTTCGCTCGGCTTCAACGTGCACAGCGGCAGCACGTACTACTTCCTGACCGCCGGACACTGCGGCGAGGTCGCCTCCACCTGGTACAGCAACTCCAGCAAGACCACGGTGCTCGGCACCAACGTCGGCTACAGCTTCCCGGGCAACGACTTCGCGCTGGTGCGCTACACCAACTCCTCGGTGGCGCATCCGAGTGCGGTGGGCAGCCAGACCATCAGCAGCGCGGCCACCCCGTCCGTGGGGACGACCGTCTACCGGCGCGGCTCCACCACCGGCACCCACAGCGGCCGGGTGACGGCGTTGAACGCCACGGTCAACTACGGCAGCGGTGACGTCGTCTCCGGGCTGATCCAGACCACCGTCTGCGCCGAGGGCGGCGACAGCGGCGGCCCGCTCTACGGAGGCAGCGTGGCCTACGGTCTGACCTCCGGCGGCAGCGGCGACTGCTCCTCGGGCGGTACGACCTTCTTCCAGCCGGTCACCGAGGCGCTGAGCTACTACGGGGTCACCCTGCCCTGACGGTCGCCGGGGCTCGCCCCGGTGACATGAGCCCCCGCTGGCGAGCGCGAGCGCGAGCGGGGGCTTCGCCGTGCCCCGGACCGGCCGGCCATGGCGGCCCCGGCGGGGATCACGGCGGTCGGCGGGCCTTGCCGGGCCGCCTGCGCCGTGTCCCCGCGGTCCGGCCGGTGCGGGTGTTTGCGCAGGTGGGAGGCGCCCGAACGGTTGTCGTACACATGTTCGGGAATGGGGGTATGGTGGGGTGAGGGAGTTGGAACAGATGTTCGAGAGCCGTTCGGGGCTCACGAGTGCGGGAGGTGGGCGTGCCGGGCTTCGCGCATCTGCACACCGTCTCCGGGTTCTCCCTGAGATACGGGGCCTCGCACCCGGAGCGGCTGGCCGAGCGCGCCGCGGAACGGGGCATGGACGCCCTCGCCCTGACCGACCGCGACACCCTCGCCGGCACGGTGCGCTTCGCCAAGGCCTGCGCCGGCGCGGGCGTCCGTCCGCTGTTCGGCGTGGACCTGGCGGTGGAGGCGGGGCAGGACGTACGGCGGGACCGGCGGCGGACCCCGGTGCGCGGCGGCGCCTTCGTGGACGAGTCGGCACCCCGGGTGACCTTCCTCGCCCGGGACGGCGCCCGTGGCTGGGGCGGCCTGTGCCGGCTGGTCACACAGGCGCACGCCGGCGGGGGCACGCCGCTGCTTCCCTGGTCCGCGCACCAGGGGGACGGCCTGGTGGTGCTCCTCGGCCCGGGATCGGACGTAGGGCGCGCGCTGGCCGCCGGGCGGCCCGACCGGGCGGCGGCGCTGCTGGCCCCGTGGCGCGAGATCTACGGCGACGCGCTGCGCCTGGAGGCCGTCTGGCACGGCCGCACCGGCACGGGAACCGGCTCCCTGCGGCTCGCGGCCCGTACCGTCGGCTTCGCCGCCGAGCAGGGGATCCGGCCGGTGCTCAGCAACGCCGTCCGGTACGCCGACCCCGGCCAGGGGCCGGTCGCCGACGTGCTGGACGCCGCGCGCCGTCTGGTGCCGGTCGACCCCCGGGGCGAGCTGGACTCCGGCGAGGCCTGGCTGAAGGACCCGCGGGCCATGCTGCGGGTCGCCGAGCGGGTCGTGGAGGCCGCCGGGTTCCGCCCGGACACCGCCCGCCGGCTGCTGGAGCAGACCCGGGCCACGGCCGCCGAGTGCCGGGTCGACCCCGAGGACGGCCTCGGCATCGGCACCGTCCACTTTCCCGAGCCGCGCCTCGTCGGCGCCGGCCTGCGCACCGCACAGCGGACGCTCGCCTCACGGGCGACGGCGGGGATGCTGCGGCTCGGGTACGGCGGCCGGCGCGCGTACTGGGAGCGGATGCACCACGAGCTGGACATCATCGCCCACCACGGCTTCGCCTCCTACTTCCTGACGGTCGCCCAGGTGGTCGACGACGTACGGGAGATGGGGATCAGGGTGGCCGCGCGGGGCTCCGGCGCCGGGTCGCTCGTCAACCACCTGCTCGGGATCGCGCACGCCGACCCGGTCGGGCACGGGCTGCTGATGGAGCGCTTCCTGTCCAGGGAGCGCGTCGTGCTGCCCGACATCGACATCGACGTGGAGTCCGCGCGCCGGCTGGAGGTCTACCGGGCGGTCATCGGCCGGTTCGGTGCGGAGCGGGTCGCGACCGTCTCCATGCCGGAGACCTACCGGGTCCGGCACGCGATCCGGGACGTGGGCGCCGCGCTGTCCATGGACCCGGCCGAGATCGACCGGATCGCCAAGTCTTTTCCGCACATCCGTGCCCGGGACGCCCGGGCCGCCCTGGCGGAGCTGCCCGAGCTGCGGCGGCTGGCGGGGGAGAAGGAGAGGTACGGCAGGCTGTGGGAGCTGGTGGAGGCTCTCGACGCCCTGCCGCGCGGGATCGCCATGCACCCGTGCGGGGTGCTCCTGTCCGACGCCTCCCTGCTCGCCCGTACGCCGGTGGTGCCGACCAGCGGCGAGGGGCTTCCCATGTCGCAGTTCGACAAGGAGGACGTGGAGGACCTGGGGTTGCTCAAGCTGGACGTGCTGGGCGTGCGGATGCAGTCGGCGATGGCGCACGCGGTCGCCGAGGTGGAGCGGGCGAGCGGGGAGCGGATCGACCTGGACGCGGTGCCGCCGGAGGACCCGGAGACGTACCGGCTGATCCGGTCCACCGAGACCCTCGGGTGCTTCCAGATCGAGTCGCCGGGCCAGCGGGACCTGGTGGGGCGGTTGCAGCCGGCCACCTTCCACGACCTGGTGGTCGACATCTCGCTGTTCCGGCCCGGCCCGGTCGCCGCCGACATGGTGCGGCCGTTCATCGAGGCGCGGCACGGGCGGGCGCCGGTGCGCTGTCCGCACCCGGACCTGGAGGAGGCGCTGAGGGGGACGTACGGGGTCGTCGTCTTCCACGAGCAGATCATCGACATCATCGCCGTCATGACCGGCTGCGGCCGGGGCGAGGCCGACCGGATGCGGCGCGGTCTGTCCGATCCGCAGTCGCAGGGGCGGATCAAGGTGTGGTTCGCCCAGCGGGCGGCGGCCAGGGGATACAGCGCAGAAACGATTCAGCAGACCTGGGGGACCGTGGAGGCCTTCGGGTCGTACGGCTTCTGCAAGGCGCACGCGGTCGCCTTCGCCGTACCCACCTACCAGTCGGCCTGGCTGAAGGCGCACCACCCGGCCGCCTTCTACGCCGGGCTGCTCACGCACGACCCCGGGATGTACCCGAAGCGGCTGCTGCTGGCGGACGCGCGGCGGCGCGGGGTGCCGGTCCTGCCGCTGGACGTGAACGTCTCCGGGGTCGCCCATAAGATCGAACTGGTGTCTGAATCCCCGGGGGTGTGGGGGCTGCGCCTCGCCCTCTGCGACGTGCACGGCATCAGCGAGGCCGAGGCGAAGCGGATCGAGGACGGCCAGCCGTACGCCTCCCTGCTGGACTTCTGGGAGCGGGCCCGGCCCAGCAGGCCGCTGGCGGGACGGCTCGCCCAGGTGGGGGCGCTGGACGCCTTCGGCGCCAACCGGCGCGACCTGCAACTGCACCTCACCGAGCTGCACCGGGGCGCCCGGGGCGGTGGCGGCGGCCAGCTCCCGCTCGCGGGAGGCCGGAAGACCGCGCCGGCCGGCCTGCCGGACCTGACCCCGGCCGAGCGGCTCAGCGCCGAGCTGGGTGTGCTGTCCCTGGACGCCTCCCGCAATCTGATGGACGACCACCGGGAGTTCCTCGACGAGCTGGGCGTGGTCTCCGCGCGCCGGCTGCGCGAGGCACGCCACGGCGAGACCGTGCTGGTCGCGGGCGCCAAGGCGGCCACCCAGACCCCGCCGATCCGCTCCGGCAAGCGGGTCATCTTCTCCACGCTGGACGACGGCACCGGACTGGTCGACCTCGCGTTCTTCGACGACTCGCACGACACGTGCGCCCACACCGTTTTCCACTCCTGGCTGCTGCTGGTGCGCGGAGTGGTGCAACGGCGCGGCCCGCGCAGCCTGAGCGTGGTGGCCTCCGCCGCCTGGAACCTCGCCGAGCTGGTGGACGTACGCCACGAGGAGGGACTCGACGGGGTCGCCGCCCGGCTGGCCGCACCGTCCGGCACGGCCGGGCAGGGGTCCCCGGCGGGGGACGGCGACGGTCCGGCCCGGGCCCGGCTCGCCGGTTCGGACGGGCTGCCGGCCCCGGCGGGTTCCGCGGCCCAGGACGCGATGGACCGGCGGCGGATCCGCCTGCCCACGGGGTACGAGATGCACCCCTGGGCCGATCTGCGCCCCGCAGGCGAAGGGCCCGCGGTGGGAAGGAAACTGTGGCACCAGAGTCCGGGGAGTGCGGGATGACCATCCTCTGCGTACGTTTCCAGCCGCCGCCGGTGGACGAGGCGGCCCTGCCGGAACTGCTCGGACTGCTTGAGGAGTTCACACCGGTCGTGGAGGCGCTGCCCCCGGACGGGGCGCTGGCCGATCTGCGCGGCGCCGAGCGGTACTTCGGGCGCGGCGCGGTGGAGCTGGCCTCGGTGATCCGGGTACGCGCCCTCGCGCGGTACGGCGTCGACTGCGTGATCGGCGCCGGACCGGGCCCGATGCTGGCCCGCGTGGCGCTGCGCGACGCCCGGCCGGGGGTGACCTGCGCGGTGCCCGAGGACCCCGACGGCATCGCCGGGTTCCTCGCCGACCGGCCGGTGTCCGCGCTGCCCGGCGTCGGCACGGCGACCGCCCGCACTCTGGACGAGTACGGCCTGGACACCCTGGGCCGGGTCGCCGCCGCGCCGCTGTCCACGCTCCAGCGCCTGATCGGCGCGAGGGCGGGCCGGGAACTGCGCGAGAAGGCGGCCGGTGTCGACCGCGGCCGGGTCGTACCGAACGCCGTCTCCCGCTCCCTGGCCACCGAACGCCCCTTCCGGCTGGACGAGCTGGACCCCGACCGGCACCGCCGCGCCCTGCTCTCGGCGGCCGAGGAGCTGGGCGCCCGGCTGCGCGCCCTGGAGAAGGTCTGCCGCACCCTGACCCTCACCGTGCGCTACGCCGACCGTTCCTCCACCACCCGCAGCCGGACCCTCGCGGAGCCGACCGCGCACTCGGCCGCGCTGACGAGGACGGCCTACGGCATGTACGAGTCCCTGGGCCTCCAGCGGGCCCGGGTCCGTGCGATCGCCCTGCGCGCGGAGGACCTGGGGGCCGCCGACCAGGCCTCCCACCAGCTCACCTTCGACCCCGTGGACGAGAAGGTCCGCCGCATCGAGGAGGTCGCGGACCGCGTGCGGGCGAAGTTCGGGCCGCGGGCGGTGTTGCCGGGGCGGCTGGCCGCCTGACCGCCCTGCCCCGGCGTCAGTTGGCCCACGGCGGGGTGAGGTGCGTACCGTCGGCCGGCTCCGCCGTCAGGCCGACGGGGGCGGCGATCGTACGCAAGGGCTACGCGGAGCGGCGGCCCCATCCCGAGGACGCGCGGGCGCGGCTGATCGTGCTGACCGAGCGCGGGCGGGCGTGCGCCCGGGCCGCGGAGGAAGCGGCCGCCGAGGTGGTGGGAGGGTGGGGCGAACTGCTGGGCGAGGGCGAGGTCCGCCTGCTCGGGGACCGGGTGGCGCGGCTCGCTCCCCGCGGCCCGGTCCGGCCGGCCTGATGACGAGCCGCCGGTCCGGCGGTGAGCCTTCGGTCGGACGGTGAGCCTTGGGCCCCGCGGTGAGCCGCCGGTCGCCGGGCCGCCGGTGAGCGCCGGAAGTTTTTACCGACGCGTAACTTCACACGTCCACTACCCGCCCGTAACTTGACGAATGAACAGCATCCCGTGATCCGGATCACAGGTTGAGGCCGTGCACCTCCCTTGAGCCGCAAGGAGATCCCCCGATGCTGCCCTGGAAGCGAGCGCTCAGACCCTTCGCCGCCCTCCTCCTGACCGCCACCCTCGCCGCCGTACCCGCCGCCACCGCCAGCGCCTCGGAGACCGCCGCCCCGAGCGCGGGCTGGAACGACTACACCTGCAAGCCCTCCGCCGCCCACCCCCGCCCCGTCGTCCTCGTCCACGGCACCCTGGGCAACTCGGTCGACAACTGGCTCTCCCTCGCCCCCTACCTGAAGAGCCGCGGGTACTGCGTCTACTCCCTGGACTACGGTCAGCTCCCCGGCGTCCCCCTCTTCCACGGACTCGGCCCCCATAGACGAGTCCGCCGGACAACTGGCCGCCTTCGTCGACCGGGTGCTCGCCGCGACCGGCGCCGCCAAGGCCGACCTGGTCGGTCACTCGCAGGGCGGCATGATGCCCCGCTACTACCTGCGGTTCCTGGGCGGGGCGGACAAGGTCGACGCGCTCGTCGGCATCGCCCCCGACAACCACGGCACGAACCTCAGCGGCCTCACCCGGCTGCTGCCCTACTTCCCCGGCGCCGAGGACCTGCTCAGGGCCACCACGCCCGGCCTCGCCGACCAGATCACCGGCTCCGCGTTCCTCACCAGGCTCAACGGCGGGCGGTGACACCGTCCCCGGAGTGCACTACACGGTCATCGCCACCCGCGACGACGAGGTCGTCACCCCCTGGCGCAGCCAGTACCTGAACGGCCCGGACGTCCACAACGTCCTGCTCCAGGACCTGTGCCCGCTCGACCTCTCCGAACACGTCGCGATCGGGCCTGCTCGACCGCATCGCGTTCCACGAGGTGGCCAACGCGCTCGACCCGGCCCACGCCACCGCGACCACCTGCGCGTCGGTGTTCGGCTGACGGCCACCGGGGCCTGACCGGCCTGAGCCGCCGGACAGGCCCCGGACAGCGCCGCGGGACGTGGCTGACCGGCCGCTCACCGAAGCCCGTGGGGGTGTTCGGAAGCCGCCTCCAGGAAACCGCGGAACCGCCCGCCGCGGGCGGCCGGAGACGATCCTTATGGTGCGCTTAAGGCAGTGCTCAGGCTGCGCTGAGGTGGAAGGCGCCGGCCGGGCCGGGGCGCCGCGGTGTCAGGCCTCGGGCCACCAGGTGCGCGCGATGTCCTTGCGCACCTCGGGACGTCCCGCGGGAGGCTCCTCCGCCTCCTCGCGGATCCGGCGGCTGTCCGTCCTCTTCAGGGGCTTCTGCACGGTCACGCGGGCGCATGGCTGCCTCCTTCAGTGCCTACCGGGTTCCGTGTTGTCACGGAGGTAGACGCTTTCGGGGAGAGTTCCTCATCGGTGCCGGGATGTCAGTGGCGGCAGTCACGTCCGCACTGTCAATGGCATGTGTCACTCTCTGAGCATGACGAGCAGGAAGCGGCACACGGTTGCGGCTGCCCCGGAAGTGGACTGGGGCCCGCGCCAAGCTCGCCGGGCACGGCGCGGAGATCCTGTGCGGGGACGCCGCGAGCCCGCCGGTCGGCGCCCGCCGCTTCGACGTCGTCCTCGTACGGCACGTGCTGTGGACGCTGCCGGACCCCGCCCGCGTCCTGCGGCACCGGCGGGGCCTGCTGCGGCCCGGCGGCCGGTTCGTGCTGACCGAGGGCGTGTGGGGGACCCTCACCCCGGTCGGCATACCCGCCGAGCGGCTCACCGCGCTGCTCCGGCCGCTCGCCGGGGACGTACACGTGGAGCGACTGTCCGACGACCCGCTGCTGTGGGGGAAGACCGTCACCGACGAGCGGTACACAGTGGTGGCGACCGTGTGACAGCGCGGGCGACGGCGGCTCAGGTCAGCAGCTCCTCGAAGCCGCCGGCCCGGGCCAGCGCCTCCAGGGTGTCCAGGGCGGCCATGGCGGCGGACGCGGCCCGCGGGTCCGTCCGCGCGAGCCCGCTCCCGGCGAACTCGTCCTCGTCCAGCCGCCGTACGTCCCGCCCGTCCCCGGAGCGCCACAGGTCCAGGTCGAGGTCCTCCACGACCAGCTCCGTGCCGGACAGGACCGCGGGGCGGGTGATGTCGCAGTACCAGCCCTTGAGCACCCCGTCCGCGCCGCGGACCTCCTTCACGGAATACCACCGGTCCCGCCAGTAGTACTCGGTGAACACGTCGCCCGGCTCGAAGCGCACGAACCCGAAGTCGCGCACCCCCGAGCCCGCCCAGCGGGCGCGTACGGCGATCCGGGTGCCGTCGTCCCGGAGTGACTGCGCCGGGTAACGGATCTTCGTACGGCCCCCCTTGACCAGGACGACCTCCAGCCACCGCACGGACTCAGCCGAGTTCACGGACACAGCGCACCTCCGACGCGCACCTCTCGTACCCCAGCCAGGTGTTGACGGCGAGCATGGGGGCGTTGCCGGTGTCGTTGCCCGTGAAGGCCTCGGTGAGACCGGCGGCGCGGGCCAGGCGCAGGGAACGGCTCTTGGCCAGCCTGGCCAGGCCCCGGCCGCGGTGGGCGCGGGCGGTGCCGGTCATGGCCGTCTCGTACCGGGTGCCGCCGTCGGTGCGGGCCATGGTGAAGGCGACCGGACGGCCGTCCACGCAGGCGACCGTGGTCAGCTCCCGGTCCAGCAGCGGATGGTTCCAGGTCTCCTCGACCCAGGCGTCGTAGTCCCCCAACTCGGCGGTCACGTCGCCGGGTTCGTCCAGTACCGTCTCCGCGTCCAGGTCGAACAGCGGCCGGGGGTCGTCCGCGAGGTCGGCGCCGGTGCGCAGTTCGACGCCGGGCCGGACCGGCGGCGCAGGGGGGAGGGTGCCGTGGGCGAGGTCCAGCCGGAGGAAATGGGCGGAGCGGCCCCGCCGGTAGCCGCGCCGCTCGGCGAAGGCCCGGCAGGCCGGCTCGTCCATCGCCCAGGCGAGCAGCCTGGTCACGCCCAGGTCCGTCAGGTACTCCTCGGCGCGCCCGCACCAGCAGCCCGCCGGCGCCCCGGTGGGTCCGGTCCGGGCGGACGTGGACGTTCAGGCAGCCCTGGCCCGGCTCGGGGCTGTCGTGGGCCAGATACACCTGTGCCGTGCCGATCACCTCGCCGTCCTCCTCCGCGACGAGCGGACGGTAGCGGGCGCCGGGATGGACCCGGGCGGCCGCGTGCCGCACCGACTCCGGGGTGCACAGGAAGAAGGGGAGGGCGAGGCGGCGGACACGGGCGAAGCCCTCGGTGTCGGCCGGGACGCCGGGGCGCAGGTCGCGCACGAGCACGGTCATGTGGGGGACCGTACGCGGCGGGAACGGCCGACCGCCTCCCGATTTTCCCGCCGGGTGCGGGACAATCGGGCCGTGAGCCTGAAGATCCGCATCGATGACAGCGCGCCTCCGTACGAGCAGGTGCGGGCGCGAATTTCCGAGCAGGCGCGGTCCGGCGCGCTCCCCGTGGGGTACCGGCTGCCGACCGTGCGGGGGCTGGCCGAGTCCCTGGGGCTCGCGGTGAACACGGTGGCCAAGGCCTACCGGGCGCTGGAGGGCGACGGGGTGATCGAGACGCGCGGACGCAACGGCACGTTCGTGGCCGCCGCCGGTTCGGCCGCACAGCGGGAGGCGTCCTCGGCCGCGCAGGCGTACGCGGAGCGGGTGCGCAGGCTCGGGCTGGGGGAGGACGAGGCGCTCGCCGCCGTACGGGACGCCGTGCTGGCGGCCTACGCGGGATAGCGCTCGCGTCGGGCCCGCGCGGTCACCGCGGTCACCGCGGTCACCGCGGTCGCACGGGTTCCGGTGTCCGTGTCACCGTCAGACCCGCCCTGCGCGCCGCCGCCGCGAACGCCACCGCGTCCCGCACCGCCGCGCCCCCCGGGTCGTTGTTGAAGTACGCGTACACGTCCTCCCCGCCGGGCCGGGCCGTCGCGATCCGGTCCACCCAGGTCTCCAGGGAGCGGCGGCCGTAGCGGGGCCAGGGCTGGGCGCGGCCCTGGTGGAAGCGGACGTAGCCCCAGTCGGCGGTGCGCCACAGCGGGCCGGCCGGGCGGGCCAGGACGTCCGCCCAGCACAGGGCCGCGCCCCGGGACTCCAGCACGCGCCGCAGCTCCGGGGTCCACCACGAGTCGTGGCGGGGTTCCACCGCGACCCGTGTGCCCGGCGGGAAGCGGGCCAGGCAGGCGTCCAGCAGGGGCGGGTCGGCGCGCAGGGTCGGCGGGAGCTGGAGCAGGACCGGACCCAGGCGGTCGCCGAGGCCCGCCGCGTGGGTCATCAGACGGTGGACCGGCTCCTCGGGGTCCTTCAGCCGCTTGATGTGGGTGAGGAAGCGGCTGGCCTTGACCGTGACGACGAAGTCCGGCGGGACGCGGTCGCGCCAGGCGGCGAAGGTGTCGTACGACGGCAGCCGGTAGAACGCGTTGTTGATCTCCACCGTCGCGAAGAGCCGTGTGTACTCCTCCAGCCACAGCCGCGTCGGGACACCCGCCGGGTAGACGACGTCCCGCCAGTCCTTGTACTGCCAACCCGACGTGCCGACGAACACGGTCATACCCTCATGAAAGCATCACAGGTACAGGCCCGCGTCCGCTCCCTCCCGCGCGCCGGGCACGGACGTCGGCGTGGTGCCCCGGCGCAGTGCGTACAGCTCGGCCAGGGTGGCGCCCTCGCGGCCGACGCCCTCCTCGGTGCCGAGCCAGTCGACCGCCTCCCGGTGCGTCAGCGGGCCGACCTCGATGCGGGCCAGACAGCGGCCGGGGCGGACCACGGCCGGATGCAGCCGCTCCAGGTCCTCGTTGGTGGTGACGCCCACCAGGACGTTGCGGCCCTGGCCGAGCAGGCCGTCGGTGAGGTTCAGCAGGCGCGACAGGGCCTGGCCCGCCGTGTGCCGGGCCTCACCGCGGATCAGCTCGTCGCAGTCCTCCAGCAGCAGCAGCCGCCAGCGGCCCTTGCCGGCACCGTCGTCCTCGCCGATGGCGATGTCCATCAGATAGCCGACGTCGGAGAAGAGACGTTCCGGATCCAGGACGCAGTCCACCTGGCACCAGTCCCGCCAGGAGCGGGCCAGGGTGCGCAGCGCGGAGGTCTTCCCGGTGCCGGGCGGTCCGTGGAGCAGGAGCAGCCGGCCCGCGATGTCCTCGGGGGTCGTCTTCATGAGGCGGTCCATCGCGCCCGCCACCGGCGCCGTGTAGTTGGACCGGACCTCGTTCCAGGTGCCCGCCGAGATCTGACGGGTGGTGCGGTGCGGGCCGCGCCGCGGGGAGACGTACCAGAACCCCATCGCCACGTTCTCCGGCTGGGGTTCCGGCTCGTCGGTCGCGCCGTCCGTGGCCTGGTCGAGGATCCGCTTCGCCAGCTCGGCGCTGGTCGCCGTGACCGTGACGTCCGCGCCCCGGTTCCAGCGGGAGACCAGCAGGGTCCAGCCCTCGCCCTCGGCGAGGGTCGCGCTGCGGTCGTCGTCGCGGGCGACCCGCAGCACCTGGGCGCCCTCCGGCAGCAGGGACGCGCCCGAGCGCACCCGGTCGATGTTCACCGCGTGCGAGTACGGCTGCTCGCCCGTTGCGAAACGGCCGAGGAACAGCGCGTCGACGACGTCGGACGGCGAGTCGGAGTCGTCGACGTGGAGCCGGATCGGCAGAGCGTCGTGCGGGTTGGCAGCCATGCCGCCATGATCCGGCACGGATGCGCTCCGCGCACGGCATTTCCGCCGCTTGTTCCGGGTGTCCCGGGACGGTCGCCCGACCTCCCGGGGCCGTGACCGCTGTCCCGGCCGACACCTGCCCGCCGCCCGGCTCCCCCCGTTACTGTGGTCCCCGATGGGACGCCCTGGCGGGGACGCGCGAAGGCGGCGGTGGCGGCTCACCGCCCTGCTCGGCGCGGGCCTGGCCGCGCTGGCCCTGCTGCTCACCCTGCTCGGCACACAGCCCGGCGGCCTCGGCACCGCACACGACGGCGACAGGCCGCACGGCACCCCGGCCGCCCCGGCCGGCAGCCCCCGACCGCACGTCGGCTGGGGCTTCACGCACACCCGGTACAGCGCCGACCAGGGTTCACCGGCCGCCACCGCGCGCGTGACACGGCTCCTCGGCCGGGACGGCGGGCTGGCGCAGAACCAGCACATCATGGGCTGGGGCGCCGACAACCCCGAGCCGGCCAGAGGACGTTACGACTTCGACGCGCTGGACCGGCGCATCGGCCTCGTCCGCGCCTCCGGCGGCACCCCGGTGATCACGCTGTGCTGCTCCCCGGACTGGATGAAGGGCGCTACGGCCGGGGCCGGCCGCACCGACTGGAGCCGGGCCGCACTGGAGAGCGCCCCGCTCCCCGCCCACTACCAGGACTTCGCCGACCTCGCCGCGACCGTCGCCCGGCGCTACCCGGACGTACGGCACTTCATCGTCTGGAACGAGTTCAAGGGCTTCTGGAACGACGCCGGGTCCCGCTGGGACTACGAGGGCTACACCCGGATGTACAACCTGGTGTACAAGGCGCTGAAGAACGTCGACCGGGACGTCATGGTCGGCGGCCCGTACCTGGTCATGGACAGCGTCGACCCACGCGGCCCCCATGCCTCGACCGCGCTCAGAGGCCCCTGGGGCGCCATGGACCAACGGGTCCTGGACGCCTTCGCCTACTGGAACACCCACCGGGCCGGCGCCGACTTCACCGTGGTCGACGGCGCCAGCTACACCCGCGACGACGCCCTGCTCCCGGACGAGTTCGCGGCCACCGCCAAGCTCACCGCCGTCGGCACCTGGGTACGGCGGCTGACCCGCGACCTGCCCCTGTGGTGGGCCGAGTACTACGTCGAGCCCGGCGACGGCGACGGCGAACGCACCGGCTGGAGCGAACCGCACCGCGTCGCCGTCCAGGCCACCGGCATGATCGCCATGGTCAGGGGCGGCGCCGGCTCCGGCTTCTACTGGAACCCGCAGGAGCGGACCGGCCCGTGCCCCGGCTGCCTGTGGTCCCCGACCGACACCGCCGGCGGCGGCCGGGAACTCCCGCTGTACGGCCTGGTGTCCCGCTTCGCGCGCGCGTTCCCGCCGGGCACCCGGTACGCGACCGTGTCCGTCGCCCCGGACGCCGCGCCCCACCTCCGCGTCCTCGCCACCCGGCGGACCGTCCTCGTCGTCAACACCCTCGGCCGGCGGATCAGCGCACGGGTCGACGGCCGGCGGTTCACGATGGGCGCGTACGAGGTGAAGTGGCTCGGCCGCTGAGCCACCGCACCCTCACTTCAGCGTCACGAACCGCTGCACCAGCGAGGCCAGCACCAGCCCCAGCAGCGGCAGCGAGAACCAGAAACCGCCCTGGACCAGCCGCAGCCGGCGCACCCCCGGCCGCGCCCCGACCCGGACCAGCTCACGGGCGGCCAGCAGCAGGACCAGGACGACGGCGGCGAGCGCTCCGGCCACCGACCACGGCGTCCACGTCACCTGCGGTCCGGCCGGCCCCGGATCCGGCTCGGGCACCGGCCCCGCCGGCCGCTCCCGCAGCGCGTACACCGTGACGTCCTCGTCGGCCAGGACCCGCGTCAGCTCCCGCCGGCCGTCCAGGCGACGGACCAGCCGGGACCGCCAGGCCGCCGGGTAGCCCGCGTCCAGCTCCAGATACGTCGCCTGGCTCCGGTCGACCATCAGATACGCGTGCGGCCCGGCGTCCTCCAGCGCCTTCACCAGGCCCGCCACCCGACGGGGGTCGGCCGGTGCGAGCGTCGGCACGTAGCTCACCCGCTCCATGTCCCGCGCCCCCCACGGCAGCGCCGGCGTCACCTCGTTGACCGGGTCCTGGCTGAGCCACAGCAGCCGTACCGTCGGCCGGTCGTGGGCGTACACCCAGTCCATGGCCGCGACCTCACCGGGCCGGACCCGCTCGAACGGCTCGTTGCCCCAGCGGGCCACCAGGAAACCGCCCATCAGCAGCAGCCCCATGAGCAGCACGGCCGGCGGGGCGAGCCGCACCCGGACCTTCCCCACGGCGCCACCGGTGCGCGGGAAGAGCGCGAGCCCGCCGAGCAGGGCCGCGCCCGGCACCGCGAACATGAAGACGCGCAGCGCCATCTCACCGCCGTACGACTGCATGCCGAAGCCGAGGAACGGGACGAACGCGAGGACCGGCAGGGACCGTTCCCGGTACCGGTGCAGGCGCCGCCGCCACCAGCCCCAGCAGGCCAGGCCCAGCACCGAACCGGCCAGCAGCACCCGGGTGTACAGCACCAGCTTGTGGGTCGCACTGCCGCCCTGGATACGGCCGGAGACGGACGTGGAGACATTGCCGCCGACCCCGCCCACCCCGCCGAAGAGTTCGTCGAAGTGCCCCGACCAGTACGGCTCGGCCATGAAGCCGACCCAGACCGCCACCAGCACCGCGAACAGCAGTGGCAGCCCGCGCAGTTCGGACCGGCCGAGCAGGACGAGGACCGTGAGCACGCCCAGCATCATGAACGGGGTGAGCTGGTGCGCGGGCACCGTCGCCGCGTAGAGCGCCATCAGCACGAGCAGCAGCACGGCGCGTTGCCGCCGGCCGGCCGGCTCCACCTCGGCCTCGCCCGGGCGCCGTCCCGTCCAGATGACCCGGGGCGGGCGGAACCAGACCAGCAGGACGGCCACGAACACCAGGTACAGCAGATAGGTGAAGCCCTGCGGGGAGAAGTAGTCCTGACCGACCCAGCCGCTCAGCGCGAAGATCCACACCCCGCTCCACTTCGCCCGCCAGCTCGCCCGCATCACCCGGGTGAGTAAGAACATCGGGGCCAGGTAAGCGAGTTGTACGGCCGTCGGCCACCAACGGATGACCTCGGTGAAGTCGGTGATCCCGCACGCCCGGCCGGCGAACGCGGCCAGCGCGAAGAAGCCCGGCCAGCTCCAGCGGGCGTCCAGGTCCGGTACGGCGGCACCGGTCCGGTCGATGTGGTCGAGGAAGCCGAGGTGCTGCCAGGCCGTCGGGAACCGCGGCTCGGCCTCGATCACCGCGGGCAGCGCGTGCAGGCAGACCACGGTCGCCAGCAGGGTGAGCAGCAGCAGCGCCCGGTGTTCGCGGCGCAGCCGGAGCAGCACGGCGAACACGGTGACCAGCAGGGCCGCCCCGGCCAGGGTCGGCGGCGGCAGCACCGAGACCAGCCCCAGCCCGCCCATCCGGTCCAGGTCCGCCTCGCCGAGCCGCAGCGCGGGCACCCAGTACAGCACCAGCGCGGCCACCAGCAGACCCCCGAGGAGCACTCCGGCCCAGGTGTCGCGGTCGCGCACCCACGCCGGGCCGGACCGGCGCGCCGGGACGGCGGGGGTGCCCCCGCCGGAGCGCAGCCGGGCGCGGGAGAGCGGCTCCAGGTCGGCGAGGTCACCGTCCGGTGCCGTGGTGTCCGGCACGGTGGTGGGCGTGGACCGCGCCGTCCGCCACAGTTTCGGCGCGGCGATCGCCACGACCACCGCGAGGCTGGAGATCTCGGCGACGCCCGCGCCGGTCAGCCCCAGCCGGGGCAGGAGCAGCACGGTCAGGCTCAGCACCAGCACGCACAACAGGCCCTGGAGCCACGCGAGTCCGGCGGTGCGGCTCTGCGCGCGCAACACCGCGAAGTGGGTCTCCATCACGGTCCGCAGCACCGCGCCGACCGCGTACCAGCGCAGCAGCGGGGTCGCCGCGTCCGCGTAGCCCTCGCCGAACACGCCGAGGATCCAGGGCGCGCCGGTGAACAGCAGGGCCGCGACCGGCAGCATGATCCGGGCCATCCGCTTCAGCACGGCCCGGGTGTCGGCGGCCAGCCGTGCCGGGTCGTGCGAGCCCTCCACGGTGAGGGAGGCGCCCATGTTGACGGCGAGCAGGTTGGTCGTGCCGCCGATGGTGGTGGCGATGTAGAAGTACGCGTTCTGCTCGGAGCCGACCCGCGCGGCGATGATCACCGGCACGAGGTAGACCACGGCGAGGGAGAACAGCGAACCGGTGTAGTCCCCGGCCAGGAACCTGCCGATCTCCCTCGGCGTCGGCGGGCCGGCCCGGTTCGCGGTGGCCCGCACGTGCCGGGGGACCAGCCGCCGGAACACCAGCCAGCCCAGCGGCACCACGGAGGTGGCGATCGCGGCCACCCAGGACACGAAGACACCGGTGGTCGGCAGGGCGACGGCGAACGCGGCGAGCAGGGCGAGCTTGACCGCCGAGAACACGGTGTTGCCGACCGGCACCCAGGGCGCGCTGCGCAGCCCGGTGAGCACGCCGTCCTGGAGGGTGAGCACGTTCCAGGCGGCGACGGCCACGACGAACCCCAGCCCGTTCGGGGTGCCGTGCAGGAAGCGGTACGACGGCCCCCACGCGTCCAGGGTCAGCAGGAAGATCCCGGCGGCGACCGCCACGACCAGCGAACCGCCCGCGTAGGTACGCAGGACGAGCCGCCCGGTGCGGTCACCGGCGACGGGGATGAAACGGGCCAGGGCGCCGGTCAGGGTCACCGCGGTCAGTCCGGCGAGGAACTTCATCGCGGCGATGGCGGCGGAGCCCTGCCCGACCGCCGACTCGGAGTAGTAGCGCGCCGCGGCCAGCCAGAAGCCGAGCCCGAGGACGGCCGAGATGCCGGTGTTGAGCATCAGCGCGTAGGCGTTGCGGAACAGCGGGCTGCCGCCGGTGGACCGGCCGGACCCGGGTGCCGTGGCGCCGGGTGCCGCCGTCCCGGCCGTCGTGGGCGCGGTGGTCGTGTCAGACACGGCCGGGGACGGCCTTCCGGCGGAGCTGGCGGAGCTGACGGACCTGGCGGAGCTGGCGGGCTCTGCGGACGAGGGCGTACCCCTTGGTGAGGACGCGGTCCCCGGCGAAGTGCCGTGCCAGGTCGCGACCTTCGAGGAGCCGCCCGAACTCCTCGGCGCCGGTGCCGCGGCGGACCGTGACACGGCGCAGCGCGTACGGGCCCTGGCGGCGACGGGCCAGGGCGTTGCCGACGGCGAGCGCCTGGGCGTACCCGGCCGCGTGGACCGCCTGGCGGACCCGGCGGCTGGAGTAACCGTACGGGTAGGCGAACGACACGGGTGGGGCGCCGAGTTCGTCGGTGACGATCCGCGTGCAGCGGTCCAGCTCGGCGCGCAGTACGTCGTCGGGAAGCTGGTCGAGCTGGGGGTGGGTGTGGCTGTGCCCGCCGATCTCGGCCCCGACGGCGACCAGTTGGCGGACCTGCGGCCAGTCGAGCATGGTGTCCGGGCCGCAGCCGGTGTCGTGGACGCCCCGGAGCCAGCCGGTGGAGACGAACACAGTGGCCGGGAAGCCGTGCCGGGCGAGGACGGGCAGCGCGTGCCGGTGCACGCCCTCGTAACCGTCGTCGAAGGTGATCAGCACCGGCCGGGCGGGCAGCGGACGGCCACTGCGCCAGCCGGCCGCGAGGTCGGCGGTGGTCACCGGGGTCAGCCCCAGGTCGCCGATGAGCCCCATCTGCTCCGCGAACGCCTCCGGGGCGACCGACAGGCCACGGGTGGCGTCGTTGGGGGCGGTCGCGACGGAGTGGTACATGAGGATGGGCACGCCGGCGTCACTCACCGGGACCACCCCCGGGGGCCGACGCCTCCGAGGGCACCTGGACGGATGCCCGGGGTGGGTTCCGCGTCGGTGTTGGGGTCGGTTCCTGGGCCGGGTCGCGGGGTGGTTCCTGGGTCGGTGTCGGTGTCGGCTCCTCGGCCCGGCCGGGGGTTGGCTCCTCGGCCGGGTCGCGGGCCGGTTCCTGGGGTGGCGGCGGCGGGGGCGCCGTACCGGCCGTTCGCCGGGTCCGCAGGCCGGCCAGTGTGTAGCCGGCGGCGGCGCTCAGCGTTCCGGCGACGATCGCGCCCGCGCGGCCCGCCCCGCCCGGTCTGCCGAGCAGTGCGTCCCTGATACCCCGCGCGATCCCGGCCGGCAGCACCTGTGCCACGTAACGGCGTTCGGACTCCAGGCCCTTGCCCGTGCCGACGCTGCGTGCCACAAGGGCCTTGGACAGGCCCTCGGCGTAGGTGCGGCTGCGGAAGTAGGCGAAGCGCTCGCGCGACGCGGGCACCCGGTGGTGGATCACCGCGCGGTCGTCGATGAGCAGGACGGCGTCGGGGCGGGCGCGGCTGAGGCGGATGCACAGTTCCGTCTCCTCGCAGCCCAGCGGGCGGTGGTCGCCGTCGCGGCCGATGCCGGTGGCGAAGCCGCCCGCCGCCTCGAACGCCGTGCGCCGGAAGGAGGCGTTGCCGCCGAGGACGTTGCGGACCCGGACCCGGCCGGGCGGCAGCCCCTTGTAGGTGCAGCCCACCACCCAGTCGAACTCCTCCGGGAACCAGGCCGGCCGCCGGCCCGACGCCCACACCGGTACCGTACGGCCGCCGACCGCCAGGACACGTGGGTCGGCGTACCCCTCGGTGAAGCGGCGCAGCCAGTCCCGTTCGGCGACGGCGTCGTCGTCGAGGAAGGCGATCACCTCGCCCCGGGAGGCGGCGATGCCGGTGTTGCGGCCCGCGGAGAGGCCGCGCGGGCCGGCGTTGGCCAGGACCCGGACGCCGTCGCCCCGCTCGTACGCGCGTTCCAGCCGGGCCCGCAGGGCGGGGTTGTGGTCCACGACCAGGAGCGTCTCCAGCGCCGGACACGACTGTGCGCGTACCGAGGAGACCGCCGCGAGGATGTCCTCCCAGCGGTCCTCGGTGTACACGCAGATCACGACGGAGATGCCGGGAGCGGTCAAGACGCCTCGCCCCGGACCGTGTCGAGCAGTGGTGAACGGCGTGCCCGGCGGCGCAGCTCCCGCCGGTTGGAGCGTTCCCGCAGGATCACCCTCAGCACCCGGAACCCGTCCCGTACGGCCCGCAGGTTGCTCGTGCCGTGGATGCGCAGGTACTCGTGGCTCGGTATCTCCTGCACCCTCAGTCCCGCCTTGACCACTCTGATGTTCATCAGAGTCTCGACCTCGAAGCCGGTGCAGTCGAGGTCTATCCTGTCGAGGCAGTGCCGCCAGAACGCGTTGTAGCCGTAGCAGAGATCGGTGTAGCGGGCGCCGAACTTGCGGTTGACGGTGGCGCACAGCGCCCGGTTGCCCAGCCTGCGCACGAAGGTCATGTCGTCGGTGCCGCCGCCGTTGGCGAAGCGCGATCCCTTGGCGAAGTCGGCGCCGGAGACCAGGGCGGAGACGTACGACACGATCTCCCCGCCGTCGGCCGAGCCGTCCGCGTCGACCATCACGATGATGTCGCCGGTGCAGGCCTCGAACCCGCTGATCAGGGCATCCCCCTTGCCTCTGCCCCGCTGTTCGACGACCTTGACCTCCGGCCAAAGGGAACGCGCCACGCCGACGGTGCCGTCCGTGGAGTTGCCGTCCACCAGGACCACTTCGTGTATCCAGCCGGGCAGACTCTTGAAGACGTAGGGCAGGTTCTCCGCCTCGTTCATGGCGGGGATGACCACACTCACCGGCACGGTGATCGCCAGGTGGGAGGAGATGGGCCGGTAGTCGGCGGCGATCAGCGGATCCTGACCCGGACCCGGCGGGCGCAGCACGGAACTCATGAGTGTTTCCCTCTCGTCCGGTGGACCGCCCGCCCACGGGCGGTCCGGCTCGGTGTCCGGTTCGAAAGGGGGGTTCTCATCCTCGGTACGGCGGGCCGGTCTCCGGGGTGGTACCCGGGGTGGTCTCCGTCTCCGTGGACGAGCTGGCAAAGCTGCCGGTCCGCCGGGGAACGACGGCAACCGGTCGCGCGGCACGACTCGGTCACGGTTGTGGTCACCGAGCACGGCACCCCCCTACCGCGCCCCGCGCCGGGCACACCGCGGCCCTGAGCCCTCCCCTGGAGCCGAGTGCCGGCGGACCGGTGCGGGTGAGATGTACGACGGTATTGACGGTTGCACCCGAATAGCAAGACACGGAAGGCTGCCTCACCTTCATGCTGGTTCGACCGTTAGACCACCTTGGACCATGCCGGTCACTTTTGTGTGTGTTTTCCGGAAACTCGTTCCCGCAGTGGCATCGGGAGGAGGAGCAGCAGGCTCAGGAGGGCCACCGCGGCCACCCCGCCACGGACCGACCAGCGGTGCACGGCCAGCATGCTCTGGGCGACCAGCATGTTCACGGCGACCGCGCCCGCGAGGGCGGTGAGTGCCCGGCCTCGGGGCTCCAGTCCGCGCAGCGCCGCGCCGATCGCCCCGGCCGGCGCCGCGAGCAGGAAGAACAGAGTGCACGGGGCGCGCAGGGGTGAGCCGAGGTCGAGGAGGGCGAGCAGCGCACCGGCCACCGCCACGGCGGTCGCGGCCCCGGCGAGCAGGGGTGGCAGGAGCCGTCCCGGCCCTGCCCGGAAGTGTCCCTCGATGCGTGTTCCGCTGCGTGAGGTCCGCATTGGCGACTTCGCCCCCCGACGCGCCGGATGCCGGGCTTCAATGTGGCGCAGACCGGAGTGGGCGTCAAGAAGGCGATCCTGCGAGGCCTGTGGGCACCCGGGCGAGCGCCTACACATGTGACATGCACATGCAATAGATGAGCAGTGAACATCTCGGACCGATCCTGTTGAGATCACAAAATTCTTGGCATGAACACTTCCCGTCAACACGCGTAGTTGGTACCAACGTTGAGGCAGAGATCCTGCTAAAGGGAGGTTCCATGAGACGTTCCCGACTTACCGGATTCCTCACTTCACTCCTCCTCGCCGCCGGCCTCGGTCTCACCGGGGCCGCTTCGGCGAACGCGTCCGGCACGGCCGCGGCCGGAGGTTACGTGGCGCTCGGCGACTCCTACTCCTCCGGGGTGGGCGCCGGGAGTTACATCAGCTCGAGCGGTAGCTGCGACCGGAGCACGAAGGCCTACCCCTACCTGTGGAACGCCGCCCACAGCTACTCCTCGTTCGCCTTCAACGCCTGCTCCGGCGCGAAGACGGACGACGTGCTCGCCAACCAGCTCGGCTCCCTCAACTCCGCCACCTCGCTGGTGTCCCTCACGATCGGCGGCAACGACGCCGGCTTCTCCGACGTCATGACGACCTGTGTGATCCAGTCCGACAGCGCCTGCCTCTCCAAGATCGACACCGCCAGGGCGTACGTCGCCAACACGCTCCCCGGCAAGCTGGACACCGTCTACAACGCGATCAGCGCCAAGGCCCCGTCCGCCCGGGTGGTCGTCATCGGCTACCCCCGCTTCTACCTGCTCGGCCAGACCTGCCTCGGCCTCTCCGAGACCAAGCGGTCCGCCATCAACGGCGCGGCCGACTACATCGACACCGTCATCAAGGCCCGCGCCACCGCCCACAACTTCGCCTTCGGCGACGTCCGCACCACGTTTACCGGCCACGAGATCTGCTCCAGCGACTCCTGGCTGCACAGCGTCAACTGGCTCGACATCGGCACGTCGTACCACCCGACCGCGGCCGGCCACTCCGGCGGCTACCTGCCGGTGCTCACGAACGCGGCCTGATCCGTCAGGGCTCGCCCGGCAGGGTGAACCTCCCCGGGGCCGGTTCCTCAGGGCGAACCAGACAGCGCGGCGGAGACCCGGTCCCACGGGGTCTCCGCCGCCGTCGTCCCGCCGGAACGGCTCAGCCCAGCGCGGACGCCGCCCCCTTGAGCACCAGCCCCGTACCCAGCGCCACCACGACCAGCGCGGACGCGAACGGCAGGGTACGGCGCGCCAGCGTGGCCAGCGGATGCGCGGTCCAGCGCGGACGCCGCTCCAGCACCCGGGCCGCGCCCGAGCCCAGCCGGACGACGGCGAACCCGGCCGCGGTGAGCGTCAGCGCGAGACCGGCACCGTAGGCCACGACGAGCAGCAGCCCGAACCAGGCCTTGCCGAGCGCGGCGGCGCCGACCAGCACCACCACGGCGGACGGACTGGGCACCAGCCCACCGGCGAACCCGAGGAGAAGCGTCCCGCGGAGGGTGGGCGCGGTGGGGTGGGTGTGTGTATGTCCCCCATGGGTGTGGGTGTGACTGCCGTGGGTGTGCGTGTGACCGTCGTGGGCGTGGGTGTGTCCGTCGGGGGTGCGTGGGTGGGTGTGGGTGTGGCCACCATGGGTGGGCTCCACACCGTCGTGGTGGTGAGGGTGTGGGGCGGCGCCGCGACCTGCGGCGCCCACGACCGCCAACTCCCGCCGCACCACTTCCTCGCGGGCAACGGCGGCCGGACGCGGCCGGCTGTGCCACGCCCGGCGTACGAGGGTGACGCCCGCCGCGAGCACCAGGACCCCGCTGGCGAGGCCCAGCCAGGCGATCACCGCCGGTGTGGCGGCGGAACCGGCCGTCACCAGCAGGCCCAGGGCGACGACGCCGAGCGTGTGGGTCACGGTGACCGAGGCGGCCAGCGGCAGCACGTCCCGCGGCCGGGCCCGGCCCCCGCGCGCCGCCGCCGACGCGGCCATCAGGGTCTTGCCGTGCCCCGGTGCGAGCGCGTGCAGCGCGCCCAGGGCGACCGCGATGAGCAGCGCCAGCGCGGCGAAGCCGACGGTGAGATCACGCCGGGCCACCAGATCGTCCAGGGCCCGGGTCCAGCGGTCGGCACCCCGGGGCAGCACGCCGGCGCCCGGGGTCTCCCGCCGCGCCGCGTCCCCGGCGAGCGCCGGACCACCGGGCCGCAGCCGTAGGGCGGCCGTCGCGGTGTCGGCGGGCGAGGACAGCAGGTCCTTCGGATAGGTCGTCAGTTCGTGCGAGACCGACGTGCGCGGTACGTCCGTCGCGGTGAGCGTCATCCGGTCGCCGCGCGCGGTGATCTCCCGCCAGCCGGGCCCGCCGGTGGCACCCGCGCTGTGGAAGCGGACGGTGACGGTACCGGTGCGGGGGAGCGCGGCGGTCAGCCGGCATTCCACGCGCAGGGTGTGCAACCCGGCCTGGCCGGGGCGGGGGCGCGCGGTGCCGCGGGCGGCGGTCAGGGCCGTCGTACGCCCGTCCACGGTGAGGGTGCTGTCCGCGGCGGCCCGCGCACACCGCCGCCGTGCCCACCCGTCCAGCCCCAGCCGCTCGATCTCGGGCCCGGCCTGGGTCGCCGGGATCTCGGCGAGGTCCTCCACATGGTCGACCCGGAGCTGCCCGGGAGCGGCGACGAGGCCGTCGTAGCGGTTGACGGTGAAGTTGCCGAGGGGGTGCGCGCTCGCGGTGCCGGCCGGGAGGAGGGTGAGCGCGCACACGGCGAGGACGAGCAGATACAGCGGGCGTGGCTTCACTCGGATCCCTCCAGGGCCTTGCGGGCCGCGGCGGAACCCAGCGGGGAGAAGCCGGGGTTCAGTTCCAGGGCCGACGTCAGCGAGGCGCGGCCGGCCGCCCGGTGGCCCGTGGCCAGCTCGATCACACCCCGGTGGTACCGGAAGGCGGCGTTGCGGTAGCCGGTGGCGGTGGCGCGGCGGGCGTACGGCAGGGCCTCGCGGTCACGGCCGTTGACGTGCAGCGCCCAGGCGAGCGCGTCCGCCGTGTGCACGGTGTGCCGGCGGGCCCATTCGGCGCGGGCCGCGCGCAGGGCGGCCGTCCTGTCGCCGTGGTCGGCGGCGGCCAGCGCGGTGTCCAGGTCGGCGTTGACGCCGTTGGCGCGGGCCAGCGCCGTCCAGGCGTCGACGAGCGCGTACTGCCGCCGGGCCCGCGCCCGGTCACCGGCCGCGCCGCGCGCCTCGTACAGCTCGCCCAGGACGACGAGCGGGCCGGGCACCGGATACCGGGCGACCACCGCCTCCATCCCCTTGATCGCGGCGGTCCGGTCACCGCGGGCCGCCTGGGCGCGGGCCCGGCCCTCCAGCGCCGGGAGGTAGCCGTCGTCGGCGGCCAGGGCGCGGGCGTAGCAGGTGAGGGCCGACCGGTAGTCGCCCTGGTTCCAGGCGAGTTGGCCGAGTTGCGTGGCCACGTACGCGGTGTCGCCCGGTGAGGTGGCCGCGGACAGCGCCTGTTCGAGAACGCGGCGTGCCGCGGTGACGTCCCCGCGCAGTTCGCGCACGTACGCGTACCGGGTGAAGACCGGTACGCCCGGCTTGCGCGCGTCGGCGGTCGCGGCGGCCTTCGCCGCGTCGGCGTACCGGCCGAGTTCGACCAGGGCGTCGATACGGGAGGACAGGGCGCGCTCGCTGTACGGGTTCCGCCGCAGGGCCGCGTCCGCGAAAGTCAGGGCGTGCGCGAAGTCGTGCCGGGCCGCGGCGAGCGCGGCGCGGCCGGCCAGGGCCTGGTCGCTGTCCGGTGCCAGGGACAGGGAGCGCCGCAGCGCCTGCTCCGCCTGCGGATAGCGGGCCGGATCGCCCTTGGTGCGCGCCTGTTCCACGTAGGCCAGGCCGAGGGTGGCCCAGCCGCCGGAGTCCTTGGGCTGCGACCGCAGATGCGTCTGGAGTGCGGCGATGCTCGCGTCCAGGTTCCCGCCGCCGAGGACACCGGGGTCGACGGCGTCGGCCACGACGGGCGCGGTCGCCGGTGCCCGCTGGGCACCGAGGGCGATCGCGCCGCCGGTCAGGGCGACGGCCACCAGCACGGCGGACCCGGCCAGCCGCGCGGCCCGCCACCGCCGCCCGGCCTCCCCGACCCGCCGCACAGCAGCGACCCGCCCCCCACCCCGGCCGCCCTCACCCCCACCACCGGCAGCGCCCGGCCCGGCACCCACGCCTCCTCCGGCCCCTTCGCCCGCGCGACCGGCCGTACCCGGCCCGGCACCCACGCCGTCTCCGGCTCCCTCGCCGGCACGCTCACCGGCACCTGCGGTCCCCCCCGGTGTCAGGCGTCGCCGTCGTCTGCGGCGCGGGGACACCGCCGGTCGGGGGTCGTGGGTCGTGCTCACCGGCCGCTCCCCGTTCTCCCCGTGCGCCTGGTTCTCCTCGTGCTCCTCGTGCTGCCCGCGCGGGCCCATGCCTGTTCCTCCGTCGGTCGTGTGGGAGGCGCGGCCCGCCGTGGGGGATGGGGGGAACACGGGCCGCGCCGGTCTGGGGGTGGGGTGCGGGGTCAGTACGCGCGCTGCATACGCCGGCGCCACCACGCGAACGCCGTGCCGAGCAGCAGGATCCCGGCCGCGCCGGAGGCCGCCGAGGCCGCGATCAGCGTCGTGTCGCCGGAGCCGCCGGCGGAGGAGCCGGCCGGCTGGAGCGCGTCCCCGAGCTGGCTGCGCACGTCCGTCCCCGCGGTCGTGCCCTTGGCGAGCCGGCCGCGTGAACCGGCCGTGGGCTCGGCGACGTACGGGAAGTACTTCTCGAACTTCTTGTCGTTCTTGTCGACCGCGTCACCCAGGTCGTTCTTGGAGCCGACCAGTTCGCCCTCGACGACCTGGAGCGCGGCGTCGATCACGTCGTCGCCGAGCCGGCGCCCGTTCGGGAAGCCCGCGTTGTCACCGTCCAGCACGCCCAGCCGCTTGGGGTGCATGCTCGGCGGGACCGAGGTGTTCAGCCGCAGTTCCTCCGAAGCCCGCACGTTCGGGGGCTGGTTCAGGCCCTTGACGCCCTTGAGGAAGACGTCGACGAGGTCGTTGCGCGGCTCGGCGGGCGCCTTGATCTTGTAGATGGACTCGATGAGCTTCGGCAGTTCGGGGTTGGTGACGTTCTTCAGGAACTGGCCGTCGTACGCGGGCTGCGACGCGTTGAACTTGTCCTTGTCCTTCTGCGGGTTGACGACCTCGTTCACCAGCGGGTTGCCCAGGCGTGAGACCTGGCTGTAGTAGCCCTGGGCGTTACGGCGCTGGGTGGTCGACCAGATGCCGACGACCGGCTGGTGGGCCGACTCGCGGATCAGGTCGTTCGGCACCTGGAGGGCGATGGTGTTGACGTTGTAGCCCTTGAGGGTGTCCCGGCCGACCTCGCTGAGGTTGCCTCCGTACAGCAGGTCGAAGACGCGCAGGTCGGCGAAGAACGGGTCGTCCGCCTGCCCGGCGAAGGTGGTGGCGCCGCCCGCCGTCTTGTAGACGGCCTGCGAGCGCAGTTTGCCGTAGTCCGGCATGGACGCCTTGCCGACGTCGGACGGCGCCACCGGCACGTCGTCCGCGAGCTTCGTCCTCGATGCCTCGTGCCCGTTCTTCAGGCGGATGAGGTCGAGGTCGTAGGTCTGGGTGATGTTGAGGTCGGGGTCGGCCAGGTTGCTGACCGGGCCCGTGTTGTAGAGGAACGTGTCCCCGTTCTTCGTGTGCGTCTTGAAGGTGTAGCGGAAGACCGCATCGCCCTGCGCGTCAGCGTTGTTGTCGATGTGCAGGTCGTACTGCGCGTCGTCCGCGAACGTGTAGAAGTTCGGTCCGCCCGCCGGTTCCTCGAACGGGATCCAGTTCGCCACGATCGTCGTCGTGTCGGGCTTGTCCGGGCTGACGAACGCGTACAGGTCGGTGTTGTCGTACTGCGGGGTCCCCGAGATCAGTGGCGCTTCCCGGTGGGAGGAGGCGGAGGCCGCCCCGGGTTCCAGCGTGGCGACGCCGGCGGCTGCGAGCCCTCCGGCGGCCAGCGCGCCACAGATGAGCGAGACCAGGCCCTTGCGTCCTGTGCCGCTCCTGGAGATGAGAGGTGTCATGCCGTCCGTCCTCAGTGCCGTCTTGCCTTGACGGACGGGTATACGGAACGGACACGCCGTTCGGATTGGTCCGCGGGAAAAAACTTTTCTGCGCCCGCCGGCCCGCGTTTTCGGCCCGCTGATCCGTATGTTTCCCGGGAGGTGTGTCTCGGTGCGGATGCGCGGGGTGCGAGGAAGGGCCGGCTGCGGGCACGGGGAGGGGACCCGCGCACAGGCGGACGACCTGCTGGTGCTCGTCGCGCGCGGCGACCAGCGGGCGTTCGAGGACCTGTACGGACTGGTCTCCGGGCCCGTGTTCGGACTCGTCCGGCGGGTGGTGCGCGACCCCGCCCAGTCCGAGGAGGTCGCCCAGGAGGTGCTGCTCGAACTGTGGCGCTCCGCCGCCCGGTTCGACCCCCGCCGGGGCAGCGCCCTCTCCTGGGTCCTCACCCTCGCCCACCGCCGGGCCGTCGACCGGGTGCGCAGCGCCCGCGCGGCCGGGGAACGCGAGCAGCGCGAGGCCCTGCGCGCCGGGGAACCCGCGTTCGACCAGGTCGCCGAGGAGGTCGAGGCCGGCCTGGAACGCGAGTGGGTGCGCCGCTGCCTGAACCGGCTCACCGCCCTCCAGCGCCAGTCCGTCACCCTGGCCTACTACGACGGCTACACCTACCGTGAGGTCGCCGAGCGGCTCTCGCTGCCGCTCGGCACGGTCAAGACGCGGATGCGCGACGGGCTCACCCGGCTGCGCCAGTGCCTGGGAGGGGCCGTATGAGCATCCTCGGCAGACTGGTGCGCCGCGAGGACCCGCACTCGCTCGCCGCGCCCTACGCGCTCGACGCCCTCGAACCGGGCGAGCGGCGCCGCTTCGAGAAACATCTGGCGGGCTGCGACCGCTGCGCCGCCGAGGTGCGGGACCTCGCCGAGGACGCGGTGCGGCTCGCCTGGTCCGCGGCGGTCCCCGCGCCGGCCGCCCTGCGCGAGAGGGTGCTGGCCGCCGTGCGCACCACCCCGCAGGAGCAGGCGCCGGCCCTGGAGGGACCACGTCGGCTGCCGCCGCACGTCTGGGGCGTCCAGCCACCGCCGGGACGGTCGCACGCCCCCGGCAGGCGCCCCCTGTTCGCGCCGTTCGCCACGGCCACCGCCACCGCCGCCCTCGTCGTCGCCTCCCTCTTCGCGGTCCAGGCGCACCGCACCGGTGACCGGCTGGCCGCCGAGCAGGACCGGGCACGTGAGATCGCCCACGTTCTCGCCGCTCCGGACGCCCGCGCGGCGAGCAGCGTGGACGCGCGGGGGCGCCGGATCGGAGTGATCGCTTCCGCTTCCGGACGGGATGCCGTCGTCACCCTCAGCGGGTACGGCGCACCGGCCGGCGGGCGCGTACACCAGCTCTGGCTCGTGCGTCCCCGTGCGCAACCGCGCTCCCTGGGGCTCTTCACGGGCGACACGCCCTTGGTCGCGCGGAGTCTCGACACCTCCTCGACGTCACTCGCCGTGACCGTCGAACCTGACGGCGGCTCAACACGGCCCACCGGCCAGCCGATTGTCCAACTCACCCTGGAATCGGTCGGATTCGGAGAGTAGCCGACGAGGGATGGTCAACCGCCTTGCAGGGAAGGTGAATCCTGTGGCCGAGATACACGCGTGCCCCACCGGGGCGATAGGGTTACCCTGCCCGGGCCGGGTGGACTCGTACGGGTGGGGAGTGACATGGAGCAGATAGCAGTGCGCAGCAGGGCCAGGGTCCCTGCGATCACCTGCGGGAGCAGCGCGAGCAGTTCGCGCCTCGACCGCCATCTGTCGGTACTGGCGGGTCCCGCCATACCGCAGCGGGAGACGATCGAGGCGACCTTGCTGATGCGTGAGCTGACAGCGCGTGACGCCGTGCACGAGCGCAGTGACCGGGGCCGACGAGTCAGTCGCGTCTCCCTCTTCGCGCCGCTGCGCAGGCTGCGCCGTTCGCTGTTCGGCGGCCACTAGCGGTCACCGAGCGGTCACCCGCCCACCGAAGCGGCCACCGCGCGGCGATTCCCGCGCTCAGGCCGCCACACCGTCCCGGCGCAGCGCTGCGATGTCGTCGTCCGTCATCCCCACGGCGCGCAGCAGCGCCCCGGTGTGCTGCCCGAGCGCGGGCACGTCGCCCATCCGTGCCTCGTCCCCGCCCGGCATCGTGATGGGCGGCAGCAGCGCCTTCAGCGGCCCGGCCGGCGAACCCACCTGACGCCACCGCTCCCGGGCCGCCAGCTGCGGATGCTCCGCCAGCTCGTGCAGATCCCGCAGCCGCGCACAGGCGATGCCGGCCTTCTCCAGCCGCGCCAGGGCCTCCTCGGTGCCCAGCGCCCCCAGCGCCCGCGCGACCAGGGAATCGGTCCGCTCCCGGTGCGCCACCCGGGCCGCGTTGGTCGCGTACGCCGGGTCCGTGCCCAGCTCGGGGCGGCCCATGACCTGTCCGGCCAGCCGCCGCCACTCCCGGTCGTTCTGCACCGACAGCAGCACCCGCCCGCCGTCCGCCGTCGGATAGGCGTCGTACGGGGCGATGACGGCGTGCGCGAGCCCGGTGCGCGCCGGCGGCTCGCCTCCGTGCATCGCGTGGTGCAGCGGATGCCCCATCCACTCGGCGAGCGCCTCCAGCATCGACACCTCCACCGGACCGCCCCGCCCGGTCGTCCCGCGCCGCACGAGCGCGGCCAGGACCCCCGAGAACGCGTACATGGCCGCCGCGATGTCCGCCGCCGGGATCCCCGCCTTCACCGGCTGCTCCGGCGTCCCGGTCACCGACACCAGCCCCGCCTCGCACTGCACCAGCATGTCGTACGCCCGCTTGTCCGCGTACGGTCCCGAGCCGCCGTACCCCGAGATGTCCACGGCGACCAGCCGCGGGTGCGCGGCGCACAGCGTGGCCGCGTCCAGGCCGAGCCGGGCCGCCGCGCCGTGCGCCAGGTTCTGCACGAACACGTCCGCGTCCGCGACCAGCCGCCGTACGACGTCGAGGCCGCGCGGGTCCTTCAGGTCCAGGGCCACGGACTCCTTGCCGCGGTTGCACCACACGAAGTGCGAGGCGAGACCGCCGGCCGCCGTGTCGTAGCCGCGCGCGAAGTCGCCGCCGTCGACCCGCTCCACCTTGATGACCCGGGCGCCCAGGTCGGCGAGTTGCCGGGTCGCGAAGGGCGCGGACACGGCCTGTTCGACGGCGACGACGGTGATGCCCGCCAGAGGCAGGGGCTGGGGCAGGGGCTGGCTCTCGGGCGCGTGCGGGTCCATCGGCTGATCCATGCCCGGATCATGGCCCCTGAGCGGCGCCTTTGTCAGCAGTGGGGGCCTGGCCGCCGGCCCGGGACCTCGCCGGGGAGACGGCGTCCGCGGCTGCCGGCCGTCCGGACCCGTGGCGTGTTCCCTCCGTCGTCGTGTCGTGTCCGTGCGCTAGACCAGGGCGAACTGGCCGTCCGGGCCCTCCTCGTGGTGGTCCAGGACCGAGGCGGGGCGGCGGGAGCGCTCCGGTGGCGGGAGGACGCCGGCGTCGCGCAGGTCGGCCGCCGTGACCGGTGACGTCGTCCGCAGCGCGGCCCGCAGCGGACGCAGTTCCGCCAGCAGGGCCAGGACGGTGATCAGCTCCAGCAGTTCCGACGTCCAGGCCTGCGGCCAGGCCGCCGGGCGGATCGCGGCGAGGGTGCCGGCCCCGGACGGGGCCGTGCGGGCAGCGAACCAGGTCTCCAGGACCCGCACCCCGGCCACCTCCAGGTCCCAGGCCTCCGGCGGCACGGGGGAGACGCGGCCCTCGTCGAGGTGCAGCGTCTCCTCGGCACGGTCGTAGCTCAGGGTCGACGGGCGGCCCGGCAGGGGCGCGCGGACGTAGGGGCGGCGCCCGCCCGGCAGCTTGGGGCGTTCGCCGTCGCGACGCAACAGCCACAGCATGCGGCGGCCCAGGTCCACGCCCGCGGACCACAGACCGGGGTCCGCCGTGAGCGGGACGGTGAGGTCCGGGCGGACCGCCGCCAGGATCCACGCCAGCACGTCCGGTGCCGACGGGGGCGCGCCCAGCCGGGCCGCCAGGTGGTCCGGCAGGCCGGGCACCAGGTTGGGCTCCGTGCCCCCGGGGCGGCGGTAGAGCGGGCGGACGCGGCCGGTGCGCAGCAGGGGCAGCACCGACGTCGCCAGCAGCGGGGTGCCGGCATCGCCCGTCTCCACCGTGAACACCTGGTGCGCGTCCGCCACCCGCCACAGTTCCGGGCGGGCGGTGTCGATCAGCCGGTGGTCCGGGATCAGCCACTGCTCGTCGAAGGGAGCGGCCAGCACCCGGACCGGCTCCGCGCAAGGACCCTCGGCGCGCACCAGGCGTTGCGTGCCGCCGGCCCGGCCGGGTAGCCGGCCCACCGCCGAGGTGAGCGTGCGGGCGCGACTCGGCTGGAACAGGGCCTCCCGGTCCGGCCCCCCGGCCTTCAGCAGGGCGTCCCAACGGGCCCGCAGGGACGCCGGATCCGGCGCCGCCGGCCAGGCGCGGCCCAGCCGCAGGGGTGCGACCGACCACGGCATGAGGTCCGCCAGCGGCGGAGCGTCGTCGTGCGTCACGCGGGGCATCGTACGACAGCGCTCCGGCGGGGCGGGGGCCGTGTGCGGCACCCGGCTCCACCGCGCGAACGACCGGCCGGGGCGGGTCGGCGCGTGGCTGCGACGGGTCCGCGGACGGACGGTGGGCCGTCGCGGGCCGCGGGACGGGGGAGCGCCTAGGCCGCTTCGTTTGGATCACCTGGCTGACCAGAGGAAGATGCTCGCAACGTGGAGTCCGGCCAGGTAGATGGCTGCTGTCTTCTCGTAGCGGGTGGCGATGCCTCGCCACTGTTTCAAGCGGTTGATGCAGCGTTCGACCGTGTTGTGGGCATGGGGGCGTGATCGCGCACTATGCGGTCGCAACGCCCAGGAAGCGCAGCACCGCTAGGACGCGGCGGTGGTCGGCGTCGGCCTTGGGCAGGTCGAGCTTGGTGAAGATGCTGTTGATGTGCTTGGCGACAGCGCTCTCGCTCACGACCAGCTCGGCGGCGACGCCGGAGTTGGACCGGCCGCCCGCCATCAGCTCCAGCACCTCCCGCTCGCGCGTTGTCAGCCGGTCGAGCGGATCGCTGTGCCGGCGCACCAGTAGCTGCGCGACGACCTGCGGGTCGAGCGCGGTGCCGCCGGCCGCCACCCGGCGTACCGCCTCGGCGAACTCCTCGACGTCGGCGACCCGTTGCTTGAGCAGATAGCCGACGCCCGAGGTGTTGGCGGCGAGCAGATCGGCGGCGTACCGCTCCTCCACGTACTGCGACAGCAGGAGCACGGCGGTACGCGGATACTGGCGGCGGATCACCAGCGCGGCACGTACTCCCTCGTCGGTGAAGCCGGGCGGCATGCGCACGTCGACCACGGCGATGTCGGGACGGTGCTCCTCGACGGCCGCCAGCAGCCCTTCTGCGTCGGCGACTTGCGCGCACATCTCGAAGCCGGCCGCCTCCAGCACCTTGACCACGCCGATGCGCAGCAAGAGGGAATCCTCGGCGATCACGGCGCGCACGGCAGCTCCACGGTGATGACGGTCGGGCCCCCGGCGGGGCTGCGGCAGGAGAACGTGCCGTCGACGGACGCGACGCGCTTGGCGAGCCCGGAGAGCCCGGTGCCGCCGTCGGCCGCTGCGAGATCCGCGCCGCCCGCGCCGTCATCCGCGACGACCACCAGCAGTGTCTCCCCGATCCGGTCCACGGTCACGTCCGCCCGGGTCGCCTGGGCGTGTTTGACCACGTTCGTCAGGGCTTCGGAGACCACGAAGTACGCGACGGCCTCGACCGTGGGCGAGGGTCGCTGCGGCAGGTCCACCGCCACGCGCACCGGGATCGGGAGGCGGGCGGCGACCCCGGACAGCGCGGCGTCGAGGCCGCGGTCCTCAAGGACGGCCGGATGCAGGCCGCGCACCAGGTTGTTCAGCTCGGCGATCGCCTCCTTCGCCTCTCGGTGCGCCTCGTCGATCACCTTGCGGGCGTCCTCCGGCAGGTCGCCGAGGGTGGCCCTGGCCAGGCCCAGGTTGACGGCGAGTGAGACGAGGCGCTGCTGCGCGCCGTCGTGCAGGTCGCGCTCGATCCGCCGCCGCTCGGCGTCGGCGGCGTCGAGCACGCCGGCCCGGCTCTCGGCGAGGTCGGCGACCCGGCGGGTCAGCTTCTCCGTGCGGCTGGGGCCGAGCAGGACCTCGGCCGCCCGGGTGTCCAGCCGCACCAGAGCGCCGGTCAGCCGGGGCCCGAGGAACAGCAGGGCGAGGCCGCCGGCGGTGATGTACGCGGCCTGCGTGGTGTACCCGAGGTCGGTGACCCGCCATTGCGGGGGCAGCGCCCAGCTCCACACGTAGATGGAGGCGGCCACGAGAGCGGCGGCCCAGACGGCGAGGACGGCGAGGTCCAGGACGGCGAGTAGCGGACCCGCCACGGCGTGGTAGCAGACCTGCCGCCACAAGGCCCGCGCGGTCAGCCGGCGCACCGCCGACTTCCAGTTGCGTCCCGGCCCGGGTACGGCGGGGCGCGGGAGGTCCTTGCCGACGAGCGCCCGGTAGCGCCGCCGCTGCCCGACGGTCAGCAGGGGTGTCACCACGAGCGTGAGCAGCACGGGCAGCGCCACGAGCGTGAGCAGCACGGGCAGCGGAGTCACGGCCGGCACCAACGCCGCCATCGTGCCGAGCAGCCAGAGCCACAGTGGCACCACGGCGAGGTGGAGCGGCAGGCCGGCGGCGACGAGCGCGGTCCGGTGTCCCGCCCTGCGGAACGGCCGGCCCAGCACAAGCTGCAGCCACGTCGTGAGTTGCATGCGTCAAACGGTAAAGCCGCAGGCCATCCCCGTGCCATGACGCTCCCGCCCGGTTCGGGGGTGCACTTATCTCCACCCTGGGTCGGAACCCTGCGTGACTGACGGCGCCCTGGTGTGCGGCGGAGGGTGGAGCACGTGAAGGGGAGAGCCGGCGGGGAGCGGGGGAAGACGATGCGTCAACTGGGTTTGTGCGGTGAGGAAGTGGCCGGTGCCGAGGGCTTCGACCGCGCCGAGGTCATCCCGCTCCACGAAGAGGCGGAGGAGCCGCGCCCGGCGCGGGGCATGCGGCGGGCCGGGTGGCTGCTGGTCGCCTGCGGGCTCGCCCTGCTGCCGTGGCTGTACGTGCTGGCCACCGGCCTGCCGGCCACCGCGACCGCGGTGCACTGGCCGGTCGCCTGGGTCGGGCTCGACGCGCTGGAGGCGCTCGGCCTGATCGCCACCGGCCTCCTTGCCGCCCGCGGCGACCGGCGGCACGCCCTGGCAGCCGCCGCGACCGCGACGCTGCTTGTGGTGGACGCCTGGTTCGACACCACGACCGCGGCCCCGGGCGGCGACTTCGCCACCGCGGTTGCCATGGCGCTCGGCGCCGAGCTGCCGCTCGCCGCGCTGTGCGGCCGGCTGGCGCTGCGGGCGCTGAGCCGGCCCGCATGACGCCGACCGCCCGACCAGGTACCACGGACCGAATCGATCCACCGGAGAACACCATGCACGGGTGCAACTGGCGGGGGGTCTACAACCGGCTGCGGATGTGGTCCGCCGATGGCACATGGGAGCGGGTGTTCACCGCGCTTGTGGCACAGGCCGACGCCGACGAGGAGCTGAACTGGGTCGTCTCGGTGGACTCCACGATCGTGCGAGCCCGTCAGCACGCGGCCGGAGCCCGCAAAAAGGGGCCCCGGCCGACGAGCCGTACGACCACGCCATCGGCCGGTCCCGTGGCGGACTGACCACGAAGATCCATCTCGCGGCCGATGGCAACTGCCGGCCCCTGGCCTTCCATCTCACCGCCGGACAGGCCGGGGAGGCCGGTGACGCGCCTGCCTTCGCTGACGTGATGGCGCGGCTGCGTGTTCCCCGACGGCGTGGACGGCCCCGGACCCGGCCAGCGGCAGTCCTCGCAGACAAGGCGTATTCGTCGCGTGCCATCCGTGAGCACCTCAGGCGGCGCGGCATCCGGGCGGTCATCCCCGTGCCGGCCGATCAACGCGGCCACCGTCTGCGACGCGGCAGCCGGGGTGGCAGGCCACCCGCCTTCGACCGCGAGACCTACAAGCAACGCAACACGGTCGAACGCTGCATCAACCGCTTGAAACAGTGGCGAGGCATCGCCACCCGCTACGAGAAGACAGCAGCCGTCTACCTGGCCGGACTCCACGTTGCGAACATCTTCCTCTGGTCAGCCAGGTGATCCAAACGAAACCGCCTAGTACTCCAGTCAGAAATCGTTGCCTGAGCTGGTCGGCCTCGTTGTTCCAGGCATGGTGGGGATGGGCGAAGCTGACCTGTGGGCTGGGGAGTTGGAGTCGGTGTTCGCCCGTGTGGCGGGCCGCTTCTCGCGGGTGGATCTGCGGTGGCGGATGCGGGACTACGTGCGTGGTCTGCTGGCTCCGGTGGAGCGGAAGAACGGCTGGCAGCTGGCCGAGTACGCAGGTCACCGCGGACCGGCCGGCTTCCAGCACCTGCTGAACGGTGCCTCCTGGGACGCTGACGCGGTCCGGGACGACCTGCAGCAGTACGTCGCCGAGCGGCTCGGCACCCCGGACGGGGTTCTGATCGTCGACGACACCGGCTTCCTGAAGAAGGGCACCACCTCTGCCGGCGTGCAGCGGCAGTACTCGGGCACCGCCGGCCGTACCGAGAACTGCCAGATCGGGGTCTTCGCCGCGTATGCCTCCTCCAAAGGAAGGGCTTTGGTGGACCGGGAGCTTTACCTGCCCAAGTCCTGGACCTCGGATGCAGACCGGTGCCGGGCGGCGAGAGTCCCTGACAGCCGTGGCTTCGCGACCAAGGGAGAACTGGCCCGCGCGATGATCCTGCGGGCTCTTGCCTCCCCCCTCCCGATCGCCTGGGTGACGGGCGACTGCGCCTATGGACAGGAATGGCGCATGCGCCGCACCCTGGAGGAAGCCGGTATCGGCTATGTCCTGGCCGTGCCGAAGTCCCAGCAACTGCACGCTCCCTTCGGCCGTATCGACCAGGCCATCGCCGACGTTCCCGATCAGGCGTGGGAACGACGCTCCTGCGGCGACGGCGCCAAAGGCCCGCGCCTCTACGACTGGGCAGCCGCCCGTCTGCCGGTGATCGAAGTCTTCGACGGTGACCGGCCCACCCATCAGCGGTGGGTGCTGGCCCGCCGCAGCCCGGCCCGACCGGAGGAGATCGCCTACTACCTCGCCTACGCACCCAACGGCACCAGCGTCACCGACCTGGTCCGCATCGCCGGATCGCGCTGGGCGATCGAGGAAGCCTTCCAGGCAGCGAAGAACGAATGCGGCCTCGACCAGTACGAAGTTCGCCGCTACCCGGGCTGGTACCGGCACATCACACTTGCCATGCTCGCCCACGCGTTCCTGGCCGCCGTCGCAGCCCAGACCACCGAAAGGGGGGCCGCAGAAACGAGCCCACCAGCACCATCCACTTCACCGTGGCAGAAGTCCGCCGACTCCTGGACGCTCTGCTGCCCCGCCCCACACCCCGCCTCGGACCCGTTGCACATGCCCTGAACTGGTCCCTCTGGCGCAGACGACACCAAGCCACAGCCCGCCGCTGCCACTACCGAAGAAGAACCAGCTCAGGCAACGATTTCTGACTGGAGTACTAGGCGTCCAGGGTGACGGTGAACGAGAAGCGGTCGCCCCGGTAGTGGATGACGGCCACGTCCAGCACCCGGCCCTCGCCGTCGTAGGTCACGCCTGTGTAGTGCAGGATCGGGCTGAGCAGCGGGACCTCCAGCAGGCGTGCCGTCTCGGGGTCGGCGAGGCGGGCCTCCACGGTGTCCGTGATACGGCTGATGTCCGCTCGCACCACGTCCCGCAGCACCTTGGTCATCGGCCAGCGGACCAGGTCGTCCGGGTCGATGAGCGCGGCCAGGTCGGGGCGGATGTGGTTGACGGCGTGGTTGGTCGGTTCGCCGGTCTTCTCGTCGCTGCGCAGGCGGTGGTACGCCGTCACCTCCGCGAGGTCCGGGAAGTACTCGGCGAGCCCGGCGGGCACGGGCACCGCGCCGTGGTCCAGCAGCTCGGCCGTCATCCCGGACTGCTGGGCCACGATGGCGTCCACCGAGCCCAGCAGCCGCACGGGAGCGCCGCGGCGCACCCCGGGCTCGATGAACGTGCCGCGCCGGCGGTGCCGGCTGATCAGCCCCTCGTCCTCCAGCTCCTTCAGCGCCTGCCGCATGGTCAGCACGCTCACCCCGTAGTGCTGCGCCAGCCGCTCCTCGGTCGGCAGGCGCAGCGGGTCCTGGGGGGAGCGGCCCAGTATCGAGGCGCGCAGCGACTGCGACACCTGGTACCACAGCGGCAGCTTGCGGTTCAGGACGATCGAATCCGGAGCGAAGGAGGTCACGCGGCTATCCGTACCTGTCGACGAACGGTCGGCGCAATGCGGCCGTCACACCCGGAAGTGGCGCTCGAGCCCCTGCCACACGTCGTCGTAGTGCTGCTGGAGGTGGTCCGCCCGGGCCGCGAGCGGCGTCAGGGTCACCGGCCAGCGGGTCTCGAACATGAACGCCAGCCCGTCGTCGACCTTCTGCGGCTTCAGCTCGGCCGCGCTCGCCCGGTCGAACGTCTCCCGGTCCGGGCCGTGCGCCGACATCATGTTGTGCAGCGAGCCGCCACCGGGCACGAAACCCTCCGCCTTCGCGTCGTACGCGCCCTCGACCAGGCCCATGTACTCGCTCATCACGTTCCGGTGGAAGTACGGCGGCCGGAAGGTGTCCTCGCCCACCAGCCAGCGCGGCGCGAACACGACGAAGTCGACACCGGCCAGGCCCGGGGTGTCCGAGGGCGAGGTGAGGACCGTGAAGACGGAGGGGTCGGGGTGGTCGTAGGAGATGGTGCCGATCACATTGAAGCGGCGCAGGTCATAGACGTACGGCACATAGTTGCCGTGCCAGGCGACCACGTCCAGGGGGCTGTGGTCGTAGGTGGCGGCCCACAGGTTGCCGCAGAACTTGTTCACCACTTCCACCGGCCCCTCCACGTCCTCGTAGGCCGCCACCGGCGCCCGGAAGTCCCGGGGCGCGGCGAGTCCGTTCGCGCCGATCGGGCCGAGGTCGGGCAACCGGAACGACGCCCCATAGTTCTCGCACACATAACCGCGCGCCGACTCGTCCAGCAGCTCCACACGGAAGCGGACCCCACGCGGGATCAGTGCCACCTCGGCGGGCTCGACCTGGAGCCGGCCGAACTCGGTGTGCAGCAGCAGCCCGCCCCGCTCTGGCACGATCAGCAGTTCCCCGTCCGCGTCGGAGAAGACCCGCTCCATCGAGGCGTTGGCGTGGTAGAGGTGCACGGCCATGCCGGTGCGCTGGCTCGCGTCGCCGTTGCCGCCCAGCGTCCACAGGCCGGCGAGGAAGTCGGTGCCCGCCGGCGGCTCGGGCAGCGGGTTCCAGCGCAGCCGGTTGGGGTCGGGCACGGTCTGGGTGAAGGGGGCCGTGCGGAGCCCGCCGTTGCCGGTGCGGGCGAACGCCGGGTGTGCGGCCGACGGGCGGATGCGGTACAGCCAGGAACGGCGGTTGTACGCCCGCGGCTCGGTGAACGCCGTACCGCTCAGTTGTTCCGCGTACAGCCCGAGCGGCGCGCGCTGCGGTGAGTTGTGGCCCTCGGGCAGGGCGCCCGGCACCGCCTCCGAGGCGTGTTCGTTGCCGAACCCGGTGAGGTACGACAGCCCCTCGGCGGTCTTCCGCGCGTCCCCGCTCATCATCGCTCCCTTGCGCCGCTGATTCCTATGCATCACCGTAGGAATCAAGTGGGGGACTGCGCAAGGGGTCCCGGCTCCTCCCGGTGGACGCGTGGACCTCTCGCCGCGCTCGCGGTGTACGTCCTGCTGCCGCTCGGAGCGGCGGCCTGCGCGACGGGCGGGGCGCACGGGGGCACGGTCCCGTCCTCACCCGTGGGAACGGTGCCGGACGGCATCGACGGGACCGGCCGGAACCCGCGCGAGGTGGCCAGGGAGGACGCCCCAGGGATCGGCATCGAGGTGACACCGGCCGCCGGCGGCGGCCGGGACGTGCGGCTGGCCTTCCGCCGCTTCCGCACCCGGCGCCCGGCCGGTCGCGGTCACCGGGCGCGGGGTCGTCTCCCTCTTCGTCGACGGCGGCCGGGCCGCCCGGCCGCGCACCCGCTGGCCGCCGCCCTCGTCCCGCGCGGCACCCAACACGTCACCGCCCGGCTGTACGCGGACGACGGCACGGTGTGGGCCGTGCGGGGCAAGCCGGTCGAGAGCACCGCCGACGTCACGGTGTCGGGCGCGGAGGCGGACGGGGTGGCGAGCGCGGTGGAGACGGACGGGGCGGAGGCGGACGGGGCGAGAGCGGACGCGACGGCGACGGTGGAGGCGGACATGTCGGAGGCGGACGCGGCGAAGACGGACGGGGTGGGGACGGCGGAGGCGGACGCGCCGCCGCCCCCGGCCGGTGACGCCGCCCCCGGCGCCGGCGGATGAGTGCATCGGCCACCTTTCTCCGTACTGTGGGACGAGCTTCACCGGACCCCGGCGGAAAGGCATCATGAAGCCCGTGCCCCACGCGACATCGCTCCGCCGCGCGCCCGTCCAGCGGCGCAGCGCCGAACGGCTGACCAGAATCCTGGACGCCTGCGCCGAACTCCTCGACGAGGTCGGCTACGACGCCCTGAGCACCCGCGCCGTCGCCCAGCGCGCCGGGGTCCCCATCGGCTCGGTCTACCGCTTCTTCGGCAACAAGCGGCAGATGGCCGACGCCCTCGCCCAGCGCAACCTGGAGCGTTACGTCGAGCGCGTCACCGAGCGGCTGAAGAAGGGGAGCGAGGGGAGCGGCGGCGCCGGCGCCCGCTCGCGGGGAACCGCGGCCGGGGGAGAGCGGCGCGGGGGAGACTGGCGGGCCGCCATGGACGCCGTCCTGGACGAGTACCTGGCCATGAAGCGCACCGCGCCCGGCTTCTCCCTGGTCGACTTCGGCAACCAGATACCGGTCGGCAGCCGCCACAGCGAGCCCAACACCCGGGTCGCCGACCGGCTGACCGACCTGCTCTCCGCCTATCTCTCCCGCACCCCGGACGAGGAGCTGCGCCGGGTCTTCCTGGTCGCCGTGGAAAGCGCCGACACCCTCGTCCAGCTCGCCTTCCGGATCGATCCGCAGGGCGACGACGCGATCATCGCCGAGACCCGGGAGCTGCTGCGGGCCTATCTGGGGCGCGCGCTCGACTGAACGGCCGGCCACCGGGACTCCCCAGCGGGCATACCGCTCGGTATGCTCCGAGCGAGCCCGTCCGCTCCACCCGCGCCTGCCTGTGCCCGTCAGCTCCAGATCGAGCCCGCCCGTCCCCGTCCGGGCCGGGCGAGACCCCGCCGACCCTCCGGAGGACCCGTGTCCCGCACCGCCCTGCGAATCTGCCCCCTGTGCGAGGCCACCTGCGGGCTGACCCTCACCGTCGAGGGCACCCGTGTCACCGGCGCCCGCGGCGACCGGGACGACGTCTTCAGCAAGGGGTTCATCTGCCCCAAGGGAGCCTCCTTCGGCGCCGTCGACGGCGACCCCGACCGGCTGCGCACCCCGCTCGTCCGGAAGGACGGCGTCCTGCGCGAGGCCACCTGGGAGGAGGCCTTCGACGCGGTCGCCGCCGGGCTGCGCCCGATCGTGGAGCGCCACGGCCCGGACGCCGTCGGCGTGGTCCTCGGCAACCCCAACGTGCACACCATGGCCGGCGCCCTCTACCCGCCGGTGCTGCTCGCCACGCTGCGCACCCGCAGCCTGTTCACCGCCTCGACGGTCGACCAGATGCCCAAGCACGTCTCCAGCGGGCTGTTGTTCGGCGACCCCAACGCCATCCCGGTGCCCGACCTCGACCACACCGGGCACCTGCTCCTGATCGGCGCCAACCCCCTGGAGTCCAACGGCAGTCTGTGCACCGCCCCCGACTTCCCCGGCCGGCTCAAGGCGCTCAAGGCCCGCGGCGGCCGGCTCACCGTCGTGGACCCGCGCCGCACCCGCACCGCCCGACTCGCCGACCGGCACCTGGCGATACGCCCCGGCACCGACGCGCTGCTGCTCGCCGCGATGGCCCACACCCTGTTCGCGGAGGAGCTGGCCGACCTCGCGGAGCTGGCCCCGCACGTCCAGGGCCTGGACGAACTCCGGGACGCGCTGGCCGACTTCACCCCCGAGGCCGTGGCCCCCGCCTGCGACCTGGACGCCGGAGTCGTCCGCACCCTGGCCCGCGAACTGGCCGCCGCCCCGGCCGCCGCCGTCTACGCCCGCATCGGTAGCTGCACCGTCCCGCACGGCACCCTGGCGAGCTGGCTGGTCGACGTCCTCAACATCCTCACCGGCAACCTGGACCGCCCCGGCGGCGCCCTCTTCCCGCAGGCCGCCACCGACCGGACGCCGCGCCCGGCGGGCCCCGGCCGCGGGTTCGCCCTCGGGCCGCTGGCACTCCCGGGTCGGGCGGCACCCGGAGGCCAAGGGCGAACTGCCCCTGTCGGCGCTCGCGGAGGAGATCGACACGACGACCGGCACCGGCGAACCGGTCCGCGCGCTGATCGCCGTCGCCGCCAATCCGGTGCTCTCCGCGCCCGACGGCGACCGGCTCGACAAGGCCCTGGCCTCCCTGGACTTCATGGTCAGCGTCGACCCGTACCTCAACGAGACCTCGCGCCACGCCCACGTCGTCCTGCCCCCGCCCCCGCCCGCCCAGAGCCCGCACCACGACTTCGCCTTCAACACCCTCGCCGTCCGCAACCAGGTCCGCTACACCCGCCCGGCCGTCCCGCTGGAGCCCGGGCCGCATGGCCGAGAGCGAGATCCTGGCCCGCCTGGTCCTTGCGGTCTCCGGCATGCACGGCACGGACCCGGCCGCCGTCGACGCGATGGTCATCGACCAGACCCTCGCCAAGGCGGTCGAGGACGAGTACGCGCCGGTGCACGGCCGGGACCCGCGCGCCCTCGCAGATCAGCTCACCGGCGACAACGGCCCCGAACGGCGGCTCGACATGATGCTGCGCCTCGGCCCGTACGGCGACGGCTTCGGCGCCCGGCCCGACGGGCTGAGCCTGGCCCGGCTGCTCGCCCACCCGCACGGCATCGACCTCGGTCCGCTGCGCCCCCGCCTGCCCCAGCCGCTCAGGACCCGCAGCGGCAGGATCGAGCTGCTGCCCGAGCCGATCGCCGGCGACCTGCCCCGGCTGCGCAGGGCCCTGCGCGAACGCCCCGCGGGACTCGTCCTCGTCGGCCGCCGCCACCTGCGCTCCAACAACAGTTGGATGCACAACGTGCCCGCCCTGACCGGCGGCAGCAACCGCTGCACCCTGCACATCCACCCCGAGGACGCCGCCCGGCTCGGCGTCCGGGACGGCGCAGGCGTGCGCGTCAAGGGCGCCGGGGGAGAGGTGGTGGCCCCCGCCGAGGTCACCGACGGCGTCCGGCCCGGGGTGGTGAGCCTGCCGCACGGCTGGGGCCACGACCGCCCCGGCACCCGGCTCGGTCACGCCTCCACCGTGCCCGGCGTCAACGTCAACCAGTTGCTCGACGGCAGCCTGCTCGACCCGCTGTCGGGCAACGCGGTGCTCAACGGCATCCCCGTCGAGGTCGTCGCACTGCTGTGACCTGGACTTCTGCGCTTATTGCTCGCACGTCAACCACTTGTTAACGCCGAGTGAACGGACCTAACGTCAACGCACCGCCGGCCCCCAGGTGGGATGTTCAAGGGCGAACGTTAGGTATCCATTCATGCTGACCATCCTCGGCTTCGCCATGATCGCGACCTTCCTGGTCCTGATCATGCTGAAGAAGATGTCGCCGATCGCGGCGCTCGTGCTCGTACCCGCGCTGTTCTGCGTGTGCGTGGGCAAGGGCGCCAAGCTCGGCGACTACGTCATCGACGGCGTCACCAGCCTCGCCCCCACCGCGGCGATGCTCATGTTCGCGATCGTCTACTTCGGTGTGATGATCGACGTCGGCCTCTTCGACCCGGTCGTACGGGGCATTCTGAGGTTCTGCAAGGCCGACCCGCTGCGCATCGTCGTCGGTACCGCGGTCCTCGCCGCGATCGTCTCCCTGGACGGCGACGGCTCCACCACGTTCATGATCACCGTGTCGGCGATGTACCCGCTGTACAAGCGACTGAAGATGTCCCTGGTCGTGATGACGGGCGTCGCCGCCATGGCCAACGGCGTGATGAACACGCTGCCCTGGGGCGGCCCCACCGCCCGGGCCGCCACCGCGCTCAAGGTCGACGCGAGCGACATCTTCGTGCCGATGATCCCGGCGCTGGCCGTGGGGCTGGCGTTCGTGTTCGCCCTGGCCTTCGTCCTCGGCCGCCGCGAGCGCAGGCGGCTCGGCGTGCTCACCCTGGACGAGGTCCTCGTGGAGGGGACCGAGACGGTCCTGGCCGGCGCGGGCAACGCCAACGGCGCGAAGACCCGCGGGGGTCCGGCCTCCGACATCGGCGCGAAGGGCGCCGGGGGTCCGGCTGCCGGCACCGGCGCGGAGAGCACCGGAGGTCCGGGCCCGGGTACGGACGCCGCTCCCGACGAGCCCGAGGACGACGGCCTTCAGGGGCTGGACCCGGAACGCCCCACCCTGCGCCCCCGGCTGTACTGGTTCAACGCGCTGCTCACGGTCGTCCTGCTCACCGCCATGATCATGGAATGGCTGCCGATCCCAGTGCTGTTCCTGCTCGGCGCGGCCCTCGCCCTGACCGTCAACTTCCCGCACATGCCGGACCAGAAGGCCCGCGTCGCCGCCCACGCCGAGAACGTCCTCAACGTCTCCGGCATGGTGTTCGCCGCCGCCGTCTTCACAGGCGTCCTCCAGGGCACCGGCATGGTCGACCACATGGCCGGATGGCTGGTCGACAACATCCCCGCCGGCATGGGCCCGCACATGGCCGCCGTCACCGGCGTGCTGAGCATCCCGCTCACGTACTTCATGTCCAACGACGGTTTCTACTTCGGCGTCCTGCCGGTGCTCGCCGAGGCCGGCCACGCGCACGGCGTCTCCTCGCTGGAGATCGCCCGCGCCTCGATCATCGGGCAGCCCCTGCACATGTCCAGCCCGCTCGTCCCCGCCGTGTACGTCCTGGTCGGCATGGCCAAGGTCGAGTTCGGCGACCACACCCGGTTCGTGGTCAAGTGGGCCGCGCTCACCTCCCTGGTGGTGCTCGGCGCCGGCATCGTGTTCGGCATCGTCTGACCGCGGCGGGGGAGGTCGTGTCCATGGGGTCCGGTGGGAACCGCGGCTGGCTGCCGCGCCTCGTCCTCGCCTTCGGCTGTGCGCAGGGGGCGGTGTCGATGGCCCGGCCCGCCGTCTCCTACCGGGCCCTGGCATTGGGCGCCGACGAGCGGGCGGTCGGTGTCATCGCGGGCGTCTACGCCCTGCTGCCGCTGTTCGCGGCCGTACCGCTCGGCCGCCGCACCGACCACGGCCGCTGCGCGCCCCTGCTCCCGTCGGGCGTGGCCCTCATCGCCGGCGGCTGCGCGCTCAGCGGACTCGCCGGCTCGCTGTGGGCGATGGCCGTGTGGAGCGGGGTGATGGGCCTCGGCCACCTCTGCTTCGTGATCGGCGCCCAGTCGCTGGTGGCCCGCCGGTCCGCGCCGTACGAACAGGACCGCGACTTCGGCCACTTCACCGTCGGCGCCTCCCTCGGCCAGCTCGTCGGGCCCGTGGCCGCGGGCGCCCTCGTCGGCGGCCCCGACATGGCGCGCGGCAGTGCGCTCGCCCTCGTCACGGCGGGCGCGGGCGCGGCCGTCGCGTTCACGTCGCTGTGGCGCGTGGAGGACCGTACGGCCGTCACCTCCGGCCCGGGGCGGGGCGCACGCGTGCCGGTCACCGGCATCCTGCGCGCCGGGGCGTGCTGATGCTGGGGGCGTTGCTGCTGCTGTCGTCGGGCGTGGCACTGCGCTCGCCGGGCCGGCCGGAGGGAGCGTGCGGAGTGCGGGAGGGGTCGCCCGGACGGGTGAACGAGGTCCGGTCGGAGCGTCCGGGACTGCGCCGCACGAGCGACTTCTGACGGCGCGTCGGGCGTCGGTCCCGGCTCGCGCGGTGTGGATGGCGCAGAGTCCAGGCGAAAGAGCGATTTGTATGAAAATCGTCTGACTCGGAGGAACATCCATGCCCACCCTGAAACTCCCACGAAGCCTCGGCTCGCGCGCGGGCGCCACCGTCATTCTCTCCGCTCTCGCGGCATCCGGCGCGTCGTGGGTGGCGGCGCCGGCGGCGGTGGCCCAGGGGGAGAACGGCGACATCAGGATCCACCGCGTGGGCGTGCCCTTCGGGGTCTCGAAGGACGATCCGGTGGTGTGCAGGTTCTACCTCGACGCCGTCAACTTCGACGTGCTGCCCACCATCGCCTACACCATCACACCGCAGCCCCCGCTGCCGACCTCGGCCACCGTCGCCGGCACCATCCCGCTCGCCGGGGGCGCCGGTCATACCGACCCGCTCGGTCTGGCCGACGGTCAGTACAGGCTCACCTGGGTGGTGGCGGGCGCCCCCAAGGAGAAGGTCTTCCGGGTGCGGTGCAAGGACGAGCACCAGGAGGAGGGGCACGGGGGCCCGAACGGTCAGATCGCCGACGACCAGCACAATGACGGTGCGTGGGGCAAGAGCGACCAGGGCGGCCCCAAGGGCGGTGTGCACGCGGGCGGCGGCGGACTCATCGACACGGCCGCCGCGTACTCCCCGGTGGCCGCCGCGGCCGTCGTGGGCCTGATCGCCGTCAGCGGTGTCGTGTACGTCCGGGTGGTCCGCCGGCGGCCCCATGGTGCCGCGTAGGCGCCGACGCAGGCCCTGGTACCGCACCCGCGCCTACCGCCTGGCCAGGACGGCCGCGCTCGTGGTCGTCCTGGTGACGGTCGGCAACCGGTGCGGGCGGGACGGCGGCCCGGGCCTGCCCGGCCGGCCGGGCGGCCCGGACGCCGTGGCGGCCGCCGGCGCGGGCTCCACCCGGGCCGACGGACGGGGCCCCGGGCCGGACGACCCCGAGCCCTCCGTCACCGCGGGGCCCCCGCCGCGTCCGCTGCCCCGCTCCCGGCCGACATCCTTCCGGGTGCCCTCCCTGGGGATCGACGCCCCGGTCACCCCGCTCCGGCTGGACGCGAACCGGCGGCTGGAGACGCCGCCCGTCGACCGGCCCAAGCTGGTCGGCTGGTACCAGGGCGGCCCCACGCCGGGTGAGTCCGGCACCGCGGTCGCCGTCGGCCACCGCGACACCAGGATTGGACCCGCCGTGTTCTCGGGGCTCGCCCTGGTCCGGCCCGGCAAGCCCGTCGAGGTGCGGCGGGCGGACGGCCGCACCGCCGTCTACACCGTGGACCGCGTGCGGGTCTTCGACAAGAACGGCTTCCCCGACACGGAGGTCTACGGGCCCTCCGGGCGTCCGGAGCTGCGGATCCTCACCTGCGGCGGCCTCTTCAGCCGGCGCACCGGCTACACCAGCAACGTGGTGGTCTTCGCCCACCTGACCGCGACGAAGTGACCGGCGGACCGGCCGCTACGGGTTCTCCGACCCTACCGGCCGGTCCATTCCGGTGACGTCCTTCGCGCCGGCGTCCTCGGCCGTGACGGCCCTCGCGGTGACGGCCCTCGCGGTGACGGCCCCTGACGTCTGCGGACCGGGAATGTCTGGCGCTGGAAAACTATCACCGCTAGTTTGTGTGCCGGACGACGCGGACCCGCCGGGAGGAAGCAGCATGAAGGCACACGACGCCCTGTACATCGACGGCGCCTGGCGCCCCGCGGACAGCGGGGACGTGATCGAGGTCGTGAACCCCGCCGACGAGCAGGTCATCGGCCGGGTCCCGGCGGGCGGGGCCCTGGACGTCGACACCGCCGTCCGGGCCGCGCGCGCCGCCCTGCCCGCCTGGGCGGCCACGCCCCCGGCCGAGCGGGCCGCACGCCTGGCCGCCCTCCGGGACGCCCTCGTGGCCCGCAAGGACGAGATCGCCGCGACGGTCACCGCCGAACTGGGCTCACCCCCGCAGTTCTCCCAGGCCGTGCACGCCGGTGTGCCGATCGCGGTCGCCGCCTCCTACGCCGAGCTGGCCGCCTCCCATCCCTTCGAGGAGCGCGTCGGCAACTCCACCGTCCTGCACGAACCGGTCGGCGTGGTCGGCGCGATCACCCCCTGGAACTACCCTCTCCACCAGATCGTCGCCAAGGTCGCCCCCGCGCTCGCCGCGGGCTGCACGGTCGTCCTCAAGCCTGCCGAGGACACCCCGCTCACCGCCCAGTTGTTCGCCGAGGCGGTCGACGAGGCGGGCGTGCCCGCGGGCGTGTTCAACCTGGTCACCGGCTTCGGACCGGTCGCCGGACAGGCGCTCGCCGAGCACCCGGGCGTCGACCTGGTCTCCTTCACCGGCTCCACGGCGGTCGGCCGGCGGATCGGCGCGGTGGCCGGCGCGGCCGTGAAGAAGGTCGCCCTCGAACTGGGCGGCAAGTCCGCCAACGTCATCCTGCCGAGCGCCGACCTCGCCAAGGCCGTCAACGTCGGCGTGGCCAACGTGATGTCCAACTCCGGCCAGACGTGCAGCGCCTGGACCCGGATGCTGGTCCACCGCGACCGGTACGCGGAGGCCGTCGAGCTGGCCGCTGCCGCCGCCGCCAAGTACGGCGACCGCATCGGCCCGGTGGTCAGCGCCGGCCAGCGGGCGCGGGTGCGCGGCTACATCGAGAAGGGCATCGCCGAGGGTGCCCGCCTGGTCGCCGGCGGCCCCGAAGCGCCGCGGGAGAAGGGCTACTTCGTCAGCCCGACCGTCTTCGCCGACGTCACGCCGGAGATGGCCATCGCCCAGGAGGAGATCTTCGGCCCGGTCCTGTCGGTCCTGGGCTACGATGACGAGGACGACGCCCTGCGCATCGCCAACGGCACGGTGTACGGCCTCGCGGGTGCCGTCTGGGCCGCCGACGAGGCCGAGGCGGTGGCCTTCGCCCGCCGCATGGACACCGGCCAGGTCGACATCAACGGCGGCCGGTTCAACCCGCTCGCGCCCTTCGGGGGCTACAAGCAGTCCGGAGTCGGGCGGGAACTCGGCACGCACGGACTCGCGGAGTACCTCCAGACCAAATCCCTCCAGTTCTAAGGGAGTCCGAGACCCATGGCCGTACGAGCCGCCGTCCTGCCCGCCATCGGCGCACCGCTGGAGATCACCGGTATCGAGCTGCCCGACCCGGGCCCCGGACAGGTCCGCGTCCGCGTCGCCGCCGCCGGCGTCTGCCACTCCGACCTGTCGCTGGCGAACGGCACCGTGCGGGTGCCGGTCCCGGCCGTCCTCGGCCACGAGGGCGCCGGCACGGTCGTCGCCGTCGGCGAGGGCGTCACCCACGTCGCGCCCGGCGCGTCCGTGGTCCTCAACTGGGCGCCGTCCTGCGGCACCTGCCACGCCTGCACGCTCGGCGAGGTATGGCTGTGCGCCAACGCCCTGAACGGCGCCGCGGACGTCCACGCCCGCACCGCCGACGGCACCGACCTCCACCCCGGCCTCAACGTCGCGGCGTTCGCCGAGGAGACGGTGGTCGCCGCGTCCTGCGTGCTGCCGCTGCCCGAGGGGGTGCCGTTGGTGGACGCCGCCCTCCTCGGGTGCGCCGTGCTCACCGGGTACGGCGCCGTCCACCACTCGGCGAAGGTCCGGCCCGGTGAGACGGTCGCCGTGTTCGGCGTCGGCGGGGTCGGCCTCGCCACCCTCCAGTCGGCCCGCATCGCGGGTGCCTCCCGCATCGTCGCGGTCGACGTTTCCCCCGGCAAGGAGGAGCTGGCCCGCGCGGCCGGCGCCACGGACTACGTCCTCGCCTCCGGCACCACCGCGCGCGAGATCCACGCACTCACCGGCAAGCAGGGCGTCGACGTCTCCGTGGAGTGCGCGGGCCGCGCGGTCTCCATCCGGGCGGCCTGGGAGTCCACCCGCCGGGGCGGCCGTACGACGGTCGTCGGCATCGGCGGCAAGGACGAGCAGGTCACCTTCAACGCTCTGGAACTCTTCCGCTGGGGCCGCACCCTGTCCGGCTGCGTCTACGGCAACAGCGATCCGGCCCGCGACCTCCCCGTCCTCGCCGCGCACGTACGCGAGGGCCGCCTGGACCTCTCCCGGCTGGTGACCGAGCGGATCACCCTGGAGGGCATCCCGGCGGCCTTCGACAACATGCTGGCGGGCAAGGGGGGCCGGGCGCTGGTGGTGTTCTGAGGGACCCTGAGGGCCCCTGAGGGACGTGGCCACCCGGGGCGGGGGCCACCTCCTACGCGCCCTCCCGCACCTGCTGCCGGTACTGCTGCGCGAGCCCGTCCAGCAGCGCGGTGAGCCCCGTCTCGAACGCCCGCTCGTCGATCTTCTCCTGCTGATCGGCCAGGAGGTGGGCCTGGCCGAGGTGGGGGTAGTCGGCGGGGTCGTAGGCGCTGGCGTCGTCCACGAAGCCGCCGGCGAACGAACCGAGCGCCGAGCCCATGATGAAGTACCGCATCAGCGCGCCGATGGAGGTCGCCTGCGCGGGCGGCCAGCCCGCGTCGACCATCGCGCCGTAGACCGCGTCGGCCAGGCGCAGCGCGGCGGGGCGGCGGCCGGGGCCCCGGGCGAGGACCGGGACGATGTTCGGGTGGTCGCGCAGGGCGGACCGGTAGGAGACGGCCCAGTCGTGCAGCGCGGTCCGCCACTCCCGGCCGTCCTCGAACATCGACAGATCCACCAGCCCGCTCACCGAGTCCGCGACCGCCTCCAGGATCTCGTCCTTGGTGCGGAAGTGGTTGTACAGCGAGGGCCCGCTCACCCCCAGCTCGGCGGCGAGCCGGCGCGTGGAGACGGCCGCCAGGCCCTCCCGGTCCACGAGGTCTCGGGCCGTCTCGACGATCCGGTCGGTGCTGAGGAGGGGCTTGCGCGGTCGGGCCATGGCGCACATAGTAGGGCTGCGATCAGAAACTAGCAGTGCTAATTTAAATGTACGGATTTCAAGAACCATCTGGTGTGGGGTGATCTCGTGGTGAACCTGGGACTCGGCGAGGAGCAGACGGCCGTACGGCAGCTCGCCCGGGACTTCGTGGAGCGCGAGATCGCCCCGCACGTCGTCGCCTGGGACCGGGCCGAGGAGGTCGACCGGGGCATCGTGAAGAAGCTCGGCGAGCTGGGCTTCCTCGGCCTGACCGTCGACGAGGAGTACGGCGGCTCGGGCGGCGACCACCTGGCGTACTGCCTGGTCACGGAGGAGCTGGGCCGCGGTGACTCCTCGGTCCGCGGGATCGTGTCCGTCTCCCTCGGGCTCGTCGCCAAGACGATCGCCGCCTGGGGGAGCGAGGAGCACAAGCGGCGCTGGCTGCCCGGCCTCACCTCCGGCGCGTACGTCGGCTGCTTCGGCCTGACCGAGCCGGGCACCGGATCCGACGCGGGCAGCCTCACCACCCGGGCCGTCCGCGACGGCGGTGACTACGTCATCAACGGCACCAAGATGTTCATCACCAACGGCACCTGGGCCGACGTCGTCCTGCTCTTCGCCCGCTCCACCGACGCCCCCGGCCACAAGGGCGTCTCCGCCTTCCTCGTGCCCGCCGACACCCCCGGCCTGACCCGCCGCGCCATCCACGGCAAGCTCGGCCTGCGCGGCCAGGCCACCGCCGAACTCGTCCTTCAGGACGTGCGCGTCCCCGCCTCCGCCCTGCTCGGCGAGGAGGGCAGGGGCTTCTCCGTCGCCATGTCCGCCCTCGCCAAGGGCCGGATGTCGGTGGCCGCGGGCTGCGTCGGCATCGCCCAGGCCGCACTGGACGCGGCCGTGCGGTACGCCGGTGAGCGCGAGCAGTTCGGCAAGCCGATCGCCCGCCACCAGCTCGTGCAGGAGCTGATCAGCGACATCGCCGTCGACGTGGACGCGGCCCGGCTGCTGACCTGGCGGGTCGCCGACCTGATCGACCGCGGCGAACCGTTCGCCGTCGAGTCCTCCAAGGCCAAGCTGTTCGCCTCCGAGGCGGCCGTCCGCGCCGCGAACAACGCCCTCCAGGTGTTCGGCGGCTACGGCTACACAGACGAGTACCCGGCCGGCAAACTGCTGCGCGACGCCCGCGTGATGACCCTCTACGAGGGCACCAGCCAGATCCAGAAGCTGCTCATCGGGCGTGCCCTGACCGGCGTCTCGGCGTTCTGAGTACGTCCCTGAGTATCCCGGCGGATGTGGCGCGGGCCGCGTCCGCCGATGCTGTGTCCCATGAGTGACACACCGGTCAAGCAGCACAGCACGGCCGCCTTCCACGGTCAGGCCGTCGCCTCGTTCGCCGTCGCCCTGGCGGCCACCGCCATCGGCGTCTACCGGCTGGACGCCGGCGCCTGGGTCCGCGGCTTCCTCGCGATCGCCGTTCTCTACCTCGTCACCTCCGCCTTCACCCTCGCCAAGGTCGTCCGGGACCGCCAGGAGGCCGGGTACATCGTCAGCCGCGTCGACCAGGCCCGCCTGGAGAAGCTGCTCGCCGAACACGACCCCTTCGACAGGCCGTGACACCTCGACGGCCCCGGTGACCCGGCCGGGCGGCCATGCTAAGCGCCCGCTCACCGTCGGCGGTATGGTGGTGCTCCTGTCACGAGAGGGGCGAACCAGCGATGAGTACGGCGGAGGAGACGACCGGCGGCGAAGTGGAGCCGTGGGAAGAGGTCACCCCGGACGCGGCCCGGCGGCTGCTCGTCGCCGCCGTGGAGGCCTTCGCCGAGCGGGGCTACCACGCGACGACGACCCGTGACATCGCGAGCCGCGCCGGCATGAGCCCGGCCGCGCTCTACATCCACTACAAGACCAAGGAAGAGCTGCTCCACCGGATCAGCCGGATCGGCCACGACAAGGCCCTCGACATCCTGCGCACGGCGGCCGGCCGCGAGGGCGGCGCGTCCGAGCGGCTGGCGGACGCGGTCAGCTCCTTCGTCCGCTGGCACGCGGGCCGGCGGACCACCGCGCGGGTCGTGCAGTACGAACTCGACGCCCTCGGCCCCGACGCCCGCGCCGAGATCGTCGCGCTGCGCCGCCAGGTGGACGCCGAGGTGCGCGGGATCATCGAGGACGGCGTGGCCTCGGGCGAGTTCGACGTGCTGGACGTGAAGGGCACCACCCTCGCCGTGCTGTCGCTGTGCATCGACGTGGCCCGGTGGTTCACCGTGAACGGCCCGCGCACCCCCGAGGAGGTCGGCGCGCTCTACGCCGACCTCGTGCTGCGCATGGTGGGGGCGAGGTAGCCCCCCTCCGGGCTCAGAGGTAGTACCGGGACACCGACTCCGCGACGCACACCGGCTTGTCGCCGCCCTCGCGCTCCACCGTGAAGGCGACCGTCACCTGCACCCCGCCGGTGACGTCCTCCACGCCGGTGATCGTCCCGGTGGCGCGCAGCCGGGAGCCGACGGGCACCGGGGCGGGGAAGCGGACCTTGTTCGTCCCGTAGTTCACGCCCATCTTCACGCCCTCGACCCTGATGAGCTGCGGCCCGAACAGCGGCAGCAGCGACAGGGTGAGGTAGCCGTGGGCGATCGTGGTCCCGAACGGCCCGCCCGCGGCCTTCTCCGGATCCACGTGGATCCACTGGTGGTCGCCGGTCGCCTCGGCGAACAGGTCGATCCGCTTCTGGTCGACCTCCAGCCAGTCGGTGTGGCCCAGTTGCTCGCCCACGGCCGCCTTCAGCTCGTCGGGGGAGGTGAAGGTCCTCGGTTCTGCCATGTTCCCGGCCTCTCGCTCGCGTCTCTAAGCAACTGCTTAGCATGGTCGGGTGGAAGGGCGATGTCAACGGACGGCCCGGCCGGCCGGGTGGGTAATCTCTGCGGAGTGCCCCAGATTCCGGAGAAGATCCACGAGCTGACCGTCGGCCAGTTGTCCGCGCGCAGCGGCGCCGCGGTGTCCGCACTGCACTTCTACGAGGCCAAGGGCCTGATCTCCAGCAGGCGCACCCCGGGCAACCAGCGCCGGTACAGCCGCGACACCCTGCGCCGGGTCGCGTTCGTCCGCGCGGCCCAGCGGGTCGGCATCCCCCTGGCCACGATCCGTGAGGTCCTGTCCGGGCTGCCGCAGGAGCGGACGCCGACCAGGGAGGACTGGGCACGCCTGTCGGAGGGGTGGCGCTCGGAACTGGAGGAGCGGATCCAGCAGCTGAACCGCCTGCGGGACCATCTGGCCGACTGCATCGGGTGTGGGTGCCTGTCCCTGGAGAACTGCGTCCTGTCCAACCCGGACGACGTCTTCGGCGACCGCCTGACGGGCTCCCGGCTGCTTCCCGAGGGCCGCTGACCACGCCCCGCCCGAGCGCGACCTCGCCGTACGCCCCGAACTCCGCGCCCTGCCCAGGGCAAGCGCCGGGTGCACCCGCGCCCCGGCCGAAGGCGAGCGCCGGGCGCGCCCCTGCCGGGACAGCGCCGCCGCGACCAACCGGGCGTCGGAGTCCGCCTGTCGGCCGTCCGGCAGGAACAGGGGGTCCTCCAGGCCGAAGCGGGCGGCCAGGCCCCAGCCGCCGGTCAGCCGGAGCACCGGCCAGGTGCCGCCCTACTCGCCGTGCAGCAGCACCGGGCGGCCGTGTGCCGTGCCCGGCTCGGTCACGATGGTGCCGGACGCCGCCGACAGCGGTCGCGCCGTCTCGCGGAAGAGAAGAGGTGCGGCATCCCCTGCGCACCCCCGCACCGGGTGCCGGCCCGCCGCTCGGGCCGCGCCCGGTGATCCCGCCACCGCTCAGGCCGACATGAGCAGGCGCTCCCGCCTGGCGTACTCCAGGGCCCGCGACGTGAGTACGGGCCGCGGCACGAGGATGCCGCAGTCCGCGCAGACCGGGCCGGAGGACGGCTCGTGGTCCAGGCCGTACCTCCAGACCAGGCGTTCCCCGTCGCACACCGGGCACGACGAGCCCGGTGCCCGCTCCAGCGCGGCGATCAGCCGGCGCAGCACCACCGCCAGCGACTCGCCGGGGTGGACCCGCGGGTCGTCGCACCAGGCGACCCCGAAGCCGCCCCAGGTCAGCCGGTGCCAGTCGTCGACACTGCCCGGCCGGCGCAACCCGTCGTGCTTCTCCTTCCTGCGCCGCTCCGTGAAGTCGGTCTCGTAGGCGAGCCAGACGTCACGGGCGTCCTCCAGCTCCTCCAGCGCGGCCACGAGCCGCGCCGGATCGGGGGAGCGGTCCTCCGGGCCGAAGCCCGCCCGGGAGCACAGATGGTCCCAGGTCGCTCGATGCCCGTAAGGGGCGAACTTCTCGAGGCACTTGCGCAGTGAGTACCGCCGCAGCGCCAGGTCACAGCGCGGATCGCGTACTTGTCTCGCCAGACTCCGGAAACCTGCCATCGTCCTGCACCTCCGTCACACCTGCACCTGCACTTCGGTCACTTCGGCGTCGTCGCACGGACGTCGCCGAATAGACGTATCGACAGGCGATTCGGCTCCATCTCTTCTCCGGTTCTCCTTGCGGACTCCCGAAAGTGACGCATGTTCACCTTTGAACGTGGGGATACCGCCGGTAACGTTCGGCCACCACCTGTCGCTAGGAGCCGCCATGCCACGGCGAAGTCCACGTACTGCCCCTGACAGACTGAGAACGTCCCGACGTCTTCCCGGGTTCCTGAAGACCGCGTCCGTATGCGTCCTCGTCGCCGGTCTCCTCGCTCCCTTCACTCGCACAGCGGCGGCGGCGGTCGACGCGACCGCCCCGAACGACTACTGCGGCGGCCAGTGTTCGGACATCGTGCCGCCCGGCGAGAACGGCAACGCGACCCTCGCCCAGATCCTGCTCAACCAGGCCTTCGGCACCCAGCCGTCGCACGCCGAGGACCAGCTCGGCCCCTACGCCGGCCTGGCCACCGGCTACAAGGGACTGACCGACGCCACGATCAACACCTTCTTCAACGACGCCTCGTTCGGCGTCCCGTCCGGCCAGGTCGCCTCCACCGAGAAGCCGGCCGGCCGCGGCGACGTGACGATCGTGCGCGACAAGAAGTCCGGCGTGCCGCACATCACCGGCACCACCCGGTACGGCACCGAGTTCGGCGCCGGTTACGCGGCGGGCGAGGACCGGCTGTGGCTGATGGACGTCTTCCGGCACGTGGGCCGCGGCCGGCTGACCTCTTTCGCGGGTGGCGCCGCCGCCAACCAGGGCCTGGAGCAGCAGTTCTACCGCGACGCGCCCTACACCGAGGCCGACCTCCAGGCGCAGATCGACAACGCGGTGGCGAAGAACGGCGCCCGCGGCCGGCAGGCCCTCGACGACGTCAACGCCTACCTCGCCGGGATCAACGCCTACATAGACGCCTCCGACAGCGGCCGTTACTTCCCCGGCGAGTACGTCCTTACCGGTCACAAGGACTCGATCACCAACGCCGGCACGATCGACCACTTCAAGGTCACCGACATGGTGGCCCTCGCCTCCGTCATCGGCTCGCTGTTCGGCTCCGGCGGGGGCGGCGAGGTGAACAACGCCCGGTCCCTGCTCGCCGCCCAGGCCAGATACGGCGTCGAGCAGGGCACCCGGGTCTGGGAGTCCTTCCGCGAGCGCAACGACCCCGAGGCCGCCCTCACCGTCCACGACGGCCGCAGCTTCCCGTACGCCGCCAAGCCCGCCGACGCCCAGGGCCAGGCCCTGCCCGACACCGGCTCGGTGACCCAGGAACCGCTCGTGTACGACCGCACGGGCAGCGCGGCCACGGCGAGCGCCCGGAAGATGTCCGCCACGGCCGCCGGGGCGACGCTCGGCTCGGCCCGGCGGGGCATGTCCAACGCCCTCGTGGTGAGCGGCGAGCACACCGCCGGCGGCCACCCGATCGCCGTCTTCGGCCCGCAGACCGGCTACTTCGCCCCGCAGTTGCTCATGCTCCAGGAGATCCAGGGGCCGGGCATCAGCGCCCGCGGCGCGTCCTTCGCGGGGCTGAGCATGTACGTGGAACTCGGCCGCGGCCAGGACTACTCCTGGAGCGCCACCACGTCCGGCCAGGACATCATCGACACCTACGCCGTCGAGCTGTGCCAGGACGACTACCACTACCTGTACCACGGCACCTGCACCGCCATGGACAAGGTCGAGCAGAAGAACGCCTGGTCGCCGACGGTGGCCGACGGCACGGCCGCGGGGTCGTACACCATGCGCGCGTGGCGCACGAAGTACGGTCCGGTGGCGTACCGGGCGGCCGTCGGCGGCAAGAAGGTCGCCTACACCACCCTGCGCTCCTCCTACCTGCACGAGGCCGACTCGATCATCGGTTTCCAGATGCTCAACGACCCCGACTACGTCAAGGGGCCCCAGGACTTCCAGAGCGCCGCGCAGCACATCAACTTCACCTTCAACTGGTTCTACGCCGACTCACGGCACACCGCCTACTACAACAGCGGTGACAACCCGGTCCGGGCGGACGGCGTCGACGCGGAGTTCCCCGTCTGGGGCCGGCCGGCGTACGAGTGGCGGAACTGGGACCCGGCCACCAACACGGCCGACTACACCCCGGCCTCCGCGCACCCCAACTCCATGGACCAGGACTACTACATCTCCTGGAACAACAAGCAGGCCGAGGAGTACACGACCGCGTCCTGGGGTGACGGCTCCGTGCACCGCGGCGACCTGCTGGACGACCGCGTCAAGAAGCTCGTCGCGGCCGGCGGGGTGACCCGTACGAAACTGGTGCAGGCCATGGCCGACGCGGGCCTCGCCGACCTGCGCGCCGAGGACGTGCTGCCCGAGCTGCTGAAGGTGGTCGACTCCGCGCCGGTGACCGACCCCACGGCCGCCGCGGCGGTGGGCAAGCTCAAGGCCTGGGTGGCCGCGGGCGCCAAGCGCACCGAGACGTCGGCCGGTTCGAAGACGTACGCCGACGCCGACGCGATCCGCGTCCTGGACGCCTGGTGGCCGCTGCTGGTGAAGGCGGAGTTCGAGCCGGGACTCGGCCCCGACCTGTACACCGCGATCACCGGCAGCCTGCCGGTCGACGAGGCGCCGTCCGCCGGTCACGGTCCGACCGGCTCGCACGCCGGAAGCTCCTTCCAGTACGGATGGTGGAGCTATGTCGACAAGGACATCCGCGCGGTGCTCGGCGAGTCCGTGCGGGGCGGCCTGGCGCACACGTACTGCGGCGGCGGCAGCCTCGGCGCGTGCCGGGACACCCTGCTCGGCACGTTGAAGCAGGCGGCCGGCCTGACCGCCGCGCAGGTCTACCCGGGCGACGACCAGTGCTCGGCCGGGGACCAGTGGTGCGCCGACTCGATCACCCAGCGCACCCTGGGCGGTATCAAGCACGGCAGGATCAGTTGGCAGAACCGGCCGACGTTCCAGCAGGTCGTGGAGTACACCTCGCACCGCTGAGATGACACGGGCGGCGGGTCAGCCGATGCGGCCCGCCGCCATCACCAGCCGGGCCAGTTCGGGGTGCACGATGTCGCTGTGCGCCCCGGTCGGCGCGCCCCCGCGCCGCACCACGGACGCCGCGTCGACGTTCACGCACCCCGACGCGGGCAGCGCACCGCTCAGGGCCGCCGCCAGGTCCAGCCGGGCGGTGCCCGGCACCCCCTGCACCCCGTCGTGGCCGAGGGCGCCCCACCGCGGGCCCAGTACGGCCGCGATCTCGCTGCCCACGCAGGAACGGTCGTCCCCGGCCAGCCGGGAGGCCAGCGGGTAGAACGTGCCGAGAGCCGCGTCGAAGTGCGAGTAGCAGCAGACCAGGGGACCGTCGACGCGCCGCTGCCGGTCCCTGAGCGCCCCCGCCCGGTCCGGGGCGTGCGGCAACCGGGCCGTGAACGCGTAGTGCGAGAAGGCACCTTGGAGCAGGGTCACGGACTTGACCGTGTCCACCCCCTCGGGCAGCCCGCGCAGCGCGAACGCCACCAGCCGGCCGCCGAAGCTGTGCCCGACCAGATGCACCCGCACCCCGGGCGCCACCGCGGCCAGCCGCCCGAGCAGCGGCCCCAGCCCCCGCTCGCCGACCGTCCCGGCCCGCCCCTTCATCTGGTGGTACGTGAGCTGCCGCAGCAGTTCCTTCGCGCCGTCCCACGGGTTCGGCAGGCTGAACCGCGCGGTGCCTCCCGCCGCGTCCAGCGCGTCCAGCGCCTCGGCGAACTGCTCGCACGCGGCCACCGGATCGCCGCCGGACACGGCCGGTTCACCGGCCTCGTCCGTGTCGGCGGCGCACGCCGGCTCCCCGTCCGCCAGCGACCGCGCCAGCCGGCCGAACTCCGTCAGCCCCCCGGCGCCGCCCGGCCGTTCGTCGAGCATCCCGGCCAGCCGGTCCACCACCGCCGCCCGGCCCGGGAACGTCTCCGACAGCGCGCGCCGGGTGCCCTCGTCCAGTCCCCGGCGCGGTGCCGCCGCCACGGCCGCCACGGATCCCGGGAAGTCCGGGACCGGCTCGTCGCTGAACCGCATCGACGGCCAGATCACGCCGGCGTACCCGAGCCGGGCCTTCGGCGCGAGCCGTGGGAACGGGGCGAGGAAGCGGCGGTACAGCGCGGTCGCGCCCGAACGGTCGTTGTTCCAGCCGTGCGAGAAGACGACCAGGTCACGTACGCCGTGCTCGGTGACCTGCGCCAGCAGCCGGTCGCGTTCCAAGGCGTCGCCGTCCCCGTCCGCGTCGAAGGTCAGCTCCCAGTAGGGAGTCACGTTCGTCCCAGGATCCGTCATGCCAGGCTCCCTCGTCCCCCGAGCACGGTGTGCTGCGCCCGTATCGTCCTGCGGGGACGAGGGGTTGGCCATACGGCGCGGCTCACTTGTAGAGGAGATATTTCCGCCGGGTCCGCCGGAACGCGGCCAGTTCGTCCTGCCAGGCGCCCGTCACCTCGTCGGTGCCGGCGCCCGCGTCGATCATCGTGCGCACCCGGGCGGAACCGGTCAGTTTGTCGATCCAGTCGTCGGACCGCCAGGCGAAGCCGTCCCAGACCTGCCGGGCGGTCACGAGCAGCGCGATCCCGGTGCGTACGGGGTCGTAGGCGGCCCGGTCGGTCACATGGATCTGCACCCCGCCGACCGTCCTGCCCTGGAACTTGGAGAACGTGGGCGTGAAGTACGCCTCCCGGAACCGCACGCCCGGCAGCCCGAGCCCGTTCACGGCGGCGGCCCAGCGCCCGTCGACGCCCTCGGCGCCGAGGAGTTCGAACGGCCGGGTCGTGCCGCGGCCCTCGGAGAGGTTGGTGCCCTCGAACATGCAGGTGCCGGAGTACACCAACGCCGTGTCCGGGGTCGGCATGTTCGGGCTCGGCGGCACCCAGGGCAGGCCGCAGTCGTCGTAGAACGCCTCGCGCCGCCAGCCCGACATGCGGACGGTCTCCAGGCCGACGGGCGTGGCGAGGAACTCCCCGTTGAACAGGCGGGCCAGCTCCGCGACGGTCATCCCGTGGGCCTGCGCGACCGGCTGCCGGCCGACGAAGGTGGCGAACTCCCGGTGCAGGACCGGCCCCAGGGCCTCGCGGCCGGTCACCGGGTTCGGGCGGTCCAGGACGACGAGGCGCAGGCCGGCGAGCTGGGCCGCCTCCATGCAGTCGTACAGGGTCCAGACGTACGTGTAGAACCGCGCGCCGACGTCCTGGATGTCGAAGACGACCGTGTCGACGCCGGAGGCGGTGAAGACGTCGGCGAGCGCCCGGCCGCTCCTGAGGTAGGTGTCGTAGACCGGGAGGCCGGTCGCGGGGTCGTCGTGGCGCCCCTCGGAACCGCCCGCCTGCGCGGTGCCCCTGAAGCCGTGTTCCGGGCCGAAGACCGCGGTCAGCGCGACACGGGGGTCGGCGTGCAGGACGTCGACGATGTGATCGGCGTCCCGGGTGATGCCGGTGGGGTTGGTGACGACGCCGACGCGCCGGCCCTCCAGCAGGGCGTACCCGTCGGCCGCGAGTCTCTCGAAGCCGGTGCGCACGGGCTCGCCGCGCCGGGACCCGCCGGGGGCGGTCGCGCGTTCGCCGGGCCCGGACCTGCCGGAGACGGCCGCGGGTCCGCCGGGGCGGGGCCGGACGGTCGCGGGGTCGTCGTGCCGGGGTGCGGCGGGAACGGCCGCCACCGCGGCCGATCCGAGCAGGTTCCGTCGGGACAGGTGCATGGGCTGGCCTCCGTGGGGATGGAAGGTACCGGCGGGTCCGTGGTCGCTCGCGGTTCCCCGCGTGGTTCGAGAGTGGCGCAGCCACCCTTTCCCTGACACATACCGACTGGTTAGTCTGTCCGCAGGAGCCGCGCGCCGCGCGAAGGTCGTGTCGAAGGAGACCGATGGTGGAAGCCGTGCAGGATGCCGGAGTGATCGTCACCGGAGCGGGCGGTGGGATCGGGGCCGCGCTGGCCCGGCGGTTCGCCGCCGAGGGCGCCCGGGTCGTGGTCAACGACCTGGACGCCGGTAAGGCCGAGGCCGTGGCCGAGGAGATCGGCGGGATCGCCGTGCCCGGCGACGCCTCCACGGTCGTCGGCCCGGCCCGGGACGCGCTCGGCGGCACGGTCGACGTCTACTGCGCCAACGCCGGGGTCGCCTTCGAGGACGGCGACCTCGGCGGCACCCTGGACGAGTACTCCTGGGCGACGTCCTGGGACGTCAACCTGATGGCCCACGTCCGCGCGGCCCACGCCCTGCTGCCGGACTGGCTGGAGCGGGGCGGCGGCCGGTTCGTGTCCACCGTCTCCGCCGCCGGCCTGCTGACGATGATCGGCGCGCCCTCCTACAGTGTGACCAAGCACGGCGCCCACGCCTTCGCCGAGTGGCTGTCGCTGACGTACCGCCACCGGGGGATCAAGGTGCACGCCATCTGCCCGCAGGGCGTCCGCACCGACATGCTGTCCGCCACCGGCAGCGCGGGCGACCTGGTGCTCCGGCCCACCGCGATCGAACCGCAGGACGTGGCCGAGGCGCTGTTCCGGGGCATCGAGGAGGACCGCTTCCTGATCCTGCCGCACCCCGAGGTCGCCGGCTTCTACCAGGCGCGGGCCGAGGACCCCGACCGCTGGCTCGCGACCATGAACCACATCCAGCAGAAGTGGGAGGCCGGCCGGTGACCCTCTCCCGCTACGCCGCCCGCCCCTGGCTCGCGCTGCTCGACGAGGCCCAGCGCGCCCCGGTCACCCCCGCCGACTCGCTCGTGCACGCGCTGCGCGAGGCCGTGGCCGCGGCCCCGGACCGCGCCTTCCTCGCCTACTTCGACGCCCGCCTGAGCTACCGCGAGGCCGACGAGCTGAGCGACGGTGTCGCCGCCCACCTCGCCGCCCGCGGCCTGGCCCGCGGCGACCGGGTGGCCGTCCTCCTCCAGAACTCCCCGCACTTCGTGCTCGCGGTCCTCGGCGCCTGGAAGGCGGGCGCGACCGTCGTCCCCGTCAACCCCATGTACAAGGCGGGCGAGGTGGGGCACGTCCTGCGGGACGGTGAGGTGACCGCGCTGATCTGCTCCGACCGGGCCTGGGAGTCGTACCTGCGCCGGACGGCCGCCGGCTCGCCGGTGCGGATCGTCCTCACCGCGTGCGAGCGGGACTTCCAGACGCGCGACGACCCGCGCGTCCTGTCCTTCGAGCGGCTGCCCCCGGCCGCGGACGCCGACGACCTGGTCACCGTGGCCCGGCAGGGCGGCCCCGCCCCCGCGGACCGCGCGCCGCACCCGGACGACATCGCGTTGATCAGCTACACCTCGGGCACCAGCGGCGCACCCAAGGGCGCCACCAACACGCACGCCAACATCATGCACAACGCCGAGCGGCAGGCCACCGGGCTCGACCTGCCCCAGCCGCCCGTCTACCACGCCCTCGCACCGCTGTTCCACATCACCGGCATGGTCTGCCAGTTCGGCGCCTGCCTGAACAGTGCGGGCACCCTGGTCCTCACCTACCGTTTCGAGCCCGGCGTCGTCCTGGAGGCCTTCGCCGAGCACCGCCCGCACTACACGGTCGGCCCCTCCACCGCCTACATGGCGCTCGCCGCCCACCCCGACGTCACCCGCGAGCACTTCGCCTCCTTCACCAACATCTCCTCCGGCGGCGCCCCGGTGCCGCCGGCCCTGGTGGAACGGTTCCGCGAGCGCTTCGGGCCGTACATCCGCGTCGGCTACGGCCTCACCGAGTGCACCGCCCCCTGTGCCTCCGTCCCGCCCGGCCTGGAGGCACCCGTGGACCCGGTCTCCGGGACGCTGTCCGTCGGCCTGCCCGGCGCGGACACGGTGGTGCGCATCCTGGACGAGCAGGGCGAGGAGGTGCCCTTCGGCGAACAGGGCGAGATCGTCGTGCGCGGCCCCCAGGTGGTCCCCGGGTACTGGCGGCGCCCCGAGGCCACCGCCGAGACCTTCCCCGGCGGCGAGCTGCGCACCGGCGACATCGGGTTCATGGACGAACAGGGCTGGCTCTACGTCGTCGACCGCAAGAAGGACATGATCAACGCCTCGGGCTTCAAGGTGTGGCCGCGCGAGGTCGAGGACGTGCTGTACACCCATCCGGCGGTGCGCGAGGCGGCCGTCGTCGGCGTCCCCGACGGGTACCGTGGCGAGACCGTCAAGGCCTATATCAGCCTGCGTCCGGGAGCCGAGGCGGACCCGGACGAACTCGCGGGGTACTGCAAGGAGAGACTGGCCGCCTACAAGTATCCGCGGCAGGTGGAGATCCTGCCCGAACTGCCCAAGACGGCGAGTGGGAAGATCCTCCGTCGGGAACTGCGTTCCCGCACCGACGACTAGCAGCAGACCGGAAGGCAGGTGGCGGCAGTGCCCAGGACGACGGACGGAGACGGTACGCCCGTCCCGCAGCGGCTGCTGGCCGCCGCCACCCGGCTCTTCGCCGAGCGCGGTTACGACCGCACCTCCGTGCAGGAGATCGTGGAGGCGGCCGGCGTCACCAAGGGCGCGCTGTACCACTACTTCGGCTCCAAGGACGACCTGCTGCACGAGGTGTACGCACGCGTGCTGCGCCTCCAGCAGGAGCGGCTGGACCACTTCGCGGGCCTGGACGCGCCCGTGGAGACGCGGCTCAGGGACGCGGCCGCCGACGTGGTCGTCACCACGATCGACAACCTCGACGACGCGATGATCTTCTTCCGCTCCATGCACCACCTGAGCCCGGAGAAGAACAAGCAGGTCCGCGCCGAGCGCCGGCGCTACCACGAGCGGTTCCGCGCGCTCGTCGAGGAGGGCCAGAAGGCGGGGGTCTTCTCCACCGCGACCCCGGCCGACCTGGTGGTGGACTACCACTTCGGCTCCGTCCACCACCTGTCGACGTGGTACCGCCCGGGCGGCCCCCTCACCCCCCAGGAGGTCGCCGACCACCTCGCCGACCTCCTGCTGCGCGCACTGCGCCCCTGAGGCCACTCGTTCGGAAGGCCTCAGGACGGCCCCGCCGCCTAGTCGATGATCTCCCGGAAGAACAGGACGGCCGTGGCGGCCGTGCCGCTGCCCACGCTCACCGCCACGGGCCACACGTCGCCGGCCAGCGCCGCCAGGACGGTGGCCCCGATGCCGGCCAGCGCGGCCAGCAGGAACACCATGGCGGCGCGCTGCGTCAGCAGCGGCCCGGCCCGCTCCGGCCGCGGCCGGTCCCGCTCGGGCGACGGCCGGCCGGCCGGGGGCACCCCGGTGCTCCTCACCGCGCGTCGCCGGCCCGGACGGGCACCGGGTCCTGGGACAGCGGGTCCACGCCGTCCTGCTCCGAGAGCTGCCACGGGTCCTGCGCCGGACGGACGACGGTGAACGCGACGCCGCCGTCCGCGTCCGTCCGGACCCCGTACACGGCGGGTTCGGGCAGGCTGTTGTACCTGAACGGCGTGGAGAAGTAGTAGGCACCGGTGTCCGGCACCACCACGAGGTCGCCCGGCTCCAGCGCGGGCAGCGCGCGGTCGCGGGCCAGCAGGTCACCGGCGAAGCAGGCGGGGCCCGCGATGTCCTGGCGCACGGGCCGCCCCCGCTTGGCCGTGCCGGACGGATCGTGCGCCTCGATCCGCAGCGGCCAGGCGTCCGGACTGAACACGGTCCGGGTGGCGACCTGGACACCGGCGTGGGTCACCGCGATCGGCCGGCCCCCCGCACTCTTGGTGTACTCGACGTACGCGGCCATGAAACCGTTCTTGGCCAGGAGGGACCGGCCGAACTCGGTGACGACCGCGTACCCGCCCTCGAAGAGCCGCGGCGCGTGCGCCCTGAGCTGCTCGACGTACATCCCGAAGGTGGGGGTGACCTCGTCGTCGGCGAAGTTGACGGGAAGCCCGCCGCCGATGTCGATGCCCGCGATCCTGCCCTCCCCGAACGCGGCCGTCACCTGGTCGGCGAACTCCACCGCCTGCGCCACCCCGCGGGCCATCAGGTCCAGGGGGCACCCCTGGGACCCGGTGTGCGTGTGCACCCAGCTCAGCCACGGGTACGTGTCGAACGCCCGCATCAGCCGCTCCCGGTTGCCCGGATCCGTCAGCGGGACACCGAATTTGGAGGTGCTCGTGGCGGTGCTCATCGCGGCGATGGCACCCCCGCCGACCTGGCAGTTCAGGCGCACCCCGATCCGCGACGCCGGAACACGGCCGCCGAGCAGCCCGTCGATCCGCTCCAGCTCCTGGAAGCTGTCCGCGTTGACGGCCACGCCCAGCTCCAGCGCCCGCTCCAGCTCCGCCCGGGTCTTGGCGGGGGAGTCGAAGACGATCCGCTCGGCCGGGAACCCGGCCGCCAGCGCCCGGGCCAGCTCACCCGCGGTCGCGACCTCGCAGCCCATGCCGTGCCCCGCCAGTTCCGCCAGGACGGGCACCAGGCAGTTGGCCTTCGCGGCGAACGTGTGCAGGACGCCGCGGACCTCGGGGGAGCCGGGGAAGGCGTCGTGCAGGGCCCGGACGGTGGCCGCGACACCGTCGAGGTCGACGAAGGCGGCCAGCAGGGACTGCTCCGGGTCCAGCAGCCTCCGCCGCACGGCCTCCTGGAGAACCCGTTCGCGACGTACGGCGTCGAGGGGCACAGCGGTCATGATGAACCTTCCGGTGTGGACGAGGCGGCCGGGGCCGATTCCCCGGGCGTGGTTCCAGGTTGCGGGCCGTGTACCCGTGCCGTCATCGTCGGTTCCTCAAAGGCCCACCCCCCGCGCCGGCGGCCGGACCGGGTGGCCGGCCCCGGCCGGCCGCGCCGTTGTGCGCGGCGACGAGGACGGCGCCCCGGGTTGGTGCGGGCGCACGAAACACGACCGCGGGCACGCCCTCACGACCCGGGCCCCGCCTCCCCGTCCGGATCCCCGAGGCGCAGTTGCAGTTGCGCCAGCAGACGGGCGTCCGGACTGCCGAGATCCAGGTCCGAGACGGCGGTGATCCGGCCCAGCCGGTACCGCAGGCTGTTGGGGTGGACCGAGAGGGCGTGCGCCGCCGCGGACACGTCACCGAAGTGGTCGAGGTAGGCCCGCAGCGACCTCACCAGGTGGCCTCCGCCCGGTCCGGCGTCGGACGCGGCCAGCCGCGCCACCGAGGTCCCCGGCGGCAGCTCCAGGTCCCGCAGCGCCTCCAGCACCCGGAGCACGCCGATCGTGTCGGCCACGTCCGCCACCCGGGCGACGCTGCGCGCGCCCCCGGTCCGGACGAGCGCCTTCAGAGCCTGCTCGGCGCTCCGGCGCGACTCGGCGGCCCGCGCCAGCGCCGGCACCACCTCACCCAGTCCGACCCGCAGCGGCGCGCCCGTCGTGGCCGACAACCGGTCGGCCAGCGACGTCCCCAGCCTCGTCACCTGCTCACGGGCCCCCTCCGCGTCCTGGTCCAGCGCGGACACCAGCACCAGGGCCCTGCCGCCGGCCGGCACCACCACGATCCGGTGGCCGAGCGCCGCGCAGTGCAGGGCGAGCGGACCGAACAGCCGCGACGGATCGTCGGGCGCGGCCTGTGCGGACGTGCCCGCACCGAGGCCCACCGCCAGCACGGCGCAGGGCTCCTGCGCCGGCAGCGACGCCCGCGCGGCCAGCACCTCGGCCGAGCCGCGCTCCTCCAGCAGCGCCCGCGCCGCGTCCTCCACCAGCCGGCTGTCCGCGCCGCGCGTGCGGTGGTGCAGCAGATGGGCGGCGGCCTCCCGGGACGCCGCGCGCAGGGCCTCCGACGCGTTCGGGGACAGGGGCCGGCCGCCGACCGCGGCCACCCAGACGGACCCCAGCACCTCGCTGCCCGCGCGGACGGCGCACACCAGGCGTTCGGGGTTGTCGCCCTGCGCCCTGCGGTGCAGCACGTCGTCCGCCGTCCACAGGGCACGGAAGAAGCCGGCGTCCCGCATGGCGGCCACGCGCCAGGGGGGAACGCGCCGTCCGAGGATGGTCAGCCGGCGCATCTCGTCCACGTTCTCCTCGGTCGAGGAGAAGGCCAGCACCCGGGACTCGGTGTCCTCGATGGTCACCGAACCGCCGACCAGCGCGGCCACCGCGTCGGCCAGCGCGTCCAGGTCCCCCAGGGCCGGCCCGGGGGCCGCGGACAACGGCGCGGCCCCGGCCGCGGCCAGCCCGGCCCGCAGCACCACGACCAGCTCGTCCCACCGGTACCAGGTGCGGAAGAACACCGCCGTACCGGCCTCCCGGGCCGCCGCCCGCAGGGCACCGGCGGCACCCTCGGGGCGGTCCGGGCCGAAGACCACCCCGGCGGCCCCGGCGTCGCCGGCCCGGCGCAGGACGTCCACCGCCTGGGGCGAGCCGGCACCGACACCGACCGCCAGCACCAGCTCCCGCGGCCGGATCGCGGGATCCAGCACGTCCAGTACGGCGACACCGCCGACGGCGACGGCCAGCCCGCCCGGGGCCGTGTCCAGCTCCAGGGCCCCCGGCCCCACCACCGACAGCAAACGCTCCAGGGTCACCTTGCTCTCCGCCACGCCCCACCCCGGCTGCTCCCGCGAATCGGCCACGCTTCCCCCTCGCCCCCTCGCCCCACCGCCCGGCCGTCCCCGGCCGCGTCCGGAACAGGTACGACACCACAGCCCGCGCCCGCACTCAACAGCGCACGGAAACACACGGAGCGCCGCCGGTGGGGGCAGCGGGGGAGAACGCGGCGGAGAAGTCCTACGGCTGTCGCGGGGCGGGGCCGGGGGGAGGGGGTGTGGGGCAGGGAAGGCCGGCCGGTGACCGATACCGGCGTGAAGGAAAGGCCCCGCCGGTGCGGGGCCGTGGAGGGGCCGGCCCTGCGTGCGGTGCGGGCGGACAGACGCGTGGCCGGTGCGGCAGGGTCCGGCGGCGGGCCGGAAGGTGGCCGCAGCGGCCGGGGCGTCAGCTGTACTTCTTCAGTTCCCTGCGGGCCAGCGACCGCTGGTGCACCTCGTCCGGGCCGTCGGCGAGCATCAGGGTGCGGGCGCTCGCGTACAGCTCGGCCAGCGGAAGGTCCTGGCTCACCCCGCCCGCGCCGTGCAGTTGGATCGCGCGGTCGAGGATGCCGACCACCGCGCGCGGGGTGGCGATCTTGATGGCCTGGATCTCCGTGTGGGCGCCCCGGTTGCCGACGGTGTCCATCAGCCAGGCCGTCTTCAGCACCAGCAGCCGTAGCTGCTCGACGGTGACCCGGGCGTCGGCGATCCAGTTCTGCACCACCCCCTGCTGGGCCAGCGTCTTGCCGAACGCGGTACGGGACACGGCCCGCCGGCACATCAGCTCGATCGCCCGCTCGGCCATCCCGATCAGCCGCATGCAGTGGTGGATCCGGCCGGGGCCGAGCCGGGCCTGGGCGATGGCGAAGCCACCGCCCTCCTCGCCGACCAGGTTGGCCACCGGTACGCGCGCGTGGTCGAAGACGACCTCGGCGTGGCCGCCGTGGGAGTGGTCCTCGTACCCGAACACCCGCATGGCGCGCCGCACGGTGACGCCCGGCGTGTCGCGCGGGACCAGGACCATGGACTGCTGGCGGCGGATGTCCGCCCCGTCCGGGTCGGTCTTGCCCATGACGATGAAGACGGCGCAGTCCGGGTTCATCGCCCCGGAGATGTACCACTTGCGGCCGGTGATGACGTACTCGTCGCCGTCCCGCTCGATGTGCGTGGTGATGTTCGTGGCGTCGGAGGAGGCCACCTCCGGCTCGGTCATCGCGAACGCCGAGCGGATCTCACCGGCGAGCAGCGGCTCCAGCCACTGCTTCTTCTGCTCCGCGCTGCCGAACTGCGCCAGCACCTCCATGTTGCCGGTGTCGGGCGCGGCGCAGTTCGTCGCGGTGGGCGCGAGGTGCGGGGAGCGGCCGGTGATCTCGGCGAGCGGCGCGTACTGGAGGTTGGTCAGCCCGGCACCGTACTCGGTGTCCGGCAGGAACAGGTTCCACAGGCCCTGCCTGCGGGCCTCGGCCTTCAGCTCCTCGACCACGGCCGGGGTGTCCCAGGGGGACGCCAGCCCGGCCCGCTGCTCCTCGGCCACGGCCTCGGCCGGGTGGACGTACTCGTCCATGAAGGCGAGGAGCCTGGCGCGCAGCTCCTCGGTGCGCGCGTCGAACGCGAAGTCCATACCGGTCAGCCTTCCTGAAGAGTGGTCAGTCCGTGGTCGATGAAGACGGGGACGAGTTCGCCGATGCGGTCGAAGCCGCGGCCGACCGTCTGGCCCAGCGTGTACCGGTAGTGGATGCCCTCCAGGATCACGGCGAGCTTGAACCAGGCGAACGCCGTGTACCAGGAGACGGCGGAGACGTCGCGCCCCGAGCGCGCGGCGTACCGCTCGATCAGCTCCCGCGGGGACGGGTGTCCGGGCGCCTCGGCGGTGGTGGAGACGGGGGACTGCGGCATGCCGAGCGGCCGGCTGTACATCACCAGCAGGCCCAGGTCGGTCAGCGGGTCCCCGAGTGTGGACATCTCCCAGTCGAGGATCGCCCTGATCCGGTCGTCGTCGCCGATCAGGACGTTGTCCAGGCGGTAGTCGCCGTGGACGACGGCCGGGGCGGGGGAGGCGGGCAGCGCCCGCCCGAGGGCGGCGTGCAGCTCGTCGATGCCGGGCAGGTCGCGGTTGCGGGAGGCGTCGAGCTGCTTGCCCCAGCGGCGTAGCTGCCGGTCCAGGAAGCCCTCCGGGCGCCCGAAATCGGCGAGGCCGACCTCGGCGGGGTCCACCGCGTGCAGCTCGACCAGTGTGTCCACGAGGGACAGCACCGCGTCGCGGGTGCGTTCGGCGCCGAGCGGGGCGAGCTGCTGGGCGGTGCGGTACGGGGTGCCCTCGACGAACTCCATGACGTAGAACGGCGCGCCCAGCACGTCCTCGTCCTCGCACAGCAGCACCGGTCGCGGCACCGGCACCCGGGTGGGGTGCAGGGCGCTGATCACCCGGTGCTCGCGCCGCATGTCGTGCGCGGTGGCCAGCACGTGGCCGAGCGGGGGCCGGCGTACGACCCAGCGCGAGGCGCCGTCGGAGAGCGCGTAGGTGAGGTTCGACCGTCCGCCCTCGATCAGCCGGCCGGTCAGGGGGCCGCTGACCAGACCGGGGCGCTCGCGGTCGAGCAGGACGCGCAGCCGGTCCAGGTCGAGTCCGGGCGGGTGGTCGGCGCTCATACATCACTCCTACGAACGGGTGAACACGTCCCGACTCATGATGCCGACCGGTCGGTATGTCGTCCAGTGCGGGGGCCGAACCTGACGAGAAACGTGACCGGAGCCACCCGCCGGCGCTCCGTGCGCTGATCCGAACGCCGGAGCCCAGCGGGCGGGACCGAGCACCAGCACGGCCGCGCACACCGCCGTCGCCACCGCGCACAGCACCGCCGCCGCCGCGTGGCGGGGGGCGAGCGCGGGCGGCGGGGTGCCGACGGACAGCGCGCGGATGCGCTGGTGGGCGACCCACAGAAAGGCCAGCCACAGCCCGCAGCACACCGCGCACACGACGACCGCGCCGGCCGGGGCGCCGTCGTGCAGCGCGGACTTCACGGCGAACACGGCGGCCACGGCGGCCGACAGCGTCGTACGCCGCCAGGCCAGCCGGGTGCGCTCGGGCTGAAGCCCCGGATCCCGGCCCGCCGGATCCGACCCCGCGGCAGCCGTCACGCCTCCCACCTGACCAGCACCACCACGACCATCGCCACGGCCACCACCGCGACGACCAGGCTCAGCAGCGCCGGGAACCGGGACGCGGGCAGGTCCTCGCCGCGCCGCATCGCCCGCTCGCAGCGCACCCAGTGGTTCACCGCCCGCAGCGAGCACAGCACGCCGGCGCCCAGCAACGCGAGCGCGAGCCCGGCCCGCCACGCCCAGCGCAGGTCCGGCAGGAACTGGTCCACCGCGAATCCGCCGCCGATCAGCGCGAGCGCGGTCCGCAGCCAGGCGAGGAAGGTGCGCTCGTTGGCCAGCGAGAACCGGTAGTCGGGCGTGCCGCCCTCGTTCCGCACCTGCTCCGGCGCGAACCACAGCCGGACGTTCCGTACGAACTCGATCACGTGACCGACCCTACCGGCGGCTCACCGGCCCGCCCGGAACGCCGTCAGGCGCTCGTACGCCGCGAGCCCGTCCGGCACCCACTCCCACTCGGTCAGCCGCCGACCGACCTCCTCCTCGGTGAGGAAGGCGTGCCACTGGACCTCCTCCGCCTGGGGCCGCACCGGCAGCTCGCAGCGCGCCTCGTACACCGCCGACCACCAGCTCTTGCCGGCGCCGTCGTCGTACAGGAACGTGAACAGGTGGGCCGGCCGCGGCAGTCCGCTGACGCCCAGCTCCTCCTCGGCCTCGCGCAGCGCCGCCGCGTCGTAGGACTCGCCCGCGCCGACGACCCCGCCGACGAACATGTCGTACAGGGACGGGAACACCAGCTTGGTGGCCGTGCGCCGGTGCACGAAGAGCCGGCCGGCCGCGTCCCGGGCCTGGATGAACACACAGCGGTGACGCAGTCCGCGGGCGTACGCCTCGCCGCGCGGGCACCGGGCGACGACCCGGTCGTGCTCGTCGACGATGTCGAGGATCTCGTCAGCAGGGTTCATGCCGCCATCCAAGCAGGACGGCGCGCTCAGCGGCGCTGGAGGTCCCGGGCCGGCGGCTCCGCCCGCGTGGCGCCGCACGGCATCGCCGGGTGCATACCCAGCAGCACGATGCCCGTGACCACGGCCGCGAGCCCGGCCGCCTCCCAGGCGAGCGCCCCGGTGTCGGTGCGCAGCCGGTCACCGAGGAAGCCCACCCCGCACAGGATCCCGGCGAGCGGCTCGGCCGCGGTCAGCGCGGGCAGCGACATGCGCAGGGGGGCCGTCTCGAACGCGCTCTGCACCAGGACGAGCCCGGTGATCCCGCACGCCAGCACGCCGTACGGCTGCCAGCCCGTGAACAGCTCGGTGAGGCCGCCGTCGCCGAAGCGCGTGCCGCTCACCCGGGTCAGCGCGTCCTGGATGCCGTACAGCAGGCCGGCGGCGGTGGCCAGCAGCACCGGGCCCCAGCTCAGCCGGGAGCGCTTGGCGTACGCCGTCAGGATCAGCGCCACGCCGACCACGGCCCCGATGATCAGCCAGTGCCGCAGCGGATCGGCGACCGCCGTGCCGGCGCGCGGCTCGCCCGCCACGAGGAACGCGCTCACACCGCCCGCGAGCAGCAGCAGCCCGGCCCACCCCTGACGGCCGAGGGACTGTCCGGTCCGGAGCCGGGAGAAGGCCAGGGCGAACAGCAGGTTGGTCGCGAGCAGCGGCTCGACCAGCGAGATCTCGCCCTTGCCGAGGGCGACCGCGCCCAGCACCATGCCGGCCACCATCAGGCCGAGGCCGCCCAGCCAGCGGGGCATCCGCATCAGGTCGAGCAGTAGCCGGAAGGACAGGAAGTCGCTGAGCGGCGCCTGCTGCGCCGCGTTCTGCTGGAGTACGAATCCGAAGCCCAGACAGCAGGCCGCGCTCACGGCGAGCACGAGAACCAGAACCGACACGCTGTGTACCTCATCATCCGGCCGGACCACGGGCGCGTAGTGGCCGACTGTAGCGTTCCCGGGGCGGCATGCCCCGGAAGCACCCGAAACCGGGCAGTTGACTCGCCATGGTCCGGTGTCGGGCCGTCCGGCGCCATGGTGCACGCCACATCGGGCCGGGCACCGGTTCCGCACAGCCCGTGGCATACGCCACAGGGAATCCAGCCGGGCGCGGCGGCGGACCCCGGCCACCTGCGCCGGTTACTCCAAGTTCCGTTCTGGGCAAGGCTGTTGAAGCGTGGAGCACCGGGGTTCCGCTTGACGCAAGCCGTGGCTGCGGGTTTGCTGTGCGTGATCGGTTGATGGCAGCCCGAAACAGGAAGTCCCGCGGTGCCCCCTCTCCCGCCTGCGCCCGGCCTGCGCCGGGCCCCCACGGACGCGTCCGGCGACCCCGCCGGGGACGCCGCCGGCGCCTTTGACGGGCCCCTCGGCGACGCCCCACTCCGCACGCCCTTCGACGAGGCCCTCGGCGACACCGCGCTCCGCACCGCCCGGACCGCGCTGGCGCAGGGCCGCCGGCAGGCCGCCCGCTCCCTGTTGATCCACACCGGCGACGACTGGGACCGCCGCGGCCACCGCCTCACCGTCCTCGCCCGAGATCCAGGCGCCGCCGTCCGGGCCGGTGACTGGCTGGCCGCCGAGCCCCGGTCCGCCGACGCCGCCACCCTGCTCGCCCTGGCCCTGGTCCACCGCGTCCTGCGCGGCAGGGACGACGCAGACCGGGCCCGCGAGGCCTGCGACACGGCCGCCGCGCTCGCGCCGGCCGACCCGACCCCCTGGCTCGGCCGGCTGCTGCTGGCCCGCGCCCTCGGACCCGAACGCGAGCTGCTCGGGACCTTCACCGAGCTGCGCCGCCGCCACCCCGAGCACCACCACGCCCACCACCTGCTGATCGCCCGCCTCGCCGAACGGCCCGCGGGCGGCCGGGCCGAGGTGCACGAGGTGTACGACGTCGCCGAGCTGGCCGCCGCCGAGGCCCCCGCCGACTCCCCGCTCGCCGTGCTGCCCGTCGTCGCCTACGCCGAGCGGTACCGGGTGCTGGCCGCCACCGGCCTCGCCCCCGCCGACCCGGCCGCCTCCGGACACTGGTCCGGCCCGCGGGCCCGCCGCATCCTGCGCGCCTGCTTCGACTGGTGGCTGGAGTGGGAGCACGACGACCACCCGCGCCGCCACCTCGACCTCAACCACCTCGCCCTCGCCCTGTCCTGCGCCGGCCGCCCGGCCGAGGCGGCGGCCCTCTTCAGGCGCATCGGCCGGCACGCCACCCCGGCGCCCTGGTCCTACGTCCACCGCGACCCCTGGACGGCCTTCCGCGCGGCTCGCGGTCACGCGCTCGGCCGGTGAGGAGCAGGGTTCCAGCCGACCACAGGGCTTGTCGCCGTACCGGCTCGCCGCCCGTCGCCGTACGGGGCTCGCGCCGCCCGTGCGCGGGAGAAGATGACGAAAGTCTGACCGGTGACCCGGATCCCTGGCCCCGCGGGGCCGCGAGTGCTCGAATGGGCGACGTGAACCCTGACCAATCCGAGGAGCGGGCCGGCCGGCCGGTCGGCCGCCGCATCTTCCTCGGCACCCTCGGCCTCGGCGCGCTCGGCGTCCTCGGCGCGCCCGTGCTGCAACGCGGTACGGAAGGCTTCCTCGGCGACATCGCCGGCAAGGACCCCACGGGCCTGACCGGGCTGCTGCCCAACGGCGGCGGATTCCGGTACTACTCCGTCGCCGCCTCCGTCCCGCACCCGAGCCCCACGGCCTACCGCCTCACCGTCGACGGCCTGGTCGACCGGCCGCACAGCTACACCCTCGCCGAACTGCGCGCCCTGCCGCAGACGCGGCTGGTCAAGGACGTCCAGTGCGTCACCGGCTGGCGGGTCCCCGGCACCCCCTTCGAAGGCGTCCGCCTCTCCCGGCTGCTGGACGCCGCCGGCGTCCACCCCTCCGCCAGGGCCCTCCGCTTCACCTGCTTCGACGGCACCTACACCGAGAGCCTCACCCTCGCCCAGGCCCGCCGCCCGGACGTCCTGGCCGCCCTGCGCATGCAGGACCACGACCTCGGCCACGACCACGGCGGCCCCGTCCGCCTCTACGTGGCGCCCATGTACTTCTACAAATCGGCCAAGTGGCTCTCCGGCATCACGGTCACCGACCGCGTCCGGCCCGGCTACTGGGAGGACCTCGGCTACGACGTCGACGCCTGGGTGGGCCGTTCGAACGGACGCACCGATGCGCCCACCGGCTGACACCCCGGCGCCGCCGGGCACCCGCGTGCACCGCTTCGCCCCGGCCGAACGCTGGGTGCACCGGGGTACGGCCGCGCTGATGGGCCTGTGCGTGCTGACGGCCGCCGTCCTCTACGTACCGCCGCTGGCGATCCTGGTCGGCCGCCGCGAACTGGTCGTCCGCGTCCACGAGTGCGCGGGCCTCGCCCTGCCGGCCCCGGTCCTGCTGGGTCTCGCCTCCCGCGCCTTCCGCACCGATCTGCGGTTCCTCAACCGCTTCGGCCCGCACGACCGGCTCTGGCTGAGCGCCGCTCTGCGCCGCGTCACCGCGCCCGCCTCGCGCCCGGCCGGCAAGTTCAACGCCGGGCAGAAGATCTACGCCGCCTGGATCGCCGGCGCCACCCTCGTCATGCTCGGCACCGGGCTGATGATGTGGTTCACCCACCTCACCCCGCTGATGTGGCGCACGTCGGCCACCTTCGTGCACGACTGGCTGGCCCTGACGATCGGCGTCGTCCTGGCCGGCCACATCGGCAAGGCCCTGGGCGACCCGGAAGCGCGCAAGGGACTGCGCACGGGGACGGTGAGCGAGGAGTGGGCCCGTCAGGAGCACCCTCTGTGGCGCCCCTGACCGGCCCGGCCCGCCCGCTCACCGCCCCGCCCGGCAAGGACGGCTAGACCACGAGGGACAGCAGCAGCACCAGACCGCCCCCGACCACCGAGATGATCGTCTCCATCACCGACCACGTCTTGACGGTCTGTCCGACGCTCAGCCCGAAGTACTCCTTCACCAGCCAGAAACCGGCGTCGTTGACCTGGCTGAAGAAGAGCGAGCCCGCGCCGATGGCGAGGACCAGGAGGGCCGTGTGCGTGGTCGACATGTCGGCCGCCAGCGGCGCGACCAGGCCGGCCGCCGAGACCGTCGCCACCGTCGCCGAGCCGGTCGCCAGCCGGATCGCCACGGCGATCAGCCAGGCCAGCAGCAGCGCGGGTATCGACCAGTACTTGGAGACGTCCAGGATCATCTGGCCCACCCCGGAGTCGATCAGGGTCTGCTTGAAGCCGCCACCCGCACCGACGATCAGCAGGATGCCGGCGATGGGCATGAGGCCGCTCTCGACGGTCTGCCGCAAACGGTCCCTGGTGAACCCGGCCGGCCGGCCCAGCGTGAAGAAGCCGACGAGCACCGCGGCGAGGAGAGCGATCAGCGGCGAGCCGACCACGTCGAAGACTCGCTGGGTCCTGTCCGTGGTGTCGTCCACGACGATGTCCACCAGCGCCTTGGCCAGCATCAGCACCACCGGCAGCAGCACGGTCGCGAGGGTCGCGCCGAAACCGGGGCGGCGCTCCAGCTCTTCCGACGTGCGCTGCGGCAGCATCCGGTCCGGAGCCGGTACGTCCACCCAGCGGGCCGCGACCTTCGAGAACAGCGGACCGGCGATGATCACGGTCGGGACGGCGACGAGGATGCCGAACGCCAGGGTCACGCCCACGTTGGCGTGCAGCGCGTCGATCGCGACCAGCGGGCCGGGGTGCGGCGGGATCAGGCCGTGCATCACGGACAGACCGGCCAGCGCCGGGATGCCGATGCGCATCAGGGAGTAGTTGCCGCGCCTGGCGACCATCAGCACGACCGGGATCAGCAGCACGATGCCGACCTCGAAGAACAGGGGCAGACCGATCACCGAGGCGATCAGCACCATCGCCCAGGGCATCGCGCGCCCGCCCGCCCGGGCGAGGATCGTGTCGACGATCTGGTCGGCACCGCCGGAGTCGGCGAGCAGTTTGCCCAGGATCGCCCCGAGCGCGATCAGGACGCCGACGCCGGCCACGGTGGCACCGAGCCCGGTGGTGAAGCTGGTGATGGCCTTGTCGAGCGGCGCTCCGGCGACCGCCCCGAGCACCAGCGACCCGACGGTCAGGGCCAGGAACGCATGGAGCTTGAACTTGGTGATGAGCAGGACGATCACGGCGATGCCCACCAGGACGGCGATGCCAAGCTGGGCGTGTCCGGCGGAGGTGATCGGCGGAGGCGTGTCCGCTGCCAGCATCTCGACGCTGAGTCTGGTCACGGGGGTTCCCTTGCGGTTACGGAAAAGGGTTCGGGGGCTGGGCGGACGGACTAGGCCGATGCGGCGGGAAGGGCGTCCAGCGCCCGCACGGCGCGCTCGGTGATCTCCTGCGGGCTGCCGGCGACGTCCACGGCGACCCCGGGCTCGTCCGGTTCCAGCGGCTGGAGGGCCGCGAACTGGGAGTCCAGCAGCGCGGTGGGCATGAAGTGGCCCTGGCGTCCGGACATGCGCTCCTCGATCAGCCGCCGGTCGCCGGTGAGGTGCAGGAACACGATCCCGGGGGCCACGGCCCCGAGCCGGTCGCGGTACGACCGCTTCAGCGCGGAGCTGCTGACGACTCCGCCCAGCCCGGCCCGGCCGTGCGCCCAGTGCCCGATGGCTTCCAGCCACGGCCACCGGTCGGCGTCCTCGAGAGGGATCCCGGCCGACATCCTGTCGATGTTGGCCTGCGGGTGGAAGTCGTCACCCTCGGCGTACGGGACGCCCAGCCGCGCGGCGAGCAGAGGACCGATCGTGGTCTTGCCCGTCCCCGCGACGCCCATCACGACGACGACCTGGGGGCTTCGCATCACTGCCTCGCTGTCTTCCTCGACATCCGACGCCACTGCGGCGTCGCCACACTGAAACCCATTAGGTACGACGAATTCAAGACTGTGTGACATATAAGTCTGACTTTTCGTCTCTGTGATCCAGGTCGTACGCTGAGTGCATGAGCACACCGGGCCGGGGCCTGCACGGCCGTGTACTGGACACTCTCGGCCCCGCGATCACGGCGGGCGAGTACCCGCCGGGCAGTGTGCTGCGCACCGACGAACTCGCACAGCACTTCGAGGTGTCACGCTCCGTGATGCGCGAGGCGGTCCGCGTCCTGGAGTCCATGCACCTGGTCGCGTCCCGCCGCCGGGTCGGCGTGACGGTCCGCCCGAAGGCCGAGTGGAACGTCTACGACCCCCAGGTCATCCGCTGGCGCCTCGCGGGCGCCGACCGCCCGCACCAGCTCCGCTCCCTGACCGTGCTGCGCTCCGCCGTCGAACCCGTCGCCGCGGGCCTCGCCGCCCGGCACGCCACGGCAGCGCAGTGCGCCGAACTCACCGAGTGCGCCCTCGGCATGGTGGCCAACTCGCGCGGCCACAGGCTGGACCGGTACCTGGTCCACGACGTCGCCTTCCACCGGGTGGTGCTCACCGCGTCCGGCAACGAGATGTTCGCCCGCCTCGGCGACGTCGTCGCGGAGGTGCTGGCTGGGCGTACCCATCACGAGGTCATGTTCGAGGACCCCGACCCGGCGGCCGTCACCCTGCACGTACAGGTCGCGGAGGCGGTCCGTGCGGGCGACGCTGTCCGCGCCGAGGAGCTGACCAGGCAGATCACCGTGGGCGCCCTCGAGGAACTGGACATCCTGGCGCCCTGAGACGCGCCCCCGGCGGGGAACTGCGGGTCGCGGCGACGCGTCCGGGCCCGCGAACGGCACAGTCGCCCCCCGGCCGGCTACTCGTCCGGAAAGTCGCCGTCCACGTACACCCACGCCCCGTCCACCCGCTCGAACCTGCTGCGCTCCAGCAGCGAGCCGCCCCGGTAGGAGGCGCGGAAGGTCACCGTGCCCGTCGTGTGGAACGCCGACCCGTCGGTGGAGCCGAGGACCTCCAGGCCCGTCCACCGCGTCCCCGGATCGAGGTCGAGCCGTTCCGGCCGGGTCCGGGGGTGCCAGGTGCGCAGCAGATACCCCGCGTCCCCCCGCACGAACGCGCTGTACCGCGACCGCATCAGCAGTTCGGCCGTCGGCGCGGCGGCCGGGCCGGAGTGGAAGCGGCCGCAGCAGGCGTCGTAGGACCGGGGGAGCCCGCAGGGGCACGTGCGCGAGGTCATGGCCCACATTGTGCCCGCGGCCGGGACGCGTCCGCCCGCGCGGGGGTGCACAGTGGAAGGGGCCCCAGCGGCGTCCCACCGGCCGCGGCGCGCAGGGAGGAGAGACGGACCATGACCCGCCCACTGAGCAGCCGTCCTCCCGCCGTCCGGGAGTGGCGGCTGAACCTGTACCTCTCCGAGCGCGATCCGGACACCACGGCCAGGATCGTCCTGGACACCGGCGACGGCGTCCTGGAGTGCCGTGCGGAGGCCCGCCGCAACCCCTACGACCCGGCGATGCCGGACATCGGCGACGAACTCGCCGCCGGCCGCGCCCTCATCGCCATGGGGCGCACGCTGCTGCGCGCCGCCGACGGCGACATGAGGGCGACGGGAGCCGCCGACACGGACGCCGCCCTGGCGCCGCTCTGGCTGACCCGCGAGTGACGAGGGGCCCGCACCGGGCCGGGACAACGCGAAAGGCCCCCGCATCGCGGGGGCCCTGCTGGTGTCCGAGGGGGGACTTGAACTCTCCACTCGGGCACCAGCTCACTAGTTAGCTGACCTGGGAAAACGTACCCTCCGAGACCCCTTCGAGGTCGTGAGGGTTGGTCATCCTCACCTGCTGTTTCTGCCCGTTCCTGGCCGCTGTTGGTCATGCGTTGGTCACGTGGCCAACCAGGGCTGAGCAGTAGAGAAGCCCCGCCCATGCGCCACGGGGGAGAGACGCACGGACGGGGCGGCCAAGGGACCGCTCAGGCGGTCAGGCCGGGGTCGAAGTACCCCGGCGTTCGGAACAGGCCCATGAAGGTGCCGGGGCCGTGCCGTTCGTCCAGCCACGTTCCCAGCGCCGACGCGTCGCCGCTGATCATGGCCGCGAGAAGGCGCACGTCGCACTCGCTCTCTTCCCCAGGGGCGAACTCCTCAAGGAAGTGCGTGTACCGGCGATTGACGCCCTTCTCGTAGCCGCTGAGGGCCTCCGCGTATCGCGTCTGCTCTTCGCTTTCCGGCACGGCCACCACGCGCCCGGCGTCCTCCTCCGTCAGATTTCCCGTCACGTCCCGGAACGCCAGCACGCCGAGAACGTCTGAGGGCTCCGTCACGCCGAACCGTTCTGCCGTCTGCCGGGTGATGGAGCGCGCCTCTTTGTCGCACGCGCCCTCCATGACGATTCCGAGGTTCCGCGTGTGGTGGCTTCCGCGTTGGTCGGCAGCCGAGTAGGACTGTCCACTTGTGCGGCGGTAGTTGATTCCGTACTGAGTGCGGACGGGCACCCCCGCCACTTCCACGTACCGCCGACGCGACCCGTAGTGAAGGCAGTCATGCGCGTACGCGCGCAGTAGATCGAGAAGGGCCAGCGCGGGCCGCTCTGGATTCCGGCGTTCCATGGGCCCGTACATGGTGATGATCGCCACCATTTGAAGGTGCCGGTACCCCTGGTCCGGGTGGTGGAAGCCACCGAAGGCACCGACCCGCGAGGATTCGCAACCGACCAACACGCGATCAAGCGGCAGTATCTTCGTTAGCCCGTACCCGGCGTACCTGCGCTTGGCGTTCTCGACGCCCGCATGGAATTGCGTGGTGTCGATTCCGTCTGCCGCCCACCGGCTGAGCATTTCCGACAACGGCCGGAACACATGGGCGGCGTGCTTTCCCGTGAGCGGGGACGCGTCGGCACGCATCGCCGCCAGTGCCGCCATTGCCTTAGCCCCGGTTACGGATTCGTTCGGGGCGAGTTCCGTTAAGTCGCCGTGCCCGCCTTGATGAGCTGAATGTGAGACTCCTGCATCCCCTCCGGGAGCGCGTCCGGGCTGAACCATTCCGCCTCCAGAATCTCGAAGCTGTCGAGCTTGAGAGTTCCACCCACGTGAAGCGCTTCGTACGCGATTTCCACGCGGAGCTTGTAGCCACTGGTCACCTGAACCAGTCGCCCCGGAACGACTTCAAGGCCGGTTTCTTCCCGAACCTCTCGAACGATGGTATTCGGGAATTCCTCGCTCTTGATTGCGTAGCCGGTCGGGAACCCCCATGGCCGGTCTGCGGGCCACATTCGGTGCTTGAGGAGCAGGACTTCCCCCGCCTCGTTCCGCACGACGCCCGTCACGCCAATCATAAATTTGGCGTGCGCGAACCATAGGACGCGCCATTGTAGAGGGCCGCGAATGAGTTTCCACACTCGGGCAATGATTCGCTTCATACGCACCCTTTCAATAGGGCAAGCGCGTCGGCGCTTGCGGTGCCAGGCTCAACCTATGCCGTGGGGTGCGGGTCACGCGTCCTTTTGCCGGGCCCAACGCTCACACGGGAAGGGGCATGGGGGCAGGGAGTTGGGCGGGAACGCAATCACGCCGGACGCAGGGTCAAGGGTGCCGCCGTACTCCTCCCACCAGCCGTCCCCTGCGGGCCGCTCGGAGCCCTCAACCAGGCTGACCACCTCGGGGGCCGGTAAGGCGCTCAGGCGAGCACCGGCCCGCTTCGCGGGGGTCGTCACGCCTCACCGCCGGTCAGCCGCTTGTACTGCTCATCCTGGCCCCACGCCTCGGTGCAAAGGTGCTGCCAGGAAGGGCCGTCGACCGTCTGAGCCAGTCCGGCCGCTTCTTCGCCGTACTGCTCCCTGAGCGCTTCCGCAGAGAACGGTGCGGTTGCGTACCAGTGCCGCGCGCCGTCACTGGCAGGTGCCGACTCAAGCGGCTTCCACCCTTCCGGCAGTCTGGCTGTAGCTTTGGGCACTGTCGTCAACCCCTTGATGGTTGGTGGCCACGCCCCCGGACGTTCGCCCGTCGCGGGGGTCTTCCGTTGCGTCTGTCCACTCAACCGATTCCGCGCATACATGGGGCAGTTGACCAGCGTTGACTACGATGGCGGTCAACAGTCAACGGGAGCTGCACCATGATCGACTTCGGGTCTGAGGTACGGACGGCACTCAAGGCACAGGGGAAGAGCCTGAGAGGTGCAGCAAAGGAACTCCATTACGACGTTGCCTATCTGAGCCGGGTACTCAACGGGAAGCAAGCCCCCTCTTCCGAGTTGACGCAAGCCATTAACGAATACCTCGGTCTAGCCCTGGAAGTAGAAGACAGCGGCACTCATGACGATGAGATGGACGCTTGGGAATTGGCTCGACGCGCTCAGGCAAGCGACGTAGGGAATGCCACCCTTGAGCGCCTAGAGCGCGCCTTTGATGGCCTGGCCATGGCCTACCCCAAAGCCAAGCCGGAAGACTTGCTGAGGCAGGTACGCAAACACTCTGCCTATGTCGGAAAATTACTCGATGGCCAGAAGACCCTTTCACAACATCGTCGGTTGCTGGTCGTCGGGGGTTGGCTGTCTCTGCTCGGGGCAACGGCCCATATCGACCTTATGCAAGACGATGCCGCTACGGCTCTTCTAGAGACAGCCGCAACGCTTGCCAGGGAAGCCGGACACCGCGAGATTGAGGCATGGTGCTATGAGACCGAGGCTTGGCGGGTCCTTACCGATGGGGATTATGTCCAAGCCGTTGACCTCTCCCGAGCCGCGCAGGAGATAGCTCCCGCTGAGGGCTCCGCAATCATTCAGGCCACAGCACAAGAGGGCCGAGCCAGCGCACGGCTAGGAAACGGGAAAGAGACCTACTCGGCCGTTGAACGGGTACAGGCTCTCTCTGCGGCAATCGGTTCCCCCGATACGCCAGAGCACCATTACCGCTATGACCCTGGAAAGGCTCTATCGTATACGGCTACGACACTCGCATGGCTCGGGGATTCAGCGGCCGAACCGTACGCCAGGGAAGTAATCAAGAAACTGAGCCCGAGTGACGATGTAAGTCAGTGGCCACGACGTGTAGCTTCCGCAAATATCGATCTTGCTTTGGTTCTTCTCAAGGCAGACCGGCTCGACGAAGCCTGCGATTCGGTACAGAAAGCCATTCTGTCCGGGAGAGTCGTCCCCTCAAATCATTGGCGTGCACTGGAAGTCGTTAAGGCTGTCGAGGCTCGACAACTCCCGGAGAGTGCAGACCTGCGGGAGGCATACCAGGGCCTCAAGTCGATTGGGAAGAAAAAGGGATAACAACGATTCGACACCGGCAGATCGACTTCAAGAAGGCGGGCGACCAGTTCCGCGCCGCCCGGCCGGCCGACCCTGAGCAGCAGGTCACGCAGGAGGCAGAGGGTGAGGCGCTGCGGTGGCTGCTGGGCTCCGAGGGCGTCTCGGATGCCTACCTGGCCTTCCTGGCGGAGGCGTACGTCAGGGCCGTCTCACGGGCCGTACCCAACGTCACCGCGCACCTGGCCGAACTAACCAACAAGCGTCCCGAAACGATCCGAGGCCACCTCAAGGAAGCCCGGAAACGGGACCTGCTGACCACGGTGCCCGGCAAGGCCGGGGGTCAGCTCACCACCAAGGCAAAGGGGATCGCGACAGGCGAGTACCTCGACAAGATCACTGATCACCTCATGGGTAACGACTAGAAAGGCAACCCACCCACGTGACAAAGCGCGGTAACGGGCTCGGGGGGACTCCGGTGGAGATCCCGCGTAAGGGCAGACCGAACACCTGGGGCGTGCGCACCCCACTCCACTTCGACAAGGCGCAGGGCAAGAGGATCCGTTACTGGATCGGTCGGGAGTACACGACCAAGACCGCAGCAGAGAAGGCACTGCGGGAGTGGCACAGCAACTACGAGGCGGGCAAGATCGCGGCCCGCTCGGACATGAAGCTGGGTGACTGGCTGGACAAGTGGCTGTCGAATCATCGAAAGGAGGGAACGACCGTGGCCGGGTACGAAACGAAGATCCGTCTTCACATAAAGCCGCACATCGGTGGCGTGAAGCTGTGCGAGGTCACTGACGACATGCTTGATGATCTGTACCGGCTGCTGGAGACGGCTCCGTGCGCGACCAACAAGGGCAAGCCGCTCGGAGCGAAGAGCGTCCGGCACGTGCACAACATCCTCTCCGGCGCTCTTGGGGCTGCTGTGCCGAAGCTGATCCCGGCCAACCCTGCGGCGACGGCGCACCCGCCCACGGCGCGGGAGATACGGGCGCAGGAACAGAAGTACCCCACGGTGGACGACGGTCAGACGGCCCGCTTCCTGGGCTCGGTTTGGGAGCCGCGCGGTAACCGGGTCTGTGATGGCGGCCTGACGCATCACTGTCTTCGGGATGCTCCGCTGTGGACGGTCTACGCGGCGACCGGTGTCCGACGCAGTGAGGCCCTGGGGATGAAGTGGTCTCTCATCCGCTGGGATGAAGGGGCCATCGAACTGGGATGGGTCGTGGTGGAGGAGGGGAACACATACCGGCTGCGGAAGCTGACCAAGGATGGCGACGACAATGCCGTCATCTATGTGGATCAGTCTGTGATGAACGTCCTGAAGTGGCAGAAGCAGCGCCAGGACGACGAAAGGGCACGGCTCGACTCTGCCTGGGTCGATCATGACCTTGTGTTCGCCCGGGATGGGTTCAAGCTCTACCGGGGCGAGGCAGGGGGCCCGCAGGACCCCGAGAAGGTCTCGGCACGGTGGCGCACGCTGCGGAACCGTCTCCACCTGCCCGATGACTTCCGTATCCACGACTGGAGGCACAGCAAGGTCACGAACGATCTGGAGGCCGGAGAGAACCCGGTAGAGGTCTCCGCCAACGTCCGGCACCACTCGCCGGGCTACACCATGGCAAAGTACGGCCACTCTCGTAAGGACGGGGCCCGCCGACTGGCCGCCTCCGGTGCGGGCCGACTCGGCCTGTCATCCCTGGTCTGACCTGGGGATTCTCCAGGCTGTTGGTCACGTGGTTGGTCACGCCACAGTCCTGGAAAGCAGAAAACCCCACGTGAAGTGGGGTCTCAGCTGGTGTCCGAGGGGGGACTTGAACCCCCACGCCCGATAAAGGGCACTAGCACCTCAAGCTAGCGCGTCTGCCATTCCGCCACCCGGACAAGGTGTCTGTCGTACGAGATCTCCCATTCGACGGGGTTTTCCTCGCGGCGACGAAGGAAACATTACCAGGCTTTCCGGGGTGGCCGATCACCCCCTTCCCCGGCGGAGCCCCGGGCGGCCGCCGCGTGAACGGCGTGTGACGGGCCCGGCCCCGTCTTGGGCCCGGGGCGCGCCCGGAGAGAGGATGAGAGGAACCACCAGCAGTGACAGCGGGAGGAAGCAGCGTGAGCGAGACGGACACGGCCAAGGGCGTCACCGGTGAGGACGAGGTCGTGGACCTCTGCCGCGAGCTGATCCGGTTCGACACCAGCAACTACGGCGACCACTCCGGGCCCGGCGAGCGAAAGGCCGCCGAGTGGGTCGCGGAGAAGCTCGCCGAGGTCGGGCTGGAGCCGAAGATCTACGAGTCACACCCCGGCCGCGCCTCCACGGTGGCCCGCATCGAGGGCGAGGACCCGTCCCGGCCCGCGCTGCTGATCCACGGCCACCTCGACGTCGTACCGGCCAACGCCGACGACTGGACCCACCACCCCTTCTCCGGCGAGATCGCCGACGGGTGCGTGTGGGGGCGCGGGGGCGTCGACATGAAGGACATGGACGCCATGACGCTGGCGGTCGTGCGGGACCGGCTGCGCAGCGGGCGCCGGCCGCCGCGGGACATCGTGGTCGCCTTCCTCGCCGACGAGGAGGCGGGCGGCACGTACGGCGCCCGCTACCTGGTCGACCACCACCCCGAGCTGTTCGAGGGCGTCACCGAGGCGATCAGCGAGGTCGGCGGCTTCTCCTTCACCGTGAACGAGCAGCGCCGGCTCTATCTGATCCAGACGGCCGAGAAGGGCATGCACTGGATGAAGCTGACCGTGGCCGGGACCGCCGGGCACGGGTCGATGATCCACCGCGACAACGCGATCACCGAGCTGTCCGAGGCCGTCGCCCGCGTCGGCCGGCACAAGTTCCCGGTGCGCGTCACCAAGACCACCCGGGCCTTCCTCGACGAGCTGGGCGACGCGCTCGGCACCGAGCTGGACCCGGAGGACATGGAGTCCACCCTCGCCAGGCTCGGCGGCATCGCCAAGCTGATCGGCGCGACCCTGAGCAACACCGCCAACCCCACCCAGCTCAACGCCGGCTACAAGGTCAACGTCATCCCGGGCGAGGCCACCGCGCACATCGACGGCCGGTTCCTGCCCGGCCACGAGGAGGAGTTCCTGAGCGACCTCGACCGGCTGCTCGGGCCGCACGTCCGCCGCGAGGACGTGCACGCCGACAAGGCGGTCGAGACCGGTTTCGACGGCGCCCTGGTGGAGGCCATGCAGTCCGCGCTGCTCGCCGAGGACCGCACGGCCAAGGCCATCCCCTACATGCTCTCCGGCGGCACCGACGCCAAGTCCTTCGACGACCTGGGCATCCGCGGCTTCGGCTTCGCACCCCTGAAGCTTCCCCCGGAGCTGGACTTCGCGGGTATGTTCCACGGCGTGGACGAGCGGGTGCCGGTGGACGGGCTGCAGTTCGGCGTGCGCGTGCTCGACCGGTTCATCGACGCGTCGTGAGGCGCCGCACCCGGGCAGCCACCCGGCGACCACCGGGCAGGCGTCCGGGCAGCCACCCGGGCGACCGGGCAGGCGGCCGGGCGGCCGTACGAGGTCGCAATCGGGCAGTCGTGCGAGATCGCCTGAGAGGGTGAATGCGACGATAGGTTCGTAGCTTCATCAGTCCCTCCTCGTTACCGCTGATGTGATCCCGCACCTTGGGGTCGCACTGTCAACTAGGAGGAACAATGATCAAGAAGATCGTCGCCGCCGCGGCTGCCACCGGTGGGCTGGTTCTCGCGGGCGCGGGCCTTGCTGTCGCCGACGCCGGTGCCCAGGGTGCCGCCGTGAATTCCCCGGGTGTGGTCTCCGGCAACGTCATCCAGGTGCCCGTGCACGTCCCGGTGAACGTGTGCGGCAACACGATCGACGTGATCGGGCTCCTGAACCCCGCCTTCGGCAACGCCTGCGTCAACAAGTGAGGCCGGCTCCCCGAGGGACATCCGCCCCGAGGGGGCCTCTTTCCTGAGCCGTCGGCCCCGGAGCGCGCGCCATGCGCTCCGGGGCCGACCGGTCTCTCCGGCCGGCCGGCCGTTCCGGTCCCGGCCGGTCCGTCACAGCATCGAAGGCAGGGGGGAAACCAGCATGCGACAGAGCACGCGCAAAGGCCTGATGACCATGGCCGCCGCGACCGGTGTGATCGCCGCCGCGGGCGGCTACGCACACGCCGACTCGGCCGCCACGGGCGCCGCCGCCGGCTCACCCGGCGTACTGTCCGGCAACACGGTGCAGGCGCCGGTGCACGCGCCGGTGAACATCTGCGGCAACACGGTGAACGTCGTCGGGCTCCTCAACCCGGCGGCGGGCAACGCCTGCGCCCAGCACGGCGGCACGTCGGCGGACCACCACAGCGGCTCCGGCGGCTCCGGCCGTTCCGGCGGCTCGCACGCGGGCGGCGGGAGCGGCGGCTCGCCGGGCGTCGGCTCCGGCAACACCGTGCAGGTGCCGGTCGACGTCCCGGTGAACGTGTGCGGCGACAGCGTCGACGTCGTCGGGGCCGGCAACGCCACGGCGGGCGACGACTGCGGCACCGGCGGCGGGCACTCCGCGCAGCCGCCGGGCGGCGGGCACGGCAACCCGCCCGCGAAGCCGGCCCATCCCGGTCACCCGGGCCGTCCCGGTCACCCGGTTCAGCCGGGTCACCCTGGTGATTCCGGTCACTCCGCCCACCGGGAGACCCCGAGGCATCAGGCGCAGTGGACGGGCAGCTCCGGCCGGCCCCTGACCACCGCCCAGCTCGCCCACACCGGCAACGGCGTGCCGCTCGGCGTCACGCTGCCGGCCACCGGGGGAGCGCTCATCGCGGGCGCCCTGCTCTACCGCAAGGCGCGGTCCGCGGCGTAACGGACACACCCGGTACTGAAGGCGGTACGGCCCCACGGCAGGGCGGTACCGCCCGGGAAAACGGAGCGGGCCCTGCCATGCCGGCGGGGCCCGCTCCGTTCAGTCGTCCCGCGTCACCACGTGGCACGCACCTGGCGGATGATCCGCCGGCGCAACCGCACCCTGCGGCTGCCGTCGCGCAGCAGGCTCAGTCGGTCCAACTCCCAGTGTCCGTACTCGGCATGGTCCGTCAGCAGACGTGTCGCCTCCTTGCGGGAGACCCCGCGAGGCACGTACACGTCGACAAATTCGTATTCCGGCATCGCATCTATTGTGCGGGCTGGTGCCCGGTACGGATAGCGTCTGCACTATGTCTGATGCTGCGCAGCCCACCGCTGCCGAGGTACGCGCCGCCGCCGAGGCGGTCAAGACCGCGCTCGACCGCCATCTGGCTGCGGTCGAACGCCGGTCGGGGGAGGACGACCCGGCCGTCTCCGAGGCGTTCAACCAGCTGGCCGCTGCCGCCGAGGTGTACGACGAGCTGCTCTACGACCGCTTCGACGAGGTCACGCCCTTCGAGATCCCCGGTGCGGAGGACACCCTGCCGCCGTACGCCGGACCCGATGAACCGAACGCGATCAGCGTGCTGATCCGCCGCGACTACACCGTGGCGGAACCCCAGCGGCTGGTCGCCCAGGCCCAGCGGATCGAGGCGGCGGAGTACGACGACGGTGTGAACGACGACGAGGCCGCCCGCTCCGTCCCCGGAGCGCTGGGCATCCTCTTCGGCGAGTTCGAACCGGACGAGATCGCCTCCCGGCACAAGGAGTTCGGCCTGGAGGAGGGCGACTCCACGCTGTGGGTCACCGCGGCGGAGGAACCACCCGAGGCCGGGGAGTGGCTGGAGGCGCCGTTCGAGCACTTCGACCCGCAGCAGGTGGTGTGCCGTTTCGACGTGAGCGCGGTGTTCGACGACGAGGCCCCCGACATCGAGGACGACGACATCGACTTCGTCGAGGAGGGCCCCGAGGACCACGACGACGGCGACGAGCTGGAGCCGCTCGACGCCGGGAAGTGAGCGGGGCGGCGGCGCCGTGGAGGGCTGGGCTCCCTACGGCGCCGCCGGTTCACGCCGCCGTGGAGGGCTGGGCCGTGGGCTGGCCCTCGTCGGCGCAACCGGTTCCCACCGCCGTCTCTGCGCGCCCGCGCCCCGGACCCGGCGGGCGGGCGGTCAGGGCGTCGGGGTCTGCGTCCGCAGCAGGGCCCCCAGGCGGGTCGTGCGCGGTCTGGCGGGGATCTCCGCGACCGCCTTCGGCAGTGCCTGGTCCACGCCGTGCACCACGGACAGGTGCCGGTCCGCCCGCCCGAACGCCGTGTACACCCACGGTCTGCTGAGAGCCTGCGCCGCGTCGCCGGGCAGCACCACGACCGCCGCCGGCCAGCGCGCGCCCACCGCCTGGTGCGCGGTCAGCGCCCAGCCGTGCCGCACTTCGCTCTCCACCCGCTCCCGCGCCACGACGACGGGAGCGCCCGCGCACGACAGGTGCAGCCCGTCGGCGTCGGCCTTCACCACCACGCCCGGCACCGTACGGCCCGGCGCGGGGGAGTGGGCGACCCGGTCACCGGGGTCGAAGCCGCCGAACCGGCCGGGGCCGGGATTGAGCCGTTCCTTCAGCGCGGAGTTCAGGGCGCGGGTGCCCGCGGCGCCTCCGTGGCCCGGGGTGATCACCACGGTCTGGTCGGCCGGCACGCCGATCGCCCGCGGCACCGAGTCCGCGACGAGCTGCACGGTCCGGTGCACGGCCTCGCCGGCGTCCCGTGCCGGCACGATCACGACCTCCTTGCCCGGGGCGGCGACCTGGTTCAGCTCGCCGACCGCGATGCCGGAGACCAGCTCCCCGACCGGACCCGGGTCCGGCACCCGGGACACGGTCTGCGGGCAGACGCGGGCCGCGAGCAGGTCCGCGAAGACCCGGCCCGGACCGGCCGACCACAGCACCGCCGGGTCGCCGCTCAGCACCAGCCGGGCCCCGTCGGGCAGCGACTCCACCAGCATCGCGGCGGCCTCCACATCGAGCTGGGGCGCGTCCAGCACGATGAGCAGGTCGAGTTCCAGGGCGCCCTCCGCGTCCCGGCCGGGCCCCTCGGCGCCGGACAGCAGACCGGCGACCGTGCCCACTCCCCGCTCCGCGGGGTCGCCGCCCAGCAGCGCGGCGAGACGCCGGCGGCCGTCGGGCGTGTGGCAGGCGGCGAAGGCCCGCAGACCCGCGGCGCGGGCGGCACCGAGCAGCGCGGCCGGTTCGGCGCGGGCCGCCTCCCCACCGGTGTGCAGCACCAGGCCGTGCCCGGCGACCGCGCGGGCCAGCTCGGCCGCACCGCCGGAGACCTCGGAGGCGACCGTCCCCCAGGGCTGACCGGGCTCCGGCGCCGGGGAGCTGACCAGCCGGGCCAGGCCGTCGGCGAGGCTCTCCTCGGCCAGTGCGTAGCGCTCCAGGCCGACCAGGACGCGGACCGGCCGCTCCTGCTCCTCGTCGGTGTCCTGGGGCTCGGGGACGCCGGTCTCCTCCAGGGCGTCCTGGAACACCAGGGCCTCGCCCTCGGCGAGCGCGCTCTGCACCGCCGCGTCCGGGTCCGGCACCGCCTGGCGGGCCAGCGCCGCGGTGAGCGTGGGCAGTTCCAGGGCGGTGTGCCCGGCCAGGGCCGCCTGTTCCAGCAGCCAGGCGGTCACCGCGCGGCCGCGCCGCTGGTCGTCGGGGCCGCAGTCGGCGCCGAGCAGTGCCCGCGCGAACCCGTCGGCCTGCTCCGGCCGGACGCCGCCGACCCGGAGCAGTTGCCAGGGGTCCTCCCGCAGCGTGGTGCCGGCGTTCTCGCCGATGGCCGCGGCGACCTGCGGGGCCAGGCCGTCGGGCGCGCCGCCCTCGGTCAGCACCCGGCGCACGGCCTCCACCGCCTCCGGGGCGGGGGCGCTGGGCGCGACCACGGCCGGGGTGGGCTGGGGCCTGCGCACGGGCTCCGGTGCGGGGCGGCGCGGCGCCGGTGCGGGCTCCGCGAACACCGCGGCCACCGGCTTCTCACCGCTCTCGACGGCCCGCACCGCCGCGAGCAGGTCGGCCGCCTTGCCGCTGAGCTTGGCGCCGGCGGCGACCGGGCCCCCCTTCTTGGCCCTGCGCCGCTCGATCCGCTCCCGCTCGATCCGCTGCGCAGCCAACTCGGCCGCCGCCTCGGACACACCACCCACACCGGCACCCTCGACACCGCCGACACCGGCCCCCGTCGCGGCCTCCGCGCCGCTCTCGGTTCCGGGTGCCATGGGCGTGTCCGTGCCGGCCTCTGCGCCGACTCCGGCAGAGGCTGTTGCCCTGCCCGCGGCTTCCGCGCCGCCCGGTGAGCCGGCCTCCGCGGGCGTTTCCGCGCTGCCCGCCGTCTCCGCGCCGCCCGGAGCACCGGACTCCGCCGTGCCCCCCGCTGGGTCCTCGGAACCAGCGGCGGCCCCGGCCTGCGCACGACCCGCCGCAACGAGGCCCTCCACGGCGCCCGGTCCCTCCGCGCCCCCGGCGCTCTCCCCGCTGCCCGCGCTGTTCCGGCCCTCGGCGTCCTCGGCGCCACCCGGGACCTCCGCGTCCTCGGCGCCCACCGCGCTGTCCTGGTCCTCCGCGTCTCCGACGCTCCCGGTGTCGCCCCGGCCCCCCGCGTCCCCGGCGCCCCCCGTGCCGTCCCGGCCGTCCGGGTGGCCCGTGCTGTCGGGGTCCCCTGTGCTCCCGGTCCGGGTGGCCCCCGTGTCCGGTGTCCCCGGCCCGGCTTTCTCCGTGGTCTCCGGCTCGGTGCTCACAGCGTGCTCCAGTCGTGATCGGGATAGCGGTGCACGGGCGCCGACACATCGTCCAGCGCCCGGCAGATCTCGTCAGGAAGACTAAGGGTCTCCACTGACAACGCCGCCGCGAGCTGCCGCGCGTTGCGCGCGCCGACGATAGGCGCGGCCACGCCGGGCCGGTCGCGGATCCAGGCGAGGGCCACCTGGAGCGGGGTGACGGCGAGCCCGTCCGCGGCCGTCGTCACCGCGTCCACGATGCGGGTCGCCGTGTCGTCGAGGTACGGCTCGACGAACGGCGCCAGATGCTCGGAGGCACCGCGCGAGTCCTGCGGCGTGGTGTGCCGGTACTTTCCGGTCAGCACGCCCCGGCCGAGCGGGGAGGAAGGCAGCAGGCCGACGCCGAGGTCGAGCGCGGCGGGCAGCACCTCGCGCTCCACGCCCCGCTGGAGCAGTGAGTACTCCATCTGCGTGCTGGCCAGCCGGGTGCGCGTGCCCGGCGCCGCGAGCTGCCAGGTGGCCGCCTTGGCCAACTGCCAGCCGCAGAAGTTGGACACCCCGGCGTACCGGGCCCGGCCGCTGCTCACCGCGAGGTCAAGGGCCTGGAGGGTCTCCTCCAGCGGGGTGTCGGGGTCGTAGGCGTGGACGTGCCACAGGTCGACGTACTCCGTGCCCAGGCGGGACAGGGAGGCGTCGAGCGCGGCGAGCAGATGGCCGCGGGAGCCGTCGTGACGGCGGTCGGGGTCGGGGACGCTGCCCGCCTTGGTGGAGATGACCAGGTCACGGCGCGCGACCAGTCCCTCCATGAGCTGCCCGAGCAGGTACTCCGCCTCCCCGTCGCCGTACACGTCCGCCGTGTCGACGAGGGTGCCGCCGGCCTCCCAGAACGCCTTCAGCATGGCCGCGGCGTCGTGCTCGTCGGTGCCCCGGCCCCAGGTGAGGGTGCCGAGTCCGATCCGGGACACGCGAAGGCCGGTCCGGCCGAGATGCCTCTGCTCCATGTCCGCGAGATTACTGGCCGCACCCGCTGCCGTGGGTTGCCTGTGGATAACGTGCTCGGCCCCGCGCGAACGGCCTGGTCGCGCCCGGCGTGGGGGGACCCGGCCGCCCAACGGCGGGACGCCCCGGCCGCCCCGCCGCCGACGCCCCGCCCGGTGCGCGCACCGGGCGGGCCACCCGCCTGTCCCCTGCCACGCCCTGCCCCCGGCGCCGGGCCCCGCGCTAAGGTCTGCGCCACAGGGACGTTACTCATCGGTAAGGGGAATCGCGCATGCAGCTCGGGATCAACCTCGGCTACTGGGGTGCCGGAATGGACGGCGACAATCTGGCCGTCGCGCAGGAGGCCGACCGGCTGGGCTACTCCGTGTGCTGGGCCGCCGAGGCGTACGGCTCCGACGCGGCGACGGTGCTCAGCTGGGTCGCCGCGCAGACCGAGCGCATCGACGTCGGCTCGGCCATCTTCCAGATCCCGGCCCGCCAGCCCGCGATGACCGCGATGACCGCGGCCACGCTGGACTCGCTGTCGGGCGGCCGGTTCCGGCTCGGCCTCGGCGTCTCGGGTCCCCAGGTCTCCGAGGGCTGGTACGGCGTCAAGTTCGACAAGCCGCTGGCCCGCACCCGCGAGTACGTGGAGATCGTCCGCCGGGCGATGACCCGCGAGCGGCTGACGTACGAGGGCGAGCACTGGACGCTGCCGCTGCCCGGCGGCCCAGGCAAGCCGATCAAGCTGACCGTGCACCCGCAGCGCGAGCACATCCCGCTGTACATCGCCGCGATCGGCCCGAAGAACCTGGAGCAGACCGGCGAGATCGCCGACGGCGCCCTGCTGATCTTCCCCTCCGCCGAGCACCTGGAGGAGACCACCGTCAAGTACCTGCGCGCGGGCCGGGAGAAGGCGGGCCTGACCCTCGACGGGTTCGACGTGTGCCCGACCCTGCCGATCGCCCTCGGCGACGACAAGGACGTGTCCCGGCTCGCCGACACCTTCCGCCCGTACACCGCGCTCTACGTCGGCGGCATGGGCAGCGCGAAGCAGAACTTCTACAACCAGCTCGCCCAGCGCATGGGATACGAGAAGGAGGCGGCGGAGATCCAGCGGAAGTACCTGTCCGGGGACAAGCAGGGCGCCGCCGCCGCGGTCCCGCAGGACCTCGTCGACAACACCACGCTGCTCGGTTCCGTCGACCGCATCGCCGACCGGATGAAGGCCTACGCCGCCGCCGGGGTCACCACCCTCAGCCTGGCCCCGGCCGGCTTCACGCTGGACGAGCGGCTCGCGTCCCTGCGGGCCGGCAGCGAGGCCCTGGAGCGGGCCGGGCTCGCGTAGGAGAAGTCCAGCGGCCGTGGTGGGGGCTCGGGGGTCTTCCCCGCCACGGCCGTCACCCGGAACAACGCGCCCGGCGCCGCGCGGTTACGACGTGCGCGGTCATTCCTCCGGCCGATCCGGTCCGCACCCTTGTCCGGCGTCGGTGCCGCCCACGACGGGCTCCGGCCTCACAGCCAGCCACGCCGCTTGAACAGCCGGTACAGCAGCACCTCCAGCACCGCCATCACCGCGATCACCGCCGGGTACGACCACCCCCAGTGCAGCTCCGGCATGTGGTCGAAGTTCATGCCGTAGACACCCGCGATCATCGTCGGGACCGCGGCCATCGCCGCCCACGCGGAGATCTTCCGCATGTCGTCGTTCTGCCGCACGCTCATCTGCGCCAGATGAGCCGACAGGATGTCCGACACCAGCCGGTCCAGGGCCTCCACGGACTCGTTCACGCGCGTGAGGTGGTCGCCCACGTCCCGGAAGAACGGCCGCGCCTTGTCGTGCACGAACGGCACCCCGCCGCCGCCGCCGACCGGGCCGTTGCCGGACAGCCGGGACAGCGGCAGCGCCAGCGGCCCGGTGGCCCGCCGGAACTCCAGGACCTGCCGCTTGAAGGTGTAGATCCGGGACGCGATGTTGCGCGACCCGCCGATGTCCGGCCGGAACACCTCCGCCTCCAGCTCGTCCAGGTCGGTCTGCAGCTCCGTCGCCACCTCCAGATAGTGGTCGACGGTGGCGTCCGCGATCGCGTACAGCACGGCGGTGGGACCCTTGTCGAGCAGCTTGGGCTCCTCCTCCAGCCGGTGCCGCACGGCGGCCAGCGGCGCGCCCTCGCCGTGCCGTACGGTCACCGCGAAGCAGTCACCGATGAAGATCATCACCTCGCCGGCCGAGACGGCGTCGCTCCGGGGCTCGTACACGACCGGTTTCAGCACCAGGAACAGCGAGTCGTCGTACACCTCCAGCTTGGGCCGCTGGTGGGCCTTGAGGGCGTCCTCCACGGCCAGCGGATGCAGTCCGAACTCCCTGGTGACCAGGTCGAACTCCCGCTCGGAGGGTTCGTGCAGCCCGATCCACACGAAGCCCCCCGCCGCCCTCGCCTCGGCGAGCGCGTCGGACAGGTCCTCCGGGCCCTCGGTACGGTGCCCCTGTCGGTAGATGGCGCAGTCCACGATCACGCGGCGCATTCTCCCTTCGGCCGATCATCGGCACATCACGTGATGCGCCTACCCTGGTCCGCATGCCCACGCTGATCCTCGTAAGGCACGGACGTTCCACCGCCAACACCTCAGGTCTCCTCGCCGGCTGGACGCCCGGCGTCGCGCTGGACGAGCGCGGCACCGCGCAGGCCGCCGCGCTGCCCGGACGGCTGGCCGGCCTGCCGCTCTCCGAAGTGGTCGTCAGCCCGCTCCAACGCTGCCAGGAGACCGTGCGGCCGCTGCTGGCGGCCCGCCCGGAGCTGCACGCCCACACCGACGAACGGATCGGTGAGTGCCACTACGGCGACTGGACCGGCCGCAAGCTCGCCGAGCTGACGGACGAGCCGCTGATGGAGGTCGTCCAGGCCCATCCGTCCGCCGCCGCCTTCCCCGGCGGTGAGTCGATGCGGGCCATGCAGACCCGCGCCGCCGAGGCCGTACGCGAGTGGAACGCGCGCGTGGAGCGCGATCACGGCGCCGACGCCGTCTACCTCATGTGCTCCCACGGCGACATCATCAAGTCGCTCGTCGCGGACGCCCTCGGGCTCCATCTCGACCTCTTCCAGCGGGTCTCCGTGGAGCCGTGCTCCGTCACCGCGATCCGCTACACCCGCCTGCGGCCGTACCTCGTCCGCCTCGGCGACACCGGGGATTTCGCTTCGCTCGCCCCGCGCGAGGAACCCGGCGAGGGCGACGCACCGGTCGGGGGTGGTGCGGGCGCACCGTGATCGTCGGCCGCAGTAGGGTGAAGCGGTCCGCACGGCCGCGCATCCCGACAGCCGTGAACCCGCATGGCCCGCACCGCACCTCTCGAATTCAATGGAGACAGGACGTGTCCCGTCAGGTGTTCCTCTACGACCAGCCGGACCGCTTCGTGGCCGGCACGGTCGGACTGCCCGGGCGCCGTACGTTCTTCCTCCAGGCCACCGCAGGCCCCCGGGTGACCAGCGTGGTCCTGGAGAAGACCCAGGTCGCCGCGCTCGCCGAGCGCATGGACGAACTGCTCGACGAGGTCGTACGGCGCAGTGGCGGCAGCGCCGCCGTGCCCGCCATGGCGCCCTCGGAGATCACCGACACCGCCCCGCTGGCGAGCCCCGTCGAGGAGGAGTTCCGCGTCGGCACCATGGCGCTGGCCTGGGACGGTGAGGACCAGCGCATGATCGTCGAGGCGCAGGCGCTGGTCGAGCTGGAGGCCGACACCGAGGAGGACCTCGCCGAGGCCGAGGAGCGGCTGCTCCAGGACGAGGAGAACGGGCCCCCGATGCTGCGGGTCCGGCTGACCGGCGCGCAGGCCCGGGCCTTCGCCAAGCGCGCCCTCGACGTCGTCAACGCCGGGCGGCCGCCGTGCCCGCTGTGCAGCCTCCCGCTCGACCCGGAAGGACACGTATGTCCGCGCCAGAACGGATACCGCCGCGGAGCGTGACGGCGGACCCGAACCCCGCCGAGCTGCTCGCGCGCGGTGAGCTGACCGTGCGCGGGCGGATCCGCGAGGCGTCCAACGCGGCGCTGTTCTGCACGGTCGCCCTGGACGGCCGGCAGGCCTCCTGCGTGTACAAGCCGGTGGCGGGGGAGCGGCCCCTGTGGGACTTCCCCGACGGCCACCTCGCGGGCCGCGAGGTGGCCGCCTACGAGGTCTCCGAGGCCACCGGCTGGGGGCTCGTGCCGCCGACCGTGCTGCGCGACGGGCCGTACGGCGAGGGCATGTGCCAGCTCTGGATCGACGTCAGCCCGGAGGCGGAGCTGCTCGCCCTGGTCGACGGCGAGGAGCCGGAGCCGGGCTGGAAGGCGATCGGGTTCGCCGAGGTCGGCGAGGGACGCACCGCGCTGCTGGTGCACGCCGACGACGAGCGGCTGCGCCGGCTCGCCGTCCTCGACGCGGTGATCAACAACGCCGACCGCAAGGGCGGCCATCTGCTGCCCACCGCCGACGGCCGGCTCTACGGCATCGACCACGGTGTCACCTTCAACGTCGAGAACAAGCTGCGCACGCTGCTGTGGGGCTGGGCGGGGGAACCCCTGACCCCCGAGGCCGTCGGCGTCCTCAAGGGCCTGCGGGACGCCCTGGACGGGCCGCTGGGCGAGCGACTGGGCGGGCTGGTCACGGACGCCGAGACGGACGCCACGCGCGCGCGGGTCGACGCGCTGCTCGCCTCGGGCCTGCACCCGGAGCCGAACGGGGAGTGGCCGGCGATTCCCTGGCCACCGGTGTGAGGGCCGCGACCGTGGGTGTCAGCACACGCGGCGCCGAGATGCAAGAACGCAGAACCGGCCGTCCGGCCTGATCCCGTTCGTACGCGCAGCTCGGCGCCGGTTAGGCTCATGTACATGCATGCCTGGCCCGCTTCCGAGGTCCCCGCCCTGCCTGGTCAGGGCCGCGACCTGAGGATCCACGACACCGCGACCGGCGGTCCGGTCACCCTCGACCCCGGTCCTGTCGCCCGAATCTATGTCTGCGGCATCACCCCGTACGACGCGACCCACATGGGTCACGCGGCGACCTACAACGCGTTCGACCTCGTCCAGCGCGTGTGGCTCGACACCAAGCGGCAGGTCCACTACGTCCAGAACGTCACCGACGTCGACGATCCGCTGCTGGAGCGCGCGGAGCGGGACGGCGTCGACTGGGTCGCCCTCGCCGAGAAGGAGACGGCCCTCTTCCGCGAGGACATGACCGCGCTGCGGATGCTCCCGCCGCGGCACTACATAGGCGCCGTGGAGGCGATACCGGGCATCGTCCCGCTGGTGGAGCGGCTGCGCGACCTCGGCGCGGCCTACGAGCTGGACGGCGACGTCTACTTCTCCGTCGAGTCCGACCCGCACTTCGGCACGGTCTCCCACCTGGACGCCGCCGCCATGCGGCTGCTGTCCGCCGAGCGCGGCGGCGACCCGGACCGTCCGGGCAAGAAGAACCCGCTGGACCCGATGCTGTGGTCGGCGGCCCGGCCCGGCGAGCCGAGCTGGGACGGCGGCACCCTCGGCCGGGGCCGGCCCGGCTGGCACATCGAGTGCGTGGCCATCGCCCTCGACCACCTCGGCATGGGCTTCGACGTCCAGGGCGGCGGCTCCGACCTGGCCTTCCCGCACCACGAGATGGGCGCCTCGCACGCCCAGGTGCTCACCGGCGCGTTCCCGATGGCCCGCGCGTACGTGCACGCCGGCATGGTCGCCCTGGACGGCGAGAAGATGTCCAAGTCCAAGGGCAACCTGGTCTTCGTCTCCCGGCTGCGCCGCGACGGCGTCGACCCGGCGGCGATCCGGCTCTCGCTGCTGGCCCACCACTACCGTGCCGACTGGGAGTGGACCGACCAGGTCCTCCAGGACGCCGTGGCCCGGCTCGGCCGCTGGCGCGCCGCCGTCTCCCGGCCCGACGGACCGTCCGCCGAGGCGCTCGTGGAGGAGATCCGCGCGGCACTGGCCGACGATCTGGACGCGCCGGCCGCGCTCGCCGCGGTGGACCGCTGGGCGGCCCGGCAGGAGCGGGAGGGCGGCACCGACACCGGAGCCCCCGGCCTGGCCTCCCGCGCCGTCGACGCCCTGCTGGGAGTGGCCCTCTAGCAGGACGCACGACGGAGAGGGGCGGTACGCGTCGCGCGTACCGCCCCTCTCCGTCGTGTCCGGTCCTCGTGCTCAGTCCTCGGCGGAGTCGCCCTTGTCCTGGTCGTCGCCCTCGGCGGCGTCGGGCCTGGGCGGCTTCGGCGGGCGGGTCCGGCCGCCCGGGCCGTCCCGCAGGTACGAGCCGCCCTCCCCGCCCTCCGCGGTGGCGTGACCGCCCGACGGGCCGACGTCCCGGCGCCGCAGGTACCGCTCGAACTCGCGGGCGATCGCCTCGCCCGACGCCTCCGGCAGCTCCGCGGTGTCCCGGGCCTCCTCCAGCGTCTGGACGTACTCGGCGACCTCGCTGTCCTCGGCGGCGAGCTGGTCCACGCCCACCTGCCAGGCCCGCGCGTCCTCGGGCAGCTCACCCAGCGGGAGCCGCACGTCGAGCAGGTCCTCCAGACGGTTGAGGAGCGCCAGCGTGGCCTTCGGGTTGGGCGGCTGGGAGACGTAGTGCGGCACGGCCGCCCACAGCGACACCGCCGGGACACCGGCGTGCGCGCACGCCTCCTGGAGGACGCCGACGATGCCCGTCGGGCCCTCGTACTTGGTCTCCTCCAGATCCATCCGCCGGGCCAGGTCCGGGTCGGACGTGACCCCGCTGACCGGCACCGGCCGCGTGTGCGGGGTGTCCCCGAGCAGGGCGCCCATGATGACCACCAGCTCCACGCCCAGCTCGTGCGCGAAGCCGAGCAGTTCGTTGCAGAACGAGCGCCAGCGCATCGACGGTTCGATCCCGCGCACCAGCACCAAATCCCGCGGCTTGTCGCCGCCGACGCGGACCACCGACAGCCTGGTCGTCGGCCACGTGATCTTTCGCACACCGCCGTCCATGAACACCGTGGGGCGGTTCACCTGGAAGTCGTAGTAGTCCTCGGCGTCCAGCGCCGCGAACACCTCGCCCTTCCATTCGCGTTCCAGATGCGCGACCGCCGTGGAGGCGGCGTCACCGGCGTCGTTCCAGCCCTCGAACGCGGCCACCATGACTGGGTCGATCAGCTCGGGAACCCCCTCCAGCTCGATCACCCAGTGCCTCCTTCCGACGTGCCCTCGCTTGACTCACCAACCTTACGGCGTCCGGCGGGGGCGCCCGCAGCCCCCTCGCACGGGGGAGTGAACGGATCACTGCCCCGTTCCCGGGCCCGGAACACCCCCGGTCAGCACGCGGAAAGGGCGGCCCCACCGGTGTGGGGCCGCCCTCGCGCGTACGGGCCTACTTCCGGTCGAGCAGGTCCTGGACCTTCGTGCGGACCTCGTCCGTGGCCAGGCCGCGGATGGTCAGCGTGGTCCGGCGGCGCAGCACGTCGTCCTGCGTCTCGGCCCACTCGTGGTCGCGGGCCCAGACGACCTGCGCCCAGATCTCCGGGGCGTCGGGGTGGACGCGCTCGGCCAGCTCCGGGCTCTCGTTCGCCAGGCGGGCGATGTCGAAGGCCAGGGAGCCGTAGTGGGTGGCCAGGTGCCGGGCGGTGTCGGCGGCCATGCGCGGGCCGGGTGCCGGGTTGTCCACCAGCAGGCGGTGGGCGACCGCGCGCGGGTTGGCGACACCGGGCAGCGGCAGCCTCTTCGGCAGCGAGGAGATCGGCTCGAAGTCGTCACCGAGCGGGTGGCCCGGCAGCGCCTCCAGCTTCTTCATGATCGTACGGCCGATGTGGCGGAACGTCGTCCACTTGCCGCCCGCGACGGACAGCATGCCGCCCCGGCCCTCGGTCACCACGGTCTCGCGCTTGGCCTTGGCGGTGTCGCCGGGGCCGCCCGGCAGCACCCGCAGACCGGCGAACGCGTACGTCATGAGGTCGCGCTGGAGCTGCTGGTCCCGGACGGAGAACGCGGCCTCGTCCAGGATCTGGGCTATGTCCTTCTCGGTGACGGCCACGTCCGCCGGGTCGCCCTCGTACGCCTCGTCGGTGGTGCCGAGCAGCAGCATGTCCTCCCAGGGGAGGGCGAAGGTGATGCGGTACTTGTCGATCGGGGTCGCGAGCGCGGCCTTCCACGGGGAGGTGCGCTTCAGGACCAGGTGCGCGCCCTTCGACAGGCGGATGGACGGGGCCGCGTTCGGGTCCTCCAGCTTGCGCAGGTGGTCGACCCAGGGGCCGGTCGCGTTCAGCACCAGGCGGGCGTTGACCCCGAACTCGTCACCGGTGGTCCGGTCCTTCAGCTCGGCGCCGGTGACCCGGCCCCGGGTGAAGCGCAGCCCGGTCACCTCGGCGTGGTTCAGGACGACCGCGCCGGCCTCGACGGCCGCGCGGACCGTCATCAGCGCCATGCGGGCGTCGTTCATCTGGTCGTCGCCGTACACGGCCACGGCCTTGAGGTTCTCGGTGCGCAGCTCCGGCACGTCCTGCGCCGCCCTGGCGGGCGAGAGCAGGTGGCCGACGCCGTCGCCGAACGCGGAGAGCGCGGAGTAGGCGAAGACGCCCGCGCCGAGCTTCGCCGCGCCGTGCGGCCCGCCCTTGTACACGGGGAGGTAGAAGGTGAGCGGGTTCGCCAGGTGGGGGGCCACCTGGCGGGAGACCGCACGGCGCTCGAAGTGGTTCTCCGCCACCAGCTTCACCGCGCCGGTCTGGAGGTAGCGCAGACCGCCGTGGAGCAGCTTGGAGGAGGCGGAGGAGGTGGCGCCGGCGAAGTCGCCGGCGTCGACCAGCGCCACCCTGAGACCGGACTGCGCGGCGTGCCAGGCGGTGGAGATGCCCAGGATGCCGCCGCCGATCACAAGAAGGTCGTACGACGCCTTGGCGAGCTGCTCCCTGGTCTCGGCGCGGCTCGGGTTGGAGCCGGAGGCCGGGTGCGTCCCCAGGGCAGGCACGGACTTCAGGGTGGACTGACTGGTCATGTCGGGTACTTACTCCTCGTCAGAGCTGACTGAGCCGGGGGAACCGCTCAGTCCTCGTCTTCGAGCCAGCCCATGGTCCGCTCTACGGCCTTGAGCCAGTTCTTGTACTCACGGTCGCGGGTCTCCGCGTCCATGCGGGGGGTCCATTCGGCGGCCCGGCGCCAGTTGGCGCGCAGTTCGTCGATGCTGGACCAGAAGCCGACGGCGAGGCCGGCGGCGTAGGCGGCGCCGAGGCAGGTGGTCTCGGCGACCATCGGGCGCACCACGGGGGCGTCCAGGACGTCGGCGAGGTTCTGCATCAGCAGGTTGTTGGCGGTCATGCCGCCGTCGACCTTCAGGGTCACCAGCTCGTCGCCGGAGTCCTTGACCATGGCGTCGGCGATCTCCCGCGTCTGCCAGGCGGTCGCCTCGAGGACGGCGCGCGCGAGGTGCGCCTTGGTCACGTACCGGGTCAGGCCGGCGATCACACCGCGGGCGTCGGAGCGCCAGTGCGGGGCGAACAGGCCGGAGAAGGCCGGCACGAAGTAGGCGCCGCCGTTGTCCTCGACCGAGAGCGCGAGCGTCTCGATCTCGGCGGCGGTGGAGATCAGGCCCATCTGGTCGCGCATCCACTGCACCAGCGAGCCGGTGACGGCGATGGAGCCCTCCAGGGCGTACACCGTCGGCTGGTCGCCGATCTTGTAGCCGACGGTGGTCAGCAGGCCGGCGTAGGAGTTGATGATCTTGGAGCCGGTGTTCATCACCATGAAGGTGCCGGTGCCGTAGGTCGACTTCGTCTCGCCCTCGGTGAAACAGGTCTGGCCGAACAGGGCCGCCTGCTGGTCGCCGAGCGCGGAGGCGACCGGGATGCCGCCGAGCAGCTCGCCGAGCCGGCCGCCGGTGACCTCGCCGTAGACCTCGGCGGAGGAGCGGATCTCGGGCAGGATCTGGAGCGGCACGCCGATCGACTCGGCGATCTTCTCGTCCCACTGCATCGTGTGCAGGTTCATCAGCATGGTGCGGGAGGCGTTGGTGACGTCGGTGACGTGCCTGCCGCCGTCGACACCGCCGGTCAGGTTCCAGATGACCCAGCTGTCCATGGTGCCGAAGAGGATGTCGCCCGCCTCGGCGCGCTCCTTCAGGCCGTCGACGTGGTCGAGCAGCCAGCGGGCCTTGGGCCCGGCGAAGTAGGACGCGAGCGGCAGACCGGTCTCGCGGCGGAAACGGTCCTGGCCGACGTTGCGGCCCAGCTCGCGGCAGAGGGCGTCGGTGCGGGTGTCCTGCCAGACGATGGCGTTGTGGACGGGCTCACCGGTGTTCTTGTCCCACAGCACGGTCGTCTCGCGCTGGTTGGTGATGCCGATGGCCTTGATGTCGTCCCGGGTGATGCCGGCCTTCTCGACGGCTCCGGCGACGACCTCCTGGACGTTGGTCCAGATCTCGTTGGCGTTGTGCTCGACCCAGCCCGGCTTGGGGAAGATCTGCTCGTGCTCCTTCTGGTCGACGGAGACGATGCGGCCGTCCCGGTCGAAGACGATGCAGCGCGAGGAGGTCGTGCCCTGGTCGATGGCGGCGATGAACGGGCCTGCGGTGTGGGCGTCGGTCACTGTGTGCTCCCTGAAGGGTCCGTGGTGGTGGGGCTGTACGTACGGCGCGTGCGCGAAGTCTCGGGGGGCTTCCTAGGCGAATGCGACGTTGTAGATGCCTGCGGCGATCGCGGCGCCGATCAGCGGACCGACCACCGGGATCCAGGCGTAGCTCCAGTCGGAACCGCCCTTGTTGGGCAGCGGCAGGAGGGCGTGCACGATGCGCGGACCCAGGTCACGGGCCGGGTTGATGGCGTAGCCCGTCGGGCCGCCGAGGGAGAGACCGATCGACACGACCACGAGCGCGGTGATCAGTCCGCCGAGGACGCCGAGGCCGTTGCCCTTGTCGTTCAGGCCCTGGGTGAGGACCGCGAGGATCAGTACGACGGTGCCGATGATCTCCGTGGCCAGGTTCTGCGCCACGTTCCGGATCTCCGGACCGGTGGAGAAGATGCCGAGGACCGGGCCGGCGCCCTTCTCCCGGGCCTCCACGGCCTTGGCGGAGGTGGCCTGCGCGCCCGGACCGCCGACGATCTCCTTGTCGGTCAGGTGTGCCTGGAACTGTCCGTAGTAGGCGACCCACACCAGGGCCGCACCGATCACGGCGCCGAGCAGCTGGCCGGCGAAGTAGGTCGGGACGTTGCTCCAGTCGCTGTCCTTGATGGCCAGGGCGACGGTGACGGCCGGGTTGAGATGGGCGCCGGACAGTGGTCCGGAGATGTACACGGCCGTCATGACGGCGAAGCCCCACCCGAAGGCGATGGCGAGCCAACCGGCGTTACGGGCCTTGGAGGCCTTCAGCGTGACAGCGGCGCAGACGCCGCCGCCGAGCAGGATGAGTATGGCGGTACCGATGGTCTCGCCGATGAAGATGTCGGAGCTGGACACCCGCGACTCCTTTGTCCTTCGTCCAGGGGTAGCCGGACCCCGGTTCCCGCCGGGGGTCTGGCGCCCTCAGGGGGTGAGAGCTGGCCGGCCTCTGGCGTTGTCACACTCTAGCGCGTATTGCCGGTAGGTGTTCGACAATGCCGACCGATGGACGGGAGTCTTGCTTCGGCGTTACGCGTGCGTCAAGAGTTCTGTTATCGAAAGCAGGATCGTTATTGATCGCTGCGACTTATCGATCATCGGCTACGGGCGTACGTTTCGATCCTATTTGTCCATCTCAGGGTAGGTCGACAGCCGGAACGTCGCCCGACGTCCCGGTCGTTCCGTACCCGGGTCCCTGCTCAGAACCGTCCGGCGCCCAGATCGCGGGAGACCGCGCGGGCGCAGTCCCGCACCGCCGCGATCAGCTCCGGACGCAGCTCGCCCTCCCGGCACAGCCGTTCCACGGCCCCGGTGATGCCGACCGCGCCCACGGGCATGCGGCGCCGGTCGTGGATGGGGGCGGCGAGCGAGGCCACCCCCTCCCAGGTCTCCTCCACGTCGGCCGCGTACCCACGCGCGCGCGTGACGTCAAGGAGGTGCTCGAAGTCGCCCGGGTCGCACACCGTGCGGTCCGTGAACGCCTTGCGGTCGGCCTCCAGCGCCTCGCTGTGCGCCACCGGGTCGTACGCCGACAGCACCTTGCCCAGCGCCGTGGAGTGCAGCGGCTGCATCGCCCCGATCTCCAGCACCTGCCGGCTGTCGTCGGGCCGGAAGACGTGGTGCACGATCAGGACGCCCTGCTGGTGCAGGACGCCCAGGTACACGCTCTCGCCGCTGGAGCGGGCCAGGTCGTCGGCCCACACCAGGGCCCGGGCGCGCAGTTCGTGCACGTCCAGGTAGGTGGTGCCGAGGCGCAGCAGCTCCGCGCCTAGCTGGTAGCGCCCGGAGGCGTCGTCCTGTTCCACGAAGCCCTCCTGCTGGAGGGTGCGCAGGATGCCGTGGGCGGTGCCCTTGGCGAGACCCAGCGACGAGGCGATGTCCGAGAGGCCGAGCCGCCGCTCGCCGCCCGCGAGCAGCCGCAGCATCGCGGCCGCCCGTTCGAGCGACTGGATGTTCCGTGCCATCCCCGTCCTGCCTCCGTCCCCTTCGACTGCCGTCGGCGCCATGCCCAATCCGCCGTTCGGCAATGCCGAACACTACCGGTCCTTGCCGATCTCCCGCCAATGGTCGGACGACACCTGTTACACACCGGCGGCCCCCGGCCGGACGCGTCCGTTCCGTGGACGCAGGTGCCCATCCAAGCCCACTCCCGGCTACTCTGGCGCCGTGCGGCAACCCTGCCTGCCGGGGGAACCGCATAGCCGACAGCCGTCGCAGCCCAGGGAGCCCCTTCATGGCCTCGTTGCCCACGTCCCCTTCCGCCGACAGCCGGACCCGGGTGTCCGCGCTCCGCGAGGCACTCGCCACCCGTGTGGTGGTCGCCGACGGAGCCATGGGCACCATGCTCCAGGCCCAGGACCCCACACTCGAGGACTTCGAGAACCTCGAGGGCTGCAACGAGATCCTCAACGTCACCCGCCCCGACATCGTCCGCTCCGTCCACGAGGCGTACTTCTCCGTGGGCGTCGACTGCGTCGAGACCAACACCTTCGGGGCCAACCACGCGGCCATGGCGGAGTACGACATCCCCGACCGCGTGCACGAGCTGTCCGAGGCCGGCGCCCGCATCGCCCGCGAGGTCGCAGACAGGTACTGGGCCGAGGACGGCCGCCGGCGCTGGGTCCTCGGCTCCATCGGCCCCGGCACCAAGCTGCCCACCCTCGGCCACATCGGCTTCGCGACGATCCGGGACGGCTTCCAGGCGAACGCCGAGGGTCTGCTCGCGGGCGGCGCCGACGCCCTGATCGTCGAGACCACCCAGGACCTGCTCCAGACCAAGGCCTCCGTCCTCGGCGCGCGCGGCGCCATGGAGCGGCTCGGCCTGGAGGTCCCGCTGCTCGTCTCGATGGCCTTCGAGACCACCGGCACCATGCTGCTGGGCTCCGAGATCGGCGCCGCCCTCACCGCGCTGGAGCCGCTCGGCATCGACATGATCGGCCTGAACTGCTCGACCGGCCCGGCCGAGATGAGCGAGCACCTGCGCTACCTCACCCGGAACTCCCGCATCCCGCTGCTGTGCATGCCCAACGCCGGGCTGCCCATCCTCACCAAGGACGGCGCCCACTTCCCGCTCGGCCCCGAGGGCCTGGCGGACGCCCAGGAGAACTTCGTACAGGACTACGGCCTGTCCCTGGTCGGCGGCTGCTGCGGCACCACCCCCGAGCACCTGCGCCAGGTCGTGGAGCGCGTCCGGGGCCTCGCCCCGGCCGAGCGCGCCCCGCGTCCCGAGCCGGGCGCCGCCTCCCTCTACCAGTCGGTGCCGTTCCGCCAGGACACCGCCTACCTGGCCATCGGCGAGCGGACCAACGCCAACGGCTCCAAGAAGTTCCGCGAGGCCATGCTGGAGGCCCGCTGGGACGACTGCGTCGAGATCGCCCGCGAGCAGATCCGCGAGGGCGCGCACATGCTCGACCTGTGCGTGGACTACGTCGGCCGTGACGGCGTCGCCGACATGGAGGAACTGGCCGGCCGCTTCGCCACCGCCTCCACCCTGCCGATCGTCCTGGACTCCACGGAGGTCGAGGTGATCAGGGCGGGCCTGGAGAAGCTCGGCGGGCGCGCGGTGATCAACTCGGTGAACTACGAGGACGGTGACGGACCCGACTCGCGGTTCGTGAAGGTCACGCGGCTGGCGCGGGAGCACGGCGCCGCCCTGATCGCGCTCACGATCGACGAGGAGGGCCAGGCCCGCACCCCCGAGAAGAAGGTCGAGATCGCCGAACGGCTGATCGCCGACCTCACCGGGAACTGGGGCATCCACGAGGAGGACATCCTCATCGACACCCTGACCTTCACCATCTGCACCGGTCAGGAGGAGTCCCGCAAGGACGGCGTCGCCACCATCGAGGCGATCCGCGAGCTGAAGAGGCGCCACCCGGCCGTGCAGACCACGCTGGGCCTGTCGAACATCTCCTTCGGCCTCAACCCGGCCGCCCGCATCCTGCTGAACTCCGTCTTCCTCGACGAGTGCGTCAAAGCCGGACTCGACTCGGCGATCGTGCACGCCAGCAAGATCCTGCCGATCGCCCGCTTCAGCGAGGAGGAGGTCCGCACGGCCCTCGACCTCATCCACGACCGCCGCTCCGAGGGCTACGACCCCCTCCAGAAGCTCATGCAGCTCTTCGAGGGCGCCACCGCGAAGTCGCTGAAGGCCGGCCGGGCCGAGGAACTGGCCGCGCTGCCGCTGGACGAGCGCCTCAAGCGCCGCATCATCGACGGCGAGCGCAACGGCCTGGAGGCGGACCTGGACGAGGCCCTCCAGGACCGGCCCGCGCTCGACATCGTCAACGAGACCCTGCTGGACGGCATGAAGGTCGTCGGTGAGCTGTTCGGTTCCGGCCAGATGCAACTGCCGTTCGTCCTTCAGTCCGCCGAGGTCATGAAGGTGGCCGTCGCCCACCTCGAACCGCACATGGAGAAGGTGGCCGACGGTGAGGAAGCGGCGGGCAAGGGCACCATCGTCCTCGCGACCGTGCGCGGCGACGTGCACGACATCGGCAAGAACCTGGTCGACATCATCCTCTCCAACAACGGCTACAACGTCGTCAACCTGGGCATCAAGCAGCCCGTCTCGGCGATCCTGGAGGCGGCCGAGGAGCACCGGGCGGACGTCATCGGCATGTCGGGGCTGCTGGTCAAGTCCACGGTGATCATGAAGGAGAACCTGGAGGAGCTGAACCAGCGCGGCCTCGCCGCCCGCTTCCCGGTCATCCTCGGTGGCGCCGCCCTGACCCGGGCCTACGTCGAGCAGGACCTGTACGAGGTCTACGAGGGTGAGGTCCGCTACGCCCGCGACGCCTTCGAGGGCCTGCGCCTGATGGATGCGCTGATCGGCGTCAAGCGCGGCGTGCCCGGCGCGAAGCTGCCCGAGCTGAAGCAGCGCCGGGTGCGGGCCGCCGTCGTCGAGGAGGCCGAGGAGCGCCCGGAGGAGGGCCACGTCCGCTCCGACGTCGCCATCGACAACCCCGTGCCGGCCCCGCCGTTCTGGGACACCCGGGTCGTCAAGGGCATCCAGCTCAAGGAGTACGCGAGCTGGGTGGACGAGGGCGCCCTGTTCAAGGGCCAGTGGGGGCTGAAGCAGGCCCGCACCGGGGAGGGGCCGTCGTACGAGGAACTGGTCGAGACCGACGGCCGCCCGCGCCTGCGCGGCCTGCTCGACCGGCTCCAGACGGAGAACCTGCTGGAGGCGGCCGTGGTCTACGGCTACTTCCCGTGCGTCTCCAAGGACGACGACCTGATCATCCTGGACGAGCAGGGCAACGAACGCACCCGGTTCACCTTCCCGCGCCAGCGCCGCGGCCGGCGCCTGTGCCTGGCCGACTTCTTCCGTCCGGAGGAGTCGGGGGAGACGGACGTCGTCGGCCTCCAGGTCGTCACCGTCGGCTCGCGCATCGGCGAGGAGACGGCCCGGCTCTTCGAGGCCAACGCCTACCGCGACTACCTCGAACTGCACGGCCTGTCCGTGCAGTTGGCCGAGGCCCTCGCCGAGTACTGGCACGCCCGCGTCCGCTCCGAACTCGGCTTCGCCGGTGAGGACCCGGACGGCATCGAGGACATGTTCGCCCTCCGGTACCGCGGCGCCCGTTTCTCCCTCGGCTACGGCGCCTGCCCGAACCTGGAGGACCGCGCCAAGATCGCCGCCCTCCTCGAGCCCGAGCGGATCGGCGTGCACCTGTCGGAGGAGTTCCAGCTCCACCCCGAGCAGTCCACCGACGCCATCGTCATCCACCACCCGGAGGCGAAGTACTTCAACGCCAGGTGACCCCCGCCACCGGCACACCGCCACGCCCCCGGGCCGTCCGGGGGGTGTCCGACGGGGTGCCCCCGGGCCCGGAGTGATGAACGAGGCGTTTCGCTCCGCGGCGTCGTACACTGGTCGGTCCACCGCAGGCCGGTTCCCCGCACGGGAACCGGCCTGACCGTCCCTCAAGGAGGTGCGCCCGGATGACCAGCACGGTCCCCGCGCCCGGAACCCTTCCCCCCGCTCCCGCCGGCACCGGAGCGGGCGGGACCGCACCGCCCGACGGCTCCACCCTCCAGGCGGTGCTGCTCGACATGGACGGCACCCTGGTGGACACCGAGGGCTTCTGGTGGGACGTCGAGGTGGAGGTGTTCGCCCGCCTCGGCCACACCCTGGACGACTCCTGGCGGCACGTCGTGGTCGGCGGCCCCATGACCCGCAGCGCCGGCTTCCTCATCGAGGCCACCGGCGCCGACATCACCCTCGCCGAACTCTCGGTGCTGCTCAACGACGGCTTCGAGGACCGCATCGACCGCGCCCTGCCGCTGATGCCGGGCGCCGCGCGCCTGCTCGGCGAGCTGCACCGGCACGGTGTGCCCACGGCCCTGGTCTCCGCCTCCCACCGGCGCATCATCGACCGGGTGCTGTCCGTGCTGGGCCCGCACCACTTCGCCCTCTCCGTCGCGGGCGACGAGGTCTCGCGCACCAAGCCCTTCCCGGACCCGTACCTGCTCGCCGCCGCGGGGCTCGGCGCGCACCCGGCCGGGTGCGCCGTGGTCGAGGACACCGCGACCGGGGTCGCCGCCGCGGAGGCCGCGGGCTGCCGGGTGATCGCCGTGCCCTCCGTGGCACCCATCGGCCCGGCCGCCGGACGGACCGTCGTCTCCTCTCTGGAAGAGGTCGACCTGGCATTTCTGCACGGCCTCATGACGGAAATGCGCTAGCCGTTCACCCAGCGTGCGACGCCCATTGGGTGTGCTGGACATATTTCCCGGGAAGTAGACCCGAGGGGAATTCAGGGTGAGGTGTCCGGCCGAATTGTGCTGACCGGTCACACAGTTGGGCGTGTGACGTTTCCCACGCCCACCGGACTCGACAACGCCGTTCGACTGTGCAGAAGCACCCGGAACGGGTGGTGTGGGCGGGGCTTTGTGTCCCGATTGATGGGATGCTGCACTAATCCTGCCGCTGTCGGGTTTTCGGTGTGTCCGCGACCGGTTCCACTGCGTGATGGGGGGTCAACTCACGGGGCCGTGAAGCGCGCTGCGGGCGCGGACTAATCTCGTCGCGAGAACATCGCCGCGAACCCCCGTGATCCGTCGCACCACCCATGCATGCCGGATACACGGACCCGAACAGCTCTGGAGAAACTCCCGCATGAACCGCAAGACTTTGGTGCTGCCGGCGGTGGCCGGCCTGCTCACCCCGGTTCTCGCCGCGTGCGGCGGATCCGACAGCGGGAGCAAGAGCGGTGACGCCATCGTCGTCGGTACCACGGACCAGTTCACGGCCAGCAAGGCGGCTCCGGCGCCCCTCGACCCGGCCTACGCCTACGACGTCGGCACCTGGAACATCCTGCGCCAGACCGTGCAGACCCTGATGGCCCAGCCCAAGGGCGAGGGCGACCCCGTGCCCGAGGCCGCCGAGAGCTGCTCCTTCACCGACAGCGGCAGCGAGCGCTACGTCTGCAAGCTGCGCAAGGACCTCACGTTCGCGAACGGCGACAAGGTGACCGCCGCCGACGTCAAGTACTCCATCGAGCGTGCGCTGCGCATCAAGGCCGACAGCGGTGTCTCCGCCCTGCTGAACACCGTCGACACCATCGAGACGCAGGGCGACCGCGAGGTCGTCTTCCACCTCAAGACAGCCGACGCCACCTTCCCGTACAAGCTGTCCACCCCGGTCGCGGGCATCATCAACCCGAAGGACTACGACAAGGACAAGCTGCGCGACGGCTTCGACGTCGACGGCTCCGGCCCGTACACCCTCCGGGCCGACGTCAAGAACAACGCGATCACCAGCATCACCTTCACCAAGAACCCCTCGTACAAGGGCAACGTGACGGTGAACAACGACGCGGTCGAACTCCGCTCCTTCAGCGACGCCGACGCCATGGGCACCGCGCTCGACAAGGGTGACATCGACGTCATGACGCGCACCATGTCGCCCGGGCAGATCCAGAAGCTGGACGCCGGCAGCGACGACAAGGCCGACCTGGTCGACATGCCCGGCCTGGAGATCCGCTACCTGGCCTTCAACACCGATGCCACCAGCGTGAAGTCCAAGGCCGTACGCCAGGCGATGGCGCAGATCATCAACCGCGGCGAGCTGGTCTCCAAGGTCTACGGCACCCAGGCCGAGCCGCTGTACTCGCTGGTCCCCGCCACCGTCACCGGGCACTCCAACTCGTTCTTCAACAAGTACGGCAACCCCAGCGTCGACAAGGCCAAGAACCTTCTCGCCAAGGCCGGCATCACCACTCCGGTGAAGCTGACCCTGCACTACACGACCGACCACTACGGCTCGGCCACCGAGCAGGAATTCCAGATCCTCCGGCAGCAGCTCAACGACAGCGGCCTGTTCGACGCCTCCATCCAGGGCCACCCCTGGGCGACCTTCCGGCCCGCCGAGCAGAAGGGCGCGTACGACGTCTACGGCATGGGCTGGTTCCCCGACTTCCCGGACGCCGACAACTTCCTCGCCCCCTTCCTCGACAAGGACAACTTCCTCGGCTCGCCGTACGCCAACAGCGCCATCCAGCGCTCGCTGATCCCGCAGTCGCGCCGTGAGGCCGACCGGCTCGGCGCCGCCAAGAGCCTGACCGAGATCCAGGACATCGTCGCCGACGACGTGCCGGTCCTGCCGCTGTGGCAGGGCAAGCAGTACGTCGCCGCGCGGGACAACGTCACGGGCGTCTCCTACGCCCTCAACTCGTCCTCGACGCTCCAGCTGTGGGAGCTCGGCCGTGGTGTGAGCGGCTGACGGCTCTCCTCACCCGGGGGCCAGGGACGGCTGCCCCGGGTCCCGGGGACCAGGACGGTGGTCCCGGGGTGACGAACCGACGACAAGGCACATGTCAAGTGAAGAAGCGCAACCCGTGGCCGGTCCTGCCCCTCGTGGCGGGGCTGGCCTCCGGCCTGTTGACCGGCTGTGGCTCGGAGACCGGCGATTCCGGGGGAACCGGCTCCGCCGTGGTGATGGGGATGTCCGACGACGTCCTCGCCACGGACCCGGCGTCCGGCTACGACCCCGGCTCCTGGCTGTTGTTCAACAACGTCTTCCAGTCGCTGCTCAGCTTCCCCAAGGGGGCGACCGAACCCGAACCCGAACTGGCGAAGCGGTGCGGCTTCACCGACACCCGGGCCATGGTCTACCGGTGCGAACTGAAGGACGGCCTGAAGTTCAGCAACGGTGACCCCCTCACCTCCGCCGATGTGAAGTTCTCCTTCGAGCGCATGCTGAGGATCGACGACCCCGCCGGTCCCGCGATCATGTTCCCGATGCTCGGCACGATCGGGACACCGGACGCGAAGACGGTCGTCTTCCACCTGAAGGTGCCCGACGCCACCTTCCCCAGCAAGGTCGCCTCCGGCGCCGGTTCCGTCGTGGACCACCGCCAGTACGACGCGAACGGCCTGCGCACCGACCACAAGGCCGTCGGCTCCGGCCCCTACGAGCTGGACTCCTTCGACAAGGAGCAGGCGGTCTTCTCGGTCAACGGCAACTACAAGGGGACCGTCCAGGTCAAGAACTCCGGCGTCACCCTGAAGTTCTTCCACGGCGACCGCACCGCCCTGAAGCAGTCCCTCCTCGACGGCGGCATCGACATCGCCTACCGCGGTCTGGCCGCCTCCGACACAGCCGGCCTCGACCGGCAGAAGGACGACAAGGGCGTCGACGTCATCGAGGGCACCAGCGCCGAGGTCCAGCACCTGGTCTTCAACATGAAGGACCCGGTGGCCGGCAAGCTCGGCGTCCGCAGGGCCATGGCCTACCTCATCGACCGCGACGCCCTGATCGAGAACGTGTACCAGGGCACCGCCACCCCGCTGTACTCGATCATCCCGGCGGGCATCGCGGGCCACAACACCGCCTTCTTCGACACGTACGGCGCCCGCCCCTCCCGCGCCAAGGCCGCCGCCGCCCTGCGCGCCGACGGCATCACCGGCAAGGTGAAGCTCACCCTGTGGTCCACGCCGTCCCGTTACGGCCCCGCCACCGACGAGGAACTGAAGGCCATAGCCGGCCAGCTCAACGCCAGCGGCCTGTTCGACGCCGACGTGCGGTCCGTCCCCTTCGACCAGTACGAGAAGGAGATCGCCCAGGGCAGGTACGGCGTGTACGTGAAGGGCTGGGTGCCGGACTACCCGGACGCCGACAACTTCACGGCCCCCTTCTTCGGCAAGGGCAACGTGCTGGAGAACAACTACGGCAACCGCACCATCACCGGCTCGCTCCTGCCCGCCACCGCCGCACAGAGCGACCGGGCCGCGACCGACAAGGACTTCGGCAGGCTGCAGGACATCGTCGCCGACGAACTGCCCGTCCTGCCGGTCTGGCAGGCCAAGCAGTACGCGGTCGTCCGCGACGGCGTCTACGGTCTGGAGTACTGCCTGGACGCCTCCACGGTGTTCCGGTTCTGGGAACTCAGCAAGAGCTGACGCCGGTCACGGCAGGGGCGCCCCGCACCAGGCGGCAGGGGCGCCCTTCGCCGTACCGCCCGCCGGAGCGCGTCGGCCGGCCGGCCCGCCCGTTACTGCGCGCCGGGGCGCACCAGCCCGCTCTCGTACGCGTACACCGCCGCCTGCACCCGGTCACGCAGGCCCAGCTTGGTCAGCACATGGCCCACATGGGTCTTGACGGTCGTCTCGCTGACGAACAGGTCGGCCGCGACCTCCGCGTTGGACAGCCCGCGCGCCACCAGCTTCAGCACCTCGACCTCACGATCCGTCAGGGTGTGCAGAGCGTCGGGCACCGGCTCCTCGCCGGAGGGCAGATGCGTGGCGTACTTGTCCAGCAGCCGCCGGGTGACGCTCGGCGCGAGCATGGCCTCGCCGGCCGCCACGACCCGGATGGCCTGAACCAGTTCGTTGGCGGGCGCGTCCTTGAGCAGGAAGCCGCTCGCTCCCGCGCGCAGCGCCTCCACCACGTACTCGTCCAGGTCGAACGTGGTCAGCACCAGCACCTTGGCCGGACCGTCCCGCCCGGGGCCGGTGATCTGCCGGGTGGCCTCCACACCGTCCATCCGCGGCATCCGGATATCCATGAGCACGACATCCGGCTGCAACGCTCGCACCTGGTCGAGGGCCTGGAGACCGTCACCGGCCTCGCCGACGACGGCCAGGTCCTGCTCGGCCTCCAGGATCATCCGGAAGCCGGTACGCAGCAGCGGCTGGTCATCGACCAGTAGGACGCGGATGGCCACGTGACACTCCTTCGCTAGTCCGCGCCCATTCTGCCCTGCGCCGGCGCCCCCGACTCGGCCGCCCTCACCGGCAGCGGATAGGGCGGGGGAGTGCCGCCGAACTCCGGGCAGTGCGCCCGGTGGTTGCACCAGTCGCACAGCCGGGTCGGCCGGGGCCGCCAGTTCCCCGTCTCCGTGGCCTCGCTGATGGCCTCCCACAGCGCGTGCAGCTTGCGCTCGACCCGCTCCAGGTCGGCGAGGACGGGGTCGTACGTCAGCACGTCGCCGCTGCCGAGATAGACCAGTTGCAGCCGGCGCGGGATCACCCGCTTCAGCCGCCACACCACGAGGGCGTAGAACTTCATCTGGAACAGGGCGCCCTCCGTGTACTCGGGGCGGGGCGCCTTGCCCGTCTTGTAGTCGACGATCCGCACCTCGCCGGTCGGCGCCACGTCCACCCGGTCGATGATCCCGCGCAGCCGCAGCCCCGAGTCCAGCTCGGCCTCCACGAACAGCTCCCGCTCGGCCGGCTCCAGCCGCGTCGGGTCCTCCAGCGTGAACCAGCGCTCCACGAGCCGCTCGGCCTCGGCGAGCCACCGGGTCAGCCGCTCGCCCTCCGGATCGTCGGTGAACAGCTCGGTCACCTCCGGGCGGCTCTCCCGCAGCCGGTCCCACTGCCCCGGGATCAGCGCCTTGGCCCGCGGCGCGGTCCGCTCACCGGCGGGCGCGTCGAACAGACGCTCCAGCACGGCGTGGACCAGCGTGCCCCGTGTCGCCGCCTCGCTCGGCTTCTCCGGCAGCCGGTCGATCACCCGGAACCGGTACAGCAGCGGGCACTGCATGAAATCGCTCGCCCGGGACGGCGACAGCGAGGTGGGCGCCACAGCCGCCCGCTCCCCGCCGGCCACCGCGGGCGCGGGCACCGAGGGACTCTCCTCCGACGCCACCGATCTCACCGACGTCGCCGACATCTCGGCCGGGGTCGTCGGGGGCGCCGGCGGCGGGGCGTCCGGTGGCGTGTGCTCGGCGCCGGGCGGCGGGGCCGCTGCCTCCTCGATGCTGCTGTCCATGTCCACAGACCTTACGGCCCGGCACTGACAGTGACCCGGGCGCCGGCCGCGTCGGCGGTGCGAGCGGGAGGCGAACACAAGGGGTGCCGGAGCGGAACACGCCGCCACGGCCGCATACCATCGACCAGAGACCCTTCCGCCCGGCAGGCGCGGGAGACGCTTCGAACTAGGGGACATCGTGGACGTGAGCGGCGGGAGCGGGCAGCCGCGGTCCGGCAACGACGGACCGGCCGACAACTCCGCCGAGCCTGCGGCCGAACCCACCGACCACCCCGCGACCCCGATCCACGACACCCCCGGCACCCCCCGCCCCGCCACACCGGGACCCGCCACCCGACGGACCACCCCGCACGACGGTCCCGCCGAGCCCCACCCGGCCGACGAGGACGACACTCCTGCCGGGAACGGCACGCCTGCCGGCGACGGCACGGCCGGTGAGGCGGGCGCGTCCGGTCACGAGCACACCGCCCCGGCGGCGAGTGCGCCCGGCGCGGCCGACGACGACAGCTCACCGCGCCCGGCACATGCGGACACCGCCCGCCGTCCGGCAGGAAAGGACGACGCGCACGCGTCCGTGCCGCACGGCGGTGACTCCTCCGAGCACCGCTCCCTCGCACACTCCGGTATCGCCAAGGGCGAGCCGCCGCACCCGCGGCCCAAGGAGCCCGGCGGGGGCATCCTCATGGGGCGGCCCTTCGGCGTGCCCGTGTACGTCGCGCCGAGCTGGTTCCTCGTCGCCGCGCTGATCACCTGGGTCTTCGGCGGCCAGCTCGACCGCGTGCTGCCCGAGCTGGGCGCCGCCCGCTACCTGGTCTCCCTCTTCTTCGCGGTCGCCTTCTACGCCTCCGTCCTGGTCCACGAACTGGCTCACACGGTCGCCGCGATCCGCTTCGAGCTGCCGGTCCGCCGCATCCAGCTCCAGTTCTTCGGCGGTGTCTCGGAGATCGAGAAGGAAGCCGAGACCCCCGGCCGGGAATTCGTGCTGGCGTTCGTCGGCCCGCTGCTCTCCCTCGTCCTGGCCGGACTGTTCTACCTCGCCATGAAGCCCGTCGAGCCCGGCACCGTCCCCGGCGTGCTGCTGGCCGGACTGATGGTCTCCAACCTCATCGTCGCGATCTTCAACCTCTTGCCCGGCCTGCCCCTCGACGGCGGGCGCATGCTCCGCGCCGTCGTCTGGAAGCTCACCGGCAGCCCGATGAGCGGCACCGTCGCCGCCGCCTGGGTCGGCCGCGCCCTCGCCGTCTCCGTCCTGATCGGCCTGCCGCTGCTCAACCACTCCAGCGCCTTCGGCGGCGGCGGTGAGGAGACGAGCGGCATGGACACGGTCACCGACGCCCTGCTCGCCGCGATCCTCGCCGCGATCATCTGGACCGGCGCCGGCAACAGCCTGCGCATGGCCCGGCTGCGCGAACACCTCCCCGAGCTGCGCGCCCGCACCCTCACCCGGCGGGCCGTACCGGTCGAGAACGACACTTCGCTCTCCGAGGCACTGCGCCGGGCCAACGCCGCCGGTGCCCGCGCCCTGGTCGTCGTCGACGCCGACGGCAACCCCCTCGCGCTCGTCCGCGAGGCCGCCATCGTCGGCGTACCCGAGCACCGCCGCCCCTGGGTGGCCGTGAGCGGCCTGGCCCAGGAGCTGACCGACGGCATGCGAGTCTCCGCGGAGCTGGCCGGGGAGGACCTGCTGGACGCCCTCCGGGCCGCCCCGGCCACCGAGTACCTCGTGGTCGAGCAGACCGGCGAGATCTACGGCGTCCTGTCCGCCGCCGACGTCGAACGCGCCTTCGTGAAGGCCATGGCCCGGCCCACCCCGTAGCCGTGGTCGGCGGCCTCGGGAAACGCCGGTAGGCTGGTCACATGTCCGAACCGACCGGTGCCGCCCGCAGGCGCGGGCCCTTCAAGGTCGGGGACCAGGTACAGCTGACCGACCCCAAGGGCCGCCACTACACGTTCACGCTCGAAGCCGGGAAGAATTTCCACACCCACAAGGGCTCCTTCCCGCACGACGAACTGATCGGCGCTCCCGAGGGCAGCGTTGTCCGGACCACCGGCAACGTGGCCTACCTCGCGCTGCGCCCCCTGCTCCCCGACTACGTCCTGTCCATGCCCCGCGGGGCAGCCGTCGTCTACCCCAAGGACGCGGGGCAGATCCTCTCCTTCGCCGACATCTTCGCCGGCGCGCGCGTCGTGGAGGCCGGCGTCGGCTCCGGCTCGCTCAGCAGCTTCCTGCTGCGGGCCATCGGCGACCAGGGCATGCTGCACTCCTACGAGCGCCGCGAGGACTTCGCCGAGATCGCGAAGCAGAACGTGGAGCGCTACTTCGGCGGCCCGCACCCCGCCTGGCAGCTGACCGTCGGCGACCTCCAGGACAACCTGTCCGACACCGACGTCGACCGCGTCATCCTGGACATGCTCGCCCCCTGGGAGTGCCTGGAGGCCGTCTCCAAGGCGCTCGTCCCGGGCGGCATCCTGTGCTGCTACGTGGCCACCACCACCCAGCTCGCCCGGACCGTGGAGTCCATCCGGGAGATCGGCTGCTTCAACGAGCCGACCGCCTGGGAGACCATGATCCGCAACTGGCACATCGAGGGCCTGGCCGTCCGCCCCGACCACCGGATGATCGGCCACACCGGCTTCCTGCTCACCGCCCGCCGCCTCGCGGACGGCGTCGAGCCGCCCATGCGCCGCCGCCGCCCCGCGAAGGGCGCGTACGGCGAGGACTACGCCGGACCCAACGCCGACGGCGGCGCCGGCCGCTGACCGGCCCCGCACGCGCACAACGCAAGGGCGCCGTGCCCGAGTTCCCCACCGCATCCGGGAACGCGGGCACGGCGCTCCCGCGTTGACGCGGTACCGGCAGCGACGCCTCCCGCGCGCCGGTCTGCCGCCCGGGGGAATCCCGGCCCCCACCGTTCCCCCGCACCGTGGCGTGTGGCAGCATGCAGGCCATCCCACCGGCACAGCCCTCACAGGAGACACTCCTAGTGCAGCAACCCGCCGTTCCGGAGCTCGCCCACACCCAGACCCGGCCGATCCACTGGGTCCTCACCGCCACGGCCGTCGCCGCCGTGGTGGCCCTCTCCACCGTCGCCCGGCCCGGATCGGCCACGGCCGCCCAGTCCGCCACCGGCACGCGGACGACGACCGCGGCCGTCGCGCCGGGCACGACGGGTGTGCAGTTCCCGCTGGACTGCGGACCGGTGAAGGCCCTGGTCGTCAAGAAGGCCGGCGCGGACCTGGACGGCGACGGCAGGCCGGAAACCGTCGCGGTGGTCCACTGCGACGCCCCCATGGGCACCCCGCCGGACGGCGTCTACGTCCTCACCCGCTCCGCGGACGGCAGGAGGCCGCGCGTGGTGGCCACCCTCGTCAGGCCCGAGGACCGGCTCACGGTCACCGACTTCGCCGTACGCGCGCGTACCGTGTCCGCCACGCTGCTCGGCTACTCCTCGGACGCCGTGCCCAGTTGCTGCCCCGACCTGAGGACCCCGGCCGCCTGGCAGTGGAACGGCAGTGCCTTCATCCGCTCCACGGGGTCCGCCCACAGCGTCTGAACCGGGCTCACTCCGCCTCGGGGCCGTACACCTCGACCCTGTCCTGAACGCGCCGCACATGGATGCACTCGCCGGGACACTCCTTCGCCGAGTCCACCACGTCCGCCAGCAGCGGCAGCGGTACCGGCGTGGCCGCGCCCGCCCGGGGCCTGGAGCAGTTCGTCGTCCGCGCCCTTCACATAGGCCAGCCCGTCGATGTCCAGCTCGAACACCTCGGGGGCGTACTGGGCGCAGATGCCGTCGCCGGTACACAGGTCCTGGTCGATCCAGACCTCCAGCACCTCGCCGCCCGGGGCCTCCTGCTGCACGGTCATGTCTCCTGCCGTCGGTTCGCCGGGCGGTCCGGGTGCCGCGAGGGCCGGCCGGGTCCGCTCCAGCGGCTGTTGGACACCCTCGACCCTACCTCCGCCCGGTTCACGTCCGGTCCGGGCCGGTCCGGGGGTTTCCGGAGCCTCCCGCTCGGGTACCAGCGCCGGACCGGGACAGGGGTGCCCCGGCGGCCGGATCGATCACTTCAGGCCGTCCTGACGGTGACCGCCTCTGTCGATCTCGTCGCTCTGCGTGATGATCGTGCGAGCGGTCCGAGGGCTGCCCTCATCCGGGCCGATCGGCCCGGAACGGACAACTCCGGCCAGTCGCGGAGGGTTTCGACCGCGCCACGCACGGAACCGGCTGCTTCCCCCTCACGTTCAGTGGGTATCCCCTCCGTGCGAGGGAGTGCGCGCCGGGTGACCGACGACACACCTTGACAGTCTTTGTGATCTAGGGGTTTCAATCGACACCCACCCAGGTAGGGTCTGGAAGCGTCCAGCTCCCCTTGGAGGAGGTGAGGACCGTGGCAGCCCACGACGACGACATGAACCGCGGCATCCGCCCGGGACGCGGGTCCGACGACCCGGCCGGGCAGATCGCCTACCTTGAGCAGGAGATCGCCGTCCTGCGACGCAAGCTCGCCGACTCTCCGCGGCACACGAGGATTCTCGAAGAGCGGATCGTCGAGCTACAGACGAACCTGGCCGGCGTGTCCGCCCAGAACGAACGACTGGCCAACACCCTCCGCGAGGCCCGCGACCAGATCGTGGCCCTCAAGGAGGAGGTCGACCGGCTCGCCCAGCCGCCCGCCGGCTTCGGTGTCTTCCTCCAGGCGAACGAGGACGGCACCGCGGACATCTTCACCGGTGGCCGCAAGCTCCGGGTGAACGTCAGCCCGAGCGTCGAACTCGACGACCTCCGGCGCGGCCAGGAGGTCATGCTCAACGAGGCGCTCAACGTGGTCGACGCCATGGAGTACGAGCGCGTCGGCGACATCGTCACCCTCAAGGAGATCCTGGAGGACGGCGAGCGCGCCCTCGTCCTGGGGCACACCGATGAGGAACGGGTGGTGCGGCTCGCCGAGCCGCTGCTGGACGTCACCATCCGCGCCGGCGACGCCCTCCTGCTCGAACCCCGCTCCGGCTACGTCTACGAGGTCGTGCCCAAGAGCGAGGTCGAGGAGCTGGTCCTCGAAGAGGTCCCCGACATCGGCTACGAGCAGATCGGCGGCCTCGGCAACCAGATCGAGGCCATCCGCGACGCGGTCGAGCTGCCGTACCTCTACCCGGACCTGTTCAAGGAGCACGAGCTGCGCCCGCCCAAGGGCGTCCTGCTCTACGGCCCGCCCGGCTGCGGCAAGACGCTCATCGCCAAGGCCGTCGCGAACTCGCTGGCCAAGAAGGTCGCCGAGGTCACCGGCCAGGCCGCCGGCAAGAGCTTCTTCCTGAACATCAAGGGCCCCGAGCTGCTCAACAAGTACGTCGGCGAGACGGAGCGGCAGATCCGCCTCGTCTTCCAGCGTGCTCGTGAGAAGGCCAGCGAGGGCACCCCCGTGATCGTCTTCTTCGACGAGATGGAGTCCCTCTTCCGCACCCGTGGCTCCGGTGTCAGCTCGGACGTGGAGAACACCATCGTCCCGCAGCTGCTCGCCGAGATCGACGGCGTGGAAGGCCTCCAGAACGTGGTCGTGATCGGCGCCTCCAACCGTGAGGACATGATCGACCCGGCCATCCTGCGCCCCGGCCGGCTCGACGTGAAGATCAAGATCGAGCGTCCGGACGCCGAGGCGGCCAAGGACATCTTCGGCAAGTACCTCACCGAGCGTCTGCCGCTGCACACGGACGACGTCGACGAGCACGGCGGCGACAAGACCACCACCGTCCAGAGCATGATCCAGACGGCGGTCGAGCACATGTACGCCGAGTCGGAGGAGAACCGCTTCCTGGAGGTCACCTACGCCAACGGTGACAAGGAGGTCCTCTACTTCAAGGACTTCAACTCCGGCGCCATGATCGAGAACATCGTGGGCCGGGCCAAGAAGATGGCGATCAAGGACTTCTTGGAGAAGAGCCAGAAGGGCCTGCGCGTCTCCCACCTGCTCCAGGCCTGCGTGGACGAGTTCAAGGAGAACGAGGACCTGCCCAACACCACGAACCCGGACGACTGGGCCCGGATCTCCGGAAAGAAGGGCGAGCGGATCGTGTACATCCGTACGCTCATCACCGGGAAGCAGGGCGCGGACACCGGACGCTCGATCGACACGGTGGCGAACACCGGTCAGTACCTGTAGAGGCAGGGCGGCTGCGGGTGCCCTCGACGGGTACCCGCAGCCGACTGTTTTCAGGGCCACGACCGGAGCAGCCAATGACGCAAATGATCTCCCCACCAGCGCAAAGGCGTTCTAGGCTCGTTCCTGCCGCCGAGTCGCGCCGTGCGGGAACGGGCACCGCACACGCACCGGAGCGCCAGCGGTACATGAGCGGCGCCCACGACCGAGGGTGCCGCCGGGCAAGGAGGGCCGCATGACCGTACGGCGAGTAATGGGAATCGAGACGGAGTACGGGATCTCCGTCCCCGGCCACCCGAACGCCAATGCCATGCTCACCTCGTCCCAGATCGTCAACGCCTACGCGGCCGCGATGCACCGGGCCCGCCGGGCCCGCTGGGACTTCGAGGAGGAGAACCCGCTGCGGGACGCGCGAGGCTTCGACCTCGCCCGGGAGACCGCCGACTCCAGCCAGCTCACCGACGAGGACATCGGCCTCGCCAACGTGATCCTCACCAACGGCGCGCGCCTCTACGTCGACCACGCCCACCCCGAGTACAGCGCCCCCGAGGTCACCAACCCCCGTGACGCCGTCCTCTGGGACAAGGCGGGTGAGCGGATCATGGCCGAGGCCGCCGAGCGGGCCGCGCAGCTACCGGGAGCCCAGCAGATCCACCTCTACAAGAACAACACCGACAACAAGGGCGCCTCCTACGGCACGCACGAGAACTACCTGATGAAGCGGGAGACCCCCTTCTCGGACATCGTGCGCCACCTCACGCCCTTCTTCGTCTCCCGCCAGGTCTTCGCCGGAGCGGGCCGCGTCGGCATCGGCCAGGACGGCCACGAGCACGGCTTCCAGCTCAGCCAGCGCGCGGACTACTTCGAGGTCGAGGTCGGCCTGGAGACCACGCTCAAGCGCCCGATCATCAACACCCGCGACGAGCCGCACGCGGACGCGGAGAAGTACCGCCGGCTGCACGTGATCATCGGTGACGCCAACCTCTCGGAGATCTCCACCTACCTCAAGCTCGGCACGACCGCCCTGGTCCTGTCCATGATCGAGGACGGCTTCATCGCCGTGGACCTGGCCGTCGACCAGCCCGTGCGCACCCTGCACCAGGTCTCGCACGACCCGTCCCTGAAGCGCCTGGTCACCCTGCGCAGCGGACGCACGCTCACCGCGGTCCAGCTACAGATGGAGTACTTCGAACTGGCCCGCAAGTACGTCGAGGAACGCTTCGGCGCCGACGCCGACGACCAGACCAAGGACGTCCTCGGCCGCTGGGAGGACACCCTGACCCGGCTGGAGCGCGACCCGATGAGCCTGGCCGGCGAGCTGGACTGGGTGGCCAAGCGGGAGGTGATGGAGGGTTACCGCCGCCGGGACGACCTTGACTGGGACGCCGCGCGGCTGCACCTGGTCGACCTCCAGTACGCCGACGTCCGCGCCGAGAAGGGCGTCTACAACCGCCTGGTGGCCCGTGGGCGCATGAAACGGCTGCTGGACGAGGGCGAGGTCGAGCGGGCCCGTACGAAGCCGCCGGAGGACACGCGCGCGTACTTCCGCGGCCGTTGCCTGGAGCAGTACGCGGACGACGTGGCCGCGGCGAGCTGGGACTCGGTCATCTTCGATCTCCCCGGCCGTGACTCTCTCCAGCGCGTTCCAACCCTGGAACCGCTACGCGGAACGCGAAATCACGTCAAGGAGCTTCTGGACCGCTGTCGCACCGCGGAAGACCTGGTCAGGGTCCTGTCCGGCGGGTGAGCAGTGTCAGGGGGGTACTCGGTGCGGCCCCGGGCGGACAGGGTGGAAAGCCCACCGTCCGGGAATCATCGGGATGGCCCCCGTTCGTTGGAGAAACTGCGGGGCCGATGTCGGACCCGGCTTGTAGGGTCTGATCATCACCGATCGGCAGGCGAACTGAGCGGGGTGAGGGTTATGGCGACCAAGGACACGGGCGGCGGCCAGCAGAAGGCCACGCACTCGACCGAACAGGCCGAGGAGCAGACGCAGGACGCGCAGGCGCAGGACGACCTCAAGGAGCGGCACGAGAAGCTCTCCGACGACGTGGACTCCGTCCTGGACGAGATCGACGACGTACTCGAGGAAAACGCTGAGGATTTCGTGCGGTCCTTCGTGCAGAAGGGTGGCCAGTAGGCCTGCTCTCCCCTTCGGATCGATGGTCCGGGGGCGTCGGAGTGGTGAGTGGCCGGCGAACGGACGACGAAGCACTGCTCGCGGCCGGAGAAGTCCGGGCCGCGGGCAGTCCTCGTCCCCGGGAACGGCTTCGGCCGGGCAGGTGGATCACCGTCACCGGCCGGGTAAGGTCCGTGGCATACCGTGCTTCAACCGCAATTCGGCCATCGGCAGGTGGGGGGAAGACGCCCCGGGCTGCCCGCCGGACTGCCGCTATGTGGAAGGAAACTCGTGGAAGCCAATACTCGTGGCACCGGGCGTCTACCAGCTGCCTTCCTGACGCCAGGATCCTCCTCATTCATGGACTTCCTCTCCGAGCACCAGCCCGCTCTGCTGCCCGGCAACCGGAAGCTGCCCGCCCACGCAGGGCGTGATCGAGGCGCCGCACGGCACGACGATCGTCGCCGTCACCTTCCCCGGAGGCGTCGTGCTCGCCGGTGACCGCCGGGCGACCATGGGCAACGTCATCGCGCAGCGGGACATCGAGAAGGTCTTCCCGGCCGACGAGTACTCGGCCGTCGGCATCGCCGGCACCGCCGGTCTGGCCGTCGAGATGGTCAAGCTCTTCCAGCTCGAGCTGGAGCACTTCGAGAAGGTCGAGGGGGCCCAGCTCTCCCTGGAGGGCAAGGCCAACCGACTGTCGACGATGATCCGTTCCAACCTCGGCATGGCCATGCAGGGCCTGGCCGTGGTGCCCCTGTTCGCCGGGTACGACCTGGACCGCGAGCGGGGACGCATCTTCTCCTACGACGTCACGGGCGGCCGTTCCGAGGAGCACAACTTCGCCGCGACGGGCTCGGGCTCGGTCTTCGCGCGCGGTGCGATGAAGAAACTGTTCCGCAACGACCTGACCGAGGAGCAGGCCGCCACGCTCGTGGTCCAGGCCCTCTACGACGCGGCTGACGACGACTCGGCGACCGGCGGTCCCGATGTCGCCCGCCGGATCTATCCGATCATCACCGTGATCACCGAGGACGGCTTCCGCCGGCTCACCGACGAGGAGTCGTCCGGGCTCGCGCGCGCGGTGCTCCAGAAGCGCCTGGAGGAGCCGGACGGCCCCAAGGCCGCCCTGCTCTGAGCGCGGCCCCGTTCTCATCGAGGTGATCCAGTGACCAAGACAGAAAGGGACGGATAACCGGTGTCGACGCCGTTCTATGTCTCACCCCAGCAGGCCATGGCCGACCGGGCGGAGTACGCCCGCAAGGGCATCGCCCGCGGCCGCAGCCTGGTCGTGCTCCAGTACGCCGACGGCATCGTGTTCGTCGGCGAGAACCCGTCCCGCGCGCTGCACAAGTTCAGCGAGATCTACGACCGGATCGGCTTCGCGGCGGCCGGCAAGTACAACGAGTACGAGAACCTGCGCATCGGCGGCGTGCGCTACGCCGACCTGCGCGGGTACACCTACGACCGTGACGACGTCACGGCCCGCGGCCTGGCCAACGTCTACGCCCAGACGCTGGGCACGATCTTCTCCTCGGCGGCCGAGAAGCCGTACGAGGTGGAGCTGGTGGTGGCCGAGGTGGGGGAGACCCCCGAGGGCGACCAGATCTACCGGCTGCCGCACGACGGTTCCATCGTGGACGAGCACGGCTCGGTCGCGGTGGGCGGCAACGCCGAGCAGATCAGCAGCTTCCTGGGCCAGCGCCACCGCGACGGCATGAGCCTCGCGGAGGCCCTGAAGCTGGCCGTGCAGGCCCTGTCCCGGGACACCAACGGCAGCGAGCGGGAGATCCCCGCCGAGCGGCTGGAGGTCGCCGTGCTGGACCGCACGCGTCCGCAGAAGCGCAAGTTCAAGCGCATCGTCGGCCGTCAGCTCGGCCGCCTGCTCGAGGCGGGCGGCGCGACCACGGAGGCGGAGAGCGCCGAGGAGGAGTGACCCCCCTCGGCGCAGGTGTGCCCCGGCCGGTCCTCCGGCCGGGGCACCTGCCGTTCCGGCGGCGGTGACCGGCCCGGGCCGGCTCCGGCCGTCCGCTCCCGCGGCGCGAGCCCGGCACGATCCGGACGAGAGGCCCTAGACCTCCCGAGGCGGTGCCGTGGAGGCTCGGACGACCAGTTCGACGGGGATGTCCCCGCTCTCCGGCGCACGGCCCTCCAGTACCGCCAGCAGGGCCCGCATCCCGCGCTCGCCGAACAGCTCGGCGTCCAGTCGTACGGTCGTCAGCTCGGGGTCGAGCGCGGTGGCCAGTGCCAGGTCGTCCAGGCCGGTGACCGAGACGTCGTCCGGGACGCGCAGGCCGAGGCGGCGCAGCGCCTTGTACGCGCCCGCGGCGAGCTTGTCGTCGTCGCAGACCACGGCCGTGGGCCGGGGGCCCGGCGCGGTGAGCGCGGCCTCGGTGGCGGCCCGCGCGCCCTCGATGGAGATCGGGGCCCGGGCCGTACGCACGTGTGTGCCCGGGACCGCGGCCAGGCGCGCCGCCAGCTCGCGCCCCCGGATCTCGAACGTCCAGGACGGCACGTCCGCGGCCAGGTGCAGCACCCGGCGGTGACCGAGGCCCAGCAGGTGCTCGGCGACCTGGCGGACGCCGTCGGTGATGTCCAGGTTGACGGTCGCGGCGCCCAGGCTGCCCGAGGGATCGCTGTCCAGCATGACCAGGGGCAGTTGGTCGCCGCGGATCGCGGTGAGGGCGTCGGCGGCCATCGAGGAGGCGATGACGCCGTCCAGGGCGGCCTGCGCGGAGGCGAAGGGGTCGCGGGCCGGGCCGATGCCCTCGGGCGAGGGGTAGAGCACGACGCCGAAGCCGTGCTCGGCCGCCACGCGCGCGGCGCCCGTGTAGACCCCGGCGAAGAACTCCGTTGTCAGGGCGGGCACCACGAGCAGGACGGTACGGGTGTGGCCGAGGCGGAGGTTGCGGGCGGCGAGGTTGGGCCGGTAGCCCAGCTCGCGCGCGGCCTCCCGGACCCGTTCGGCGGTGGCCTCGGACACCCGGCCGCGCCACTTGTCGCCCAGCACGAGGGAGACGGCCGCCTGGGAGACCCCGGCCGCGCGGGCGACGTCACGGCTGGTCGGGCGGGTGCTGCTGTGTGCCACCGCGGGCCTGCTCCTCTGCTTGCGGTCGTCGGCCCGGGCGCGTGGGCGCCGTGCGGGTCACTGACGGCCGTCTGGACGTGTGAACAGCGCACATGGTACGTATGGATGGGGACGTTATACGTAACACTTCGGGCCGTCGAGGCGTCCCGCGAGCCACGGAAGGGCACGACATGGCCACGGGATACCTGGAGATCCTCAGAGCGCGGCACGCGTGCCGGCTGCTCACCGGCACCCTGGTGGGCCGCCTGCCCAACGCCACCGCCGCCATCGCCCTGGTGCTCTTCGTCCGCGCCGAGGGCGGCTCCTACAGCCTCGCCGGTGCCCTCGCCGCGGTGTACGGCGTCGCCAACGCCGTGGGCCAGCCGGTCCTGGGCCGGCTCGTGGACCTGTACGGCCAGCCGCGCGTCCAGCTTCCCGCGGCGGTCCTCGCGGCCCTGTCGATGACCGCCTTCGCCTTCCTGGGCACCGGCTCGCTCCCCCTCGCCCACGCGACCGTGGCCGCGGCCGGCCTGTTCACCCCGCCCCTGGAGGGCGGACTGCGCGCCCTGTGGCCGTCCGTGCTGCGCCGCGAGGACCAGGTGCACACCGCGTACGCCATGGACGCGATCGCGCAGGAGATCATGTTCACCGCCGGCCCGCTGCTGGTGACCCTGTGCGTGTCCCTGTGGGACGAGCGCGCCGCCCTGCTCGTGCTGAACCTCCTCGGCGTGCTGGGCGCGCTCTCCGTGGTCCTCTCGCCGCCCTCGCGCGCGTGGCGCTCCGCCCCGCGCGAGGCGCACTGGCTGGGCGCCCTGCGCTCACCCGGCCTGCTCGCGCTGCTCGCGGCCTTCCTGTTCGTCGGCATCGCCCTGGGCTCCATCACGGTCGCCTCGGTGTCGTACGCCGACGGGCACGGCGGTGACGCGGTCTACGGCTGGCTCATGGCCGGGCTCGGCCTCGGCGCGCTCGCCGGCGGCAGCGTCTACGGCGCCCGCCGGTGGGCCGGCGCGCCCGAACGGCGACTGACGGTGCTGGTGGCCCTGCTGGCGGTCTGTTACCTGCCGCTGACGCTGACGCCGGGCACGGCCGCCATGGTGCTGCTCAGCGTGGTCTCCGGAGTATTCCTGGCGCCGTGCATCGCCTGCGCGTTCATCATCGTCGACCGGCACGCGCCGGCCGGGACCGTCACCGAGGCGTTCTCCTGGCTGGTGACCACGTTCACCGTGGGCGCGTCGGTCGGAACGGGTCTGGCGGGCCCGGTCGTCCAGGCCGGCGGCACCGTGTGGGGTTTCGGCCTCCCGGGCGCGGCCGGGGCCGTGTCCCTGCTGGTCCTGCTCGCCACCGGACGGGTCCTGGCGGCTCCCGCGCGGGGCGCGATCGTTGCGGCTTCACCGGAAAACGATCCAAATCGTGCTGTCGAACCCCGTTTCAGCTCGGGGGATCGGGCGTAATGTTCCCTCATGGACCGCCGCATTTTCGGGCTGGAGAACGAGTACGGCGTCACGTGCACGTTCAGGGGACAGCGCCGCCTGTCTCCTGACGAGGTGGCGCGGTACCTCTTCCGCCGTGTCGTGTCATGGGGCCGCAGCAGCAATGTGTTTCTGCGCAACGGCGCCCGGCTCTATCTCGACGTGGGCTCACATCCGGAATACGCGACCCCCGAGTGTGACAACGTGACCGAACTGGTCACCCACGACAAAGCCGGCGAGCGCATTCTCGAAGGACTCCTGGTGGACGCGGAACGACGCCTGCACGAGGAGGGCATCGCGGGCGACGTCTACCTCTTCAAGAACAACACCGACTCGGCGGGCAACTCCTACGGCTGCCACGAGAACTACCTGGTGGCCCGGCACGGGGAATTCTCCCGGCTCGCGGACATCCTCATCCCCTTCCTGGTCACCCGGCAGTTGCTGTGCGGCGCGGGCAAGGTGCTCCAGACCCCGCGCGGCGCCGTCTACTGCGTCAGCCAGCGCGCGGAGCACATCTGGGAGGGCGTCTCCTCGGCGACGACCCGCTCCCGGCCCATCATCAACACCCGCGACGAACCGCACGCGGACGCCGAGCGCTACCGCCGGCTGCACGTCATCGTCGGCGACTCGAACATGTCCGAGACGACCATGCTGCTCAAGGTCGGCGCCACCGACCTGGTGCTGCGCATGATCGAGGCGGGCACCGTGATGCGCGATCTCACCCTGGAGAACCCGATCCGGGCGATCCGCGAGGTCAGCCACGACATCACCGGCCGGCGCAAGGTGCGCCTGGCCAGCGGCCGGGAGGCCTCCGCACTGGAGGTGCAGCGCGAGTACTTCGACAAGGCCGTGGACTTCTGCGAGCGCCGGGGCATCCGCACCGGCACGGTCGCCGAGGTCCTGGACCTGTGGGGCCGCACGCTGGACGCGATCGAGGCCGAGGACCTCGACCGGATCGCCACCGAGATCGACTGGGTCATGAAGTACAAGCTCATCGAGCGGTACCGGGCCAAGCACAACATGACCATGTCGCACCCGAGGGTCGCGCAGATAGACCTCGCCTACCACGACATCCACCGCCGTCGTGGCCTGTACTACCTGCTGGAGAAGAAGGGCCAGGCCGCCCGGATCTGCAACGACCTGAAGATCTTCGAGGGCAAGTCCGTTCCCCCGCAGACCACTCGGGCCCGGCTGCGCGGCGACTTCATCCGGCGGGCGCAGGAACAGAGCAGGGACTTCACCGTCGACTGGGTCCACCTGAAGCTCAACGACCAGGCGCAGCGCACCGTGTTGTGCAAGGACCCGTTCCGTTCGGTGGACGACCGGGTGGAGAAGCTGATCGCCGGAATGTAGCGAAGGACGAAGTCAGGCGTCTCGGCTCGCAGGAGCCGGAACGCCACACGGGCGCCGTACGTTTTCCGTACGGCGCCCTTCTCACGCCGTAGAGTTGCGCGCACGCCATCCGCAAGACCGACCGATTACGAGGCTCTCCGTGCGCCGACGCTCACTCCTCCTCGCCGCTGTCCCCGCAGGACTGGTCACGCTCGCCGCCTGCGGTGACGACTCGTCCGACTCCGGCAAGACCAGTGCCTCGCCGTCGCCGTCGGCGTCCGCCGCGCCCCCGCCCAAGATCGTGGACGGACCGCTGCCGGCGGTCACGTCGGGCACGAAGTTCGGTGAGAAGCCGGTCATCGCCAAGGGGCCGGGCGACCCGTCGAAGAACCTCGCGGTCAAGACGCTGATCCCGGGCAGTGGCCGCACGGTCGCGGAGAACGACTTCGTCCAGGCGAGCTACCTCGGCCAGATCTGGGACACCGCCAAGGTCTTCGACAACTCCTACGACCGCAATCGCGCGCTGGTCATGCAGCTCGCCCAGGGCAGCATCATCGACGGCTGGCGGTACGCCCTGGCCGGCAAGAGGACCGGCAGCCGGGTCCAGATCGCCGTGCCGCCCGCCCTGGGTTACGGCAAGTCGGGCCAGCCGGACGCCGGCATCAAGGGCACCGACACCCTGGTCTTCGTCATCGACCTCATCGACTCCTTCAACTCCAAGAGCTCCGCCAAGGGCAAGCCGGTCGCGCAGAACGACTCGGCACTGCCGAAGGTGGCCACCAACACCGACGGCCAGGTGCCCAAGGTCACCGTCCCCAAGTCGGACCCGCCGAAGAAGCTCGTCTCGGAGTACGTCCTGGAGGGCGACGGCCCCGAACTGAAGGCCGACCAGACGGTCCTGTGCCAGTTCCAGGGCCTGGTCTGGGAGGGCGGCAAGACCTTCCAGCGGACGTACGGCTCCGGCCGGCTCAGCCAGTTCGCCCTGGAGCAGATGCAGCAGGCGGTCAAGGGCCTGGCGCAGGGACTGACCGGCAAGAAGGTGGGCAGCCGGGTCCTGATCGTCGTCCCGCCGGAGCTGGGCTACGGCGACAACCCGCCGAGCGGCGGGGTCATCAGGAAGGGCTCCACCCTGGTGTTCACGGTGGACATCCTCGCGGCGATGTAGGCCGGGGACGCCCGGAGCGGGCGCGGGGCCCGCGATGATGAAAGACTGTCCGCGTTCCGTGTCGTACACAAGCAGGAGCTTTTGACGTGAGCATCGACAAGCCCGAGATCGACTTCCCGGAGGGCGCGCCCCCGGCCGACCTCGAGATCAAGGACATCTGGGAGGGCGACGGCCCGGTCGCCCAGGCGGGCCAGAACGTCACCGTCCACTACGTGGGCGTCGCCTTCAGCACCGGCGAGGAGTTCGACGCAAGCTGGAACCGCGGTACTCCGTTCCGCTTCCCGCTGGGCCAGGGCCGGGTCATCAAGGGCTGGGACCAGGGCGTGCAGGGCATGAAGGTCGGTGGCCGCCGCCAGTTGACCATCCCCGCCCACCTCGCCTACGGCGACCAGAGCCCGACCCCGGCGATCAAGCCCGGCGAGACGCTCATCTTCGTGGTCGACCTGCTCGGCGTCTGATCCACGGCCCGGATCCGACCGGATCCGATCACCTGGGGCCCATGCCTGTTCGGGCGTGGGCCCTCGGCTTTTGCCACCGCCCCGCGGAGCGGTACGGTCATCGGTCAGAAGCACCATAGGGAAGGCGAAGGGCGTCGATGGCCATTGCCAAGGCCGAGCGGCTGATGAACCTCGCGCTGTGCCTGCTCGGCACGCGACGGCCGCTCAGCAAGCGCGAGCTGCGCGCGTCCATCGAGGCCTACCTCGAAGCGGGGAGCGACGACTCCTTCAACCGCATGTTCGAGCGGGACAAGGACGACCTGCGCGAGCTGGGACTCGTCATCGAGACCGTCGAGAACATCGAGGGCGAGGTCGGCTACCTCGCCCGCCGCGACAGCAACCGCCTGCCCCCCATCACCCTGGACGCCGAGGAGGCCGCCGCCCTCGGCCTCGCCGCCAAGGTCTGGCAGCAGGCCCGGCTGGCCGGCGCGGCCAGCGGAGCCCTGCAGAAACTGCGCGCGGCGGGCCTGCCCGAGGACGTCGACCCGTACGAGGCGCACAGCGCCCTGGAACCGCGCATCCCGGTGCACGAGGCCGCCTTCGAGCCGCTGATGCTGGCCCTGCGCGACCGCCGCCCGGTCCTCTTCGAGTACCGCAAGGCCTCCGCCGCCCGTCCCGAGCCCCGGCACGTCGAGCCGTGGGCGCTGGAGTGCTGGCGCGGCCACTGGTACCTGGCCGGCTGGGACCGCGACCGGGGCGCCGAGCGCGTCTTCCGCCTCTCCCGGATCACCGGCAGGGTCCGCTCCCGGGGCACGGGTTTCACCGCTCCCGTGCCGGACGTCGTCACCGTGCGGGAGACCGTCGCGGGCTGGGCCGGCGAGATCGCCGACCGCTCGGCGCTGATCCGGCTGCGCTCCGGCGCCGGGTACCCCCTTCGGGCGAAGGCCACCGCGGTCCGCGAACTCGGCGACGGCTGGGACGAGTTGGAGATTCCGTACGGGCACGGCCTGGACGCCTGGCTGGTGGAGTTCGGACCGGACGTGGTCGTGCTGGAGCCGGCCGAGCTGCGCGCGGACGTGGTGGACCGGCTGCGTGCCGTGGCCAAGGGCTGAGGGGGAGCAGGACTGTGGCAGGCAAACCGGCCAGGCCCGTGAACGCCATCGACCAGACCCGGCGGATGCTCTCGCTGGTGACCTATCTCCGGGAGCGCCCCGGCGCCCGGATCGCCGACGTGGCGCGGGCCTTCGGCATCACCGAGGACGAGCTGGTCGCCGACCTCGACCTGCTGCCCATGTGCGGCACCAGCTTCCGCGGCGGCGACCTGCTGGACATCGACACCGACGGCGAGCGCATCTGGTGGCACAACCCGGCCGCGCTCGGCGAGGAGGCGGCCGAGCCGCTCCGGCTCGCCGCCGACGAGGCCACGGCCCTGCTGGTCGCCGCCCGCGCGGTGTCGACGCTGCCCGGCCTCCGGGAGGGTGATCGCCAGGCCCTGCTGCGGGCCACGGCCAAGGTCGAGACCGCGGCCGGTGAAGCCGCCGGGGCCAGCTCCCGCCTGTCGGTGACCTTCGAGTCCGAGGGCGGGGTCTTCGCCGACGTCGACCGGGCGATCTCCGAGCGCCGCCGGCTCTGGATCCGCTACTACTCCCCGGCGCGCGACGAGATCACCGAGCGCGAGATCGACCCCATCCGCCTGGTCAGCGTCGGCCACACCTATGTGGAGGCGTGGTGCCGCCGCTCCGAGGCCCGGCGCACCTTCCGGCTCGACCGGGTCGCCGAGATCAGGATCCTCGACGAGCCGTCCGCCCCGCCCGAGGTGGAGCTGCGCGACCTCTCCGAGGCCCTGGTGCAGCCGGCCGCCGAGGACCCGGAGGTCGTGGTCGAGGTCGGCCCCGGCGGTCGCTGGGTCGCCGAGTACTACCCGCACGACAGCGCCGATGAGCTTCCCGACGGCGGACTGCGTATCACTCTGCGCACCCCCGACCCGGCCTCCCTGCGCCGGCTGGCCCTGCGGCTCGGCCGCGACGGCCGGATCGTCTCCCCGTCCGAGCTGGCCGAGAGCGCCCGCCGCGCGGCCCGCGAGGCCCTGGCCGCGTACGACGGCCCGGCGGGCGCGGTGCGGGGCGCCGGTGACGGCCGGGACCTGAGTCCCGCGTGAGCCGAGGCCGTACGCCCCGGAGGCGGACGACCCGGAGTGACCAGAGGAAGAGGAGCGAGGGCTGTGAGCGAGTCCCCGGTGTCCGGTGCGGGTGAGATGACGGTGGCGACGGCCTTCGCCGGGATGCGCGGAGCCGTCCCGGTGGTCTTCCGGGCCGGCTGCCCCGACTGCCGGGGCCGCTTCGAACTCGCCGCGAGCGCGCTGCGCCTCGCCATCGGCGCCAGCAGCCGGACGACGTTCTACTCCTTCACCTGCCCCGAGTGCGGCACCGCGGTCCGCAAGCCCGCGGGGGAGCGGATAGTCGAGCTGCTCACCGGCGGCGGCGTCCGGACCCTGCGGCTGCACTCCACGGTGTAGCCGGCTGGGACCCGCTCCGGGGGACGGTCTAGTCTCGACGTCATGTTCTGGCCGATGTTCGCGGTAGCCATGGGGTTCCTGGGTCTCGCCGTCCTGGGGGTGTTCGCCGTCCGGGTGTTCCTGGAGGCGCGGCGCCTCGGGCAGCAGGTCGCCGATTCCGGGCGCCGCATCACCAGGGCCGCGGAGGATCTGGAGCGGGCGGCCGTGAGCGCCGCCCGCGCCGTGGACACGCTGTGAGCCGCGTCGCGCGGTGCCGGTGAGTCCCGGCCCGGGGGTGCGGTGTCGGTCACTCGGCTCTGTCACCGCGCCCACCCGGCCAGGTACGCTGCTGGTGCTGGTCGCGGCCCGGTGAGAGGCGCGGTCCGCGGAGCAGGAGTACGCCGGGGGATTGTCCCGCGTTCATCCCCAGGCGTTACGATCGCAGCCAGCATGACGTCCGGACAAGTGTCCGACCTGTCGGACGTGCCCGCCTCGGTGAGAAGGTGAAGATTTATGTTCCGCTCCGGACTTGAGCCGTGGCACCTGCTGCTCCTCGTTCTGGTGATCGTCCTGGTGTTCGGCTCCAAGAAGCTCCCGGACATGGCGCGCTCGCTCGGCAAGTCCGCGCGCATCCTCAAGAGCGAGGCCAAGGCGATGAAGGACGACGGCAAGCAGCCCGAGGGCACCGCCCAGTCCACCGCCGACGACCCCGCTTCGCCTCAGCGCACGATCCAGGCCGCCCCAGGTGACGTGACCAGCTCCCGCCCGGTCACCGAGCCGACGGACACGACCCAGCGCTGACGCGAGGACCGGGACACCCGGTCCGCTGCACGAGATGAGGATGTGGGTTGCTCAAGCCTGCCCGCAAAAAGGAGAGGGATCCCGAGGGGCGGATGCCGCTCGGGGATCACTTGCGTGAACTGCGCAACCGGCTCGCCAAGGCTGTCCTGGCGATCCTCGCCGTCACGATCGTCTCGGCCTTCTTCTACCGGGACATCATCGAAGTCATCACCCGGCCGATGCTGGACGAGATCGGCTGCCACCAGTCCTTCGGGGAACTGGCCGACGCCAAGAACGTCCGCTGTGCGCATATCACCGTCAGCGGCCTGCTGGGCGCGTTCAACCTGGCCCTGAAGGTCTCCCTCATGTCGGGCATCGTGCTCGCGTCGCCGGTCTGGCTCTACCAGCTCTGGGCGTTCGTCGCACCGGGCCTGCATCGCGGCGAGAAGAAGTACGCCTACGCGTTCGTCGTCTTCGGTTTCCCGCTCTTCCTCGGCGGCGGCTACCTCGCGTTCCACATGCTGCCCACCACGGCGAAGTTCATGATCGAGCTCACGCCCGACGGCGCTGAGAACCTGTTGCCGCTGGACGACCTGCTGGACCTCATCACCCGCATGATCGTCGTCTTCGGCCTCGCCTTCGAGATGCCGCTGCTGCTGGTCATGCTGAACCTCACCGGCGTCCTCTCCGGCCGGCGCATGCGGGGCTGGTGGCGCGGCATGGTCGTCGGCATCACCGCCTTCGCGGCCGTGGCCACGCCCAGCCCCGACCCGATGACGATGCTGGCGCTGGCGGCGCCGATCTGGGCGCTCTACTTCATCGCCGTGGCCATCGCACTGCTCAACGACCGGCGCCGGGCCCGCCGCGAGGCCGCCGGCCCCGCCGACGACGAGGCTTCCGAGCTGGACCTCACGCCCGAGGACATCGGCGCGGTCGAGCCCGTCCCGGCCGCCCGGGCGCTGCCCGAGCAGACGAGCACCGACCGGGTCAACGGCTACGACGACGTGACCTAGCCCGCACCCGACCAGGCCTGATGCCCCCGTCCCCGGAGCCCTCCGGGGGCGGGGGCATCCGTCTTTGCCGATCAGCCCACGTTCCGGATAATGATCGTCCTGTTGTCAGTGGGGCCCGGTACGCTCGAAAGCACGATGACAGAGGACCTCTCCCCGGCCGAGCGGTACGCGGCAGCCCGCAGGCGGGCTGCCGAACAGGCCACCGCGCTCGCCTCCTTCCGCGAGATGTACGACTTCGGCCTCGACCCCTTCCAGATCGAGGCCTGCCAGGCACTCGAAGCGGGGAAGGGTGTGCTGGTCGCCGCCCCCACCGGCTCGGGCAAGACGATCGTGGGCGAGTTCGCCGTCCACCTCGCCCTCCAGCAGGGCAAGAAGTGCTTCTACACGACCCCCATCAAGGCCCTGTCGAACCAGAAGTACGCGGACCTGTGCCGGCGGTACGGCGCCGCGAAGGTGGGTCTGCTCACCGGCGACAACAGCGTGAACTCCGACGCCCCGGTGGTCGTGATGACCACCGAGGTGCTGCGGAACATGCTGTACGCCGGCTCGCGGACCCTCCTCGGTCTCGGCCACGTGGTCATGGACGAGGTGCACTACCTCTCCGACCGCTTCCGCGGCGCCGTCTGGGAGGAAGTGATCATCCACCTGCCCGAGTCGGTGACCCTGGTCTCGCTCTCCGCGACCGTGTCCAACGCCGAGGAGTTCGGTGACTGGCTGGACACCGTCCGCGGCGACACCGAGGTGATCGTCTCCGAGCACCGGCCCGTGCCGCTGTTCCAGCACGTGCTCGCCGGACGCCGGATGTACGACCTGTTCGAGGAGGGCGAGGGCCACAAGAAGGCCGTCAACCCCGATCTCGTCCGCCTCGCCCGGATGGAGGCGACACGGCCGTCCTTCCAGGACCGCAGGCGCGGCCGGTCGATGCGCGAGGCCGATCGCGAGCGGGAGCGCCGACAGCGCTCGCGGGTGTGGACGCCGAGCCGTCCCGAGGTCATCGAGCGCCTGGACTCCGAGGGCCTGCTCCCGGCCATCACCTTCATCTTCAGCCGCGCCGCCTGCGAGGCCGCCGTCCAGCAGTGCCTGCACGCCGGCCTCCGGCTCAACGACGAGGACGCCCGGGAGCGGGTCCGCGCCCTGGTCGCGGAACGCACCGCCTCGATCCCGCCGGAGGACCTGCACGTCCTCGGCTACTACGAGTGGCTGGAGGGCCTGGAGCGGGGCATCGCCGCCCACCACGCGGGCATGCTGCCGACCTTCAAGGAGGTCGTGGAGGAGCTGTTCGTACGCGGCCTGGTCAAGGCCGTGTTCGCCACCGAGACCCTCGCGCTCGGCATCAACATGCCCGCCCGCTCGGTCGTGCTGGAGAAGCTCGTCAAGTGGAACGGCGAGCAGCACGCCGACATCACTCCCGGTGAGTACACCCAGCTAACGGGCCGGGCCGGCCGCCGCGGCATCGACGTGGAGGGCCACGCGGTCGTCCTCTGGCAGCGCGGCAGCAGTCCCGAGCACCTCGCCGGTCTCGCGGGCACCCGCACGTACCCGCTGCGCTCCAGCTTCAAGCCGTCGTACAACATGGCGGTCAACCTGGTCGAGCAGTTCGGCCGGCACCGCTCGCGCGAACTGCTGGAGACCTCCTTCGCGCAGTTCCAGGCCGACAAGTCGGTCGTCGGCATCTCCCGGCAGGTGCAGCGCAACGAGGAGGGCCTGGAGGGCTACAAGGCCTCCATGACCTGCCACCTCGGCGACTTCGAGGAGTACGCGCGGCTGCGCCGCGAACTGAAGGACCGGGAGACGGAGCTGGCCCGGCAGGGCGCCAACCAGCGGCGCGCCGAGGCCGCCGTCGCCCTGGAGAGGCTCAAGGCCGGCGATGTCATCCACGTGCCGACGGGCAAGTACGCCGGTCTGGCCCTGGTGCTGGACCCCGGCCTGCCCGCCGGCCGCGCGGGCGGCCAGCGCGGCTTCGAGCACCAGGACGGTCCGCGCCCGCTGGTGCTGACCGCGGAGCGGCAGGTCAAGCGGCTGGCCTCGATGGACTTCCCGGTACCGGTCGAGCCGCTGGACCGGATGCGGATTCCGAAGTCCTTCAATCCCCGCTCGCCGCAGTCCCGTCGGGACCTCGCCTCCGCGCTGCGCACCAAGGCCGGGCACGTCCCGCCGGAGCGGGCGCGCAAGCAGCGGTCGCAGGCCGCCGACGACCGCGAGATCGCGCGGCTGCGCACGGCGATCCGTGCGCACCCCTGTCACGGCTGCAGCGACCGTGAGGACCACGCCCGGTGGGCCGAGCGTTACCACCGGCTGCTGCGCGACACCTCGCAGCTTGAGCGGCGGATCGAGGGCCGCACGAACACGATCGCGCGGACCTTCGACCGGATCGTGGCGCTGCTGACCGAGCTGGACTACCTGCGCGGTGACGAGGTCACCGAGCACGGCAAGCGGCTGGCCCGGCTCTACGGCGAACTGGACCTGCTGGCCAGCGAGTGCCTGCGCGAGCGCGTCTGGGAGGGCCTCGGCCCCGCCGAACTCGCCGCGTGCGTCTCGGCGTTGGTGTACGAGTCCCGGACGGGCGACGACGCGCTGGCGCCGAAGCTGCCGTCGGGCGGGGCGAAGGCCGCGCTCGGTGACATGGTCAGGATCTGGGGCCGGCTCGACGCCCTGGAGGAGGAGTTCCGGATCAGCCAGACCGAGGGGGTCGGCCAGCGGGAGCCGGACCTCGGGTTCGCCTGGGCGGCGTACATGTGGGCGACGGGCAACGGTCTCGACGAGGTGCTGCGCGAGGCGGACATGCCCGCCGGTGACTTCGTGCGGTGGTGCAAGCAGGTCATCGACGTACTGGGGCAGATCTCGGCGGCGGCTCCCACGGAGGGGTCGACCGTGGCGAAGAACGCGCGCAAGGCGGTGGACCAGCTACTGCGCGGCGTGGTGGCCTACTCGTCGGTGGGGTGACCCGCGGTCCGGCGGGTGTGGGCGCGCCGCGGCTGAGCGCGCGGGTCCCCACACCCGCCGGGGGCCACGGCTCCGGGAGGCCGGTTCACTCTTCCCGGTGAGGGGCATTCGTACGCTCGTCCTCCATTACGAAGAGTGTTCGAACAACAGCACAGTGTGTAAATGGCTTCGAGCCTACCCCTGTCGCGGGAGCGATTTCAGGTGCTTGCCGAAGAAGGCACGGCGATGATCCGGTCGGACTAAGCTCGCCCGAGGCGCACCGAGTTGAGGTAATTCGTGCGCCTGTTCCCCTTGTGCGAAGCAGATCCCGATCGTCCGTGAACCTTCCCTCCGCAGCTCCCCCCGACACCCAGCCGACTCATCTCAGAAGGCATCCATGGTGAGTGTTCAGAAGCCTCCCGGCGGCCGTGAACGTCCTTGTGCGCGCGTGCTGTTGGCTCCGGCCATAGCGATGGCCGCCGCTGCCGGGGCCGCCGTCGCCCTCGCACCGCCCACGGCCCGGCTCGCCGTCGGCGTGTGCGGAACGCTGGCCGTGCTGCTGGTCCTCGGCGCGGCCGGGGAGGCCGTCCGCCGTGGCCGGCGCCTGCGCGAGGCGCAGGCCGAACACGCCCGTCACGCCGCGTACCTGGAACAGCGGATCGCCGCCCACAACGCGCTGATCGACCGCATCACCACCGACATTCTGCCCACCGGCTTCTACCGGCTGCGCCGCGGCGAGGCACTCCGGGACACCGTGAGCAACGTCTACGACGCGGACCCCGGCCTGCGCGGCCTGCCCGAGGGCTACCGCGAGCTGGTGCGCGTCGCCTGGCGCGGCGCCGACCACGAGATCTCGATGCGCGACGCCACGGAGCGCTCCTTCGTGAGCATCGCCCGTCGCGTCCAGGCCATCGTCCACCAGCAGGCCAAGGAACTCCGTGAGATGGAGGAGGACCACGGCCGCAACCCCGAGGTCTTCGACGACCTGCTGCGCATCGACCACGGCACCTCGCTGATCGGCCGCCTCGCCGACACCATCTCGGTGCTCGGCGGCGGCCGGCCCGGCCGTCAGTGGCCCCTGCCGGTCTCCCTCTACAGCGTGCTGCGCGGCGCCATGTCCCGCATCCTGGAGTACCGCCGGATCGAACTCAGCTCCATCGTCAACATCAACATCAAGGGCACCGCGGTCGAACCGGTCCTGCACGCCGCCGCCGAACTCCTCGACAACGCCACCCGGTACTCGCCGCCCTCGACCAAGGTGCACGTCACCGCCGCCGAGGTGCAGTCCGGTGTCGTCATCGAGATCGAGGACGCGGGTGTCAGCCTCAGCGAGGAGTCCCGCGCCCGTATCGAGCAGGCCATCGAGGACGCCAAGAACAACGACGACGCGGACAACCTCGGCGAGAACCCGCGCCTCGGTCTCGCCGTCGTCGGCCGCCTGTGCAAGCAGTTCGACATGGATGTCTCGCTGCGCTCCTCCGCGTACGGCGGCGTCCGCGCGATCCTCATCGTGCCGCGGGTGATGACGACCACCGAGCCCGGCGTCGGCGCCGCGCACGGCATCGGCGCGACCGGCATCCCGAAGCCCGAGCTCGGTGCCGTCGAGGGCCCGAAGCGCCCGCCCAAGAAGCGCCGTCCCACCAGCCCCAAGATCCCCGCGGGCATCTCCATGGAGGACGACGTCCCGGAGGTAACCGAGTGGACCGCGGGCGGCCTGCCGCAGCGGCGCAGCCGGGTGAAGACCCCGATCAGCCAGCGGCTCGCGGAGCAGGCCGCCATCGAGCGCGCCGAGCGCGAGGGCAGGCCGACCATCTGGTCCCAGAGCAGGCCGGAACCCGAGCCCGAGATCGACCCCGAGCGCAAGAAGCTCATGGACCGGCCGCCGGGCATGTGGATGGAAGCGTTCTGGGACGGCCTGCGCAAGGGCATGCCCGCGGACGCCACCGCCTCGGAACTGACCGACTTCACGCTGAACCCGACCAAGTACCTGCATCTGCTCAACGATTCGGCCGACCCCGGCGAGGGCGCCACCGAGGCCGACGACGAGGGGAACCTCAAGTGATCCAGCAGCGAGCGAACCTGGACTGGATGCTCAAGCAGCTCAACGACGGTGTGCCGGGTATCGAGATGATCGTGGTCCTCTCCGCCGACGGACTGCGCATCGCCCGCTACGGCGGCGACCCCGACGCCGCCGACCGCGTGGCCGCCGCGTGCGCGGGCGTCCAGAGCCTGGCCGGTGCCATCGTCCAGGAGATCCCCGGCGCCGGTGACATGAAGGTCGTCGTCTTCGAGATCGACGGCGGCTACTTCTACCTCATGAACGCGGGCGCCAACGCCTATCTCGCCGTGCTCGCCGACGTGACCTGCGAACCGGGGCGGATGAGCGGCATGATGCGCGACCTCGTCGTCCGGATCGGGGCCCACCTGACCAGCCCGCCCCGGCGCAACGGACAGGCCGTATGACGCCTCCACGACGCAAACGGCGCCAGCCGCAGCCGGTGGCGCCCCCGCCGTCCCCGCCGCCGTCCGCCCAGCCGGCCGGCGGCCAGGAGACGCCCAGGAACCCCGAACGGCTGTACACCATCGCGGGATCCGCCGACGGTGCCCGCGCGGAACTCGACCTGGTGACGCTGGTGGTGGCGCGCTCCTCGCCGCAGCCGTCCGCCTCGCCGGAGGAGGCGGACGTGCTCCGGCTCTGCGTCGCCCCGCTGTCCGTGGCCGAACTCTCGGCCTATCTCCGGCTGCCGTTCAGCGCGATGACCGTGCTGATCACCGAGCTGATCGGGGCGGAACTGGTGCAGGCGCGCGCCCCCATCGTCCGCCGGTCGGTCCCCGACCGTTCACTCCTCGAAGCGGTGATGCATGGACTTCAACGGCTCTGACACGATCCCCGGCCCGCGCACCGAGGACCAACTGCCGCACACGGCCCAGGCCGCGGTGAAGATCGTGATCGTGGGCGGCTTCGGTGTCGGCAAGACCACCATGGTCGGGTCCGTCAGCGAGATCAGACCGCTGACCACCGAGGAGACGATGACCCAGGCCGGCATCGGCGTGGACGACGACTACGGCTCCGACTCCAAGACGGCCACCACCGTGGCCATGGACTTCGGTCGTATCAGCATCACCGACAAGCTCGTGCTCTACCTCTTCGGCACCCCCGGCCAGGAGCGCTTCTGGTTCCTGTGGAACGGACTGTTCGAAGGCGCTCTCGGCGCGGTCGTCCTGGTCGACACCCGGCGCCTGGAGGTCAGCTTCGACGTGATGGGCCGGCTGGAGGAGCGCGGCGTTCCCTTCGTCGTCGCCGTCAACTCCTTCCCGGACGGACCCCGTTACCCGGTCGAGGACCTGCGCACCGCGCTGGACCTGGCACCCGATGTCCCGATCATCGACTGCGACGTACGCCGGCGGGCCTCCAGCAAAGACGTGTTGATGACCCTCATGCGCTTCCTGCACTCCATCGCCCTCTCCGGCCCCCGCACCTGACCCGCCGCCCGACCGATCCCCCCACCATCCGTTCCGGAGCGACACCGTGACGTCTGAATCCCCATCTCTGACCGGCACAGACCCCACGTCCGGCCCGCCGCCGGGCTGCCCGGCGCACGGCCTCGGCCCCGGGGGACTGCACCGGCTCTACGGCCCCGACGCCGAGGACCTCGGCAGCCTCTACGAGCGCCTGCGCGAGCAGCACGGCCCCGTGGCCCCCGTGCTGCTCCCCGACGACGTACCGATGTGGGTGGTGCTCGGGCACGCCGAGAACCTGCAACTGGTGCGCAGCCCCTCGCAGTACACCCGGGACAGCCGCATCTGGACCCCGCTGCTGGAGGGCACGGTCAAGCCCGACCACCCCCTCATGCCGCACATCGCCTGGCAGCCCATCTGCTCCCACGCCGAGGGGGACGAGCACCAGCGGCTGCGCGCGGCGGTCACCGCGGCCATGACCACCATCGACCACCGCAGCGTCCGCCGCCACATCGGCCGCCACACCCAGGCCCTGGTCAACGGCTTCTGCGAGCGGGGCCGGGCCGACCTGGTCTCCCAGTTCGCCGAGCATCTGCCGATGGCCGTCATGTGCGAGGTCCTCGGCATGCCCGAGGAGTACGACGACCGGATGGTGCAGGCCGCGCGGGACGCCCTCAAGGGCACCGAGACCGCCATCCAGAGCCATGGGTACGTCATGGACGCGCTCGGCCGGCTCACCACCCGCCGCCGGGCCCTGCCGGAGGACGACTTCACCAGTCACCTCATCGCCCACCCGGCCGGACTCACCGACGAGGAGGTCCGCGAACACCTGCGGCTGGTTCTCTTCGCGGCCTACGAGGCCACCGCCAACCTCCTCGCCAACGCGCTGCGCATGGTCCTGACCGAGCCGGGCTTCCGCGCCCAGCTCAACGGGGGCCAGATGACCGTGCCGGAGGCGATCGAGCAGTCGCTGTGGGACGAGCCGCCGTTCAGCACCGTCTTCGGCTACTACGCCAAGCAGGACACCGAGCTGGGCGGCCGGCGCATCCGCAAGGGCGACGGGCTGCTGTTCGCGCCCGCGCCGGGCAACCTCGACCCGCGCATCCGCCCGGACCTGTCCGCCGGCATGCAGGGCAACCGGTCCCACCTCGCCTTCGGCGGCGGACCGCACGAGTGCCCCGGCCAGGACATCGGCCGCGCGATCGCCGACGTCGGCGTCGACGCGCTGCTGACGCGGCTGTCCGACATCCAGCTCGACTGTGCGGAGGAGGAGCTGCGCTGGCGGTCGTCCATCGCCTCGCGGCATCTGGTGGCCCTGCCGGTGCGGTTCGAACCGAAGCCGCAGCAGGATGTGGAGATGCCGCCCCGGCCCGTGGCCCTACCGCCGCAGCGCTCCGCCCGGCAGGTCGGCACCGCGAGCAGCGCCCCGGCTCCGGCCGCCGCACCCCGGCCGGCGCCCCCGCGCCCGCCCCAGGCCCCGGCCCCGCTCCCCACGCCCGCGGAACCGTCCCGCCCCCGGGGCGCCTGGCGCCGCCTGCTGGCCTGGTGGCGCGGCGAGTGACGCACCGGCACCTTCGGGTGAGGGCCGGCCGTCCGCCGGGGTCCGCCTTCCCGGGCCCGGAACAGTCCCCTGGCCCGGACTAGTCTCCGGCGGCCCACTCGTCGTACGACGTCCAGGCCCTCAGTGCGCGTCCGGTGACGAACGTGTGCTCCGTGCCGGTCACCGGATCGGTGAACTCCAGTTGGCGGGCGAGCAGTTGGAGCGGGCGGCGGAAGTCGCCGACCGGTACGGGGGCGGTCACCTCCGGGTAGAGGGGGTCGCCGAGGACGGGCACGCCGAGGGCGCTCAGATGGACCCGGAGCTGGTGGGTCTGCCCGGTCGCCGGGAGCAGCCGGTAGCGGGCCAGTCCGTCCCGGTGGCCGGCGAGCTCCACCCGCGTCTCGGCGTTCGGTTCGCCCGCCACCTCCCGGGCGGCCGGCATCCCGCGCTCCTTCACGATCCTGCTGCGTACGGTGCGGGGCAGGTCGAGCGCGGGATCGTACGGCGTGACCGCCTCGTACTCCTTGCGCACCAGCCGGTCCCGGAACAGCGTCTGGTAGGCGCCCCGCTCCCCGGGCCGCACGGTGAACAGCACCAGCCCCGCCGTGAGCCGGTCCAAACGGTGCGCCGCCGTCAGCGTCGGGAGGTCCAGCTCGCGCCGGAGCCGGGCCAGCGCGGTCTCGGCGACGTGCGAGCCGCGCGGGGTCGTGGCCAGGAAGTGCGGCTTGTCGGCCACCACGATGTGCTCGTCCCGGTACACCACCTCCACCGGGAACGGCACCGGCACCTCCGCGGGCAGCTCGCGGTGGAACCACACGAACATCCCCGGCCGGTACGGCGCCCCGGGGGACACGGGCCGTCCGTCGGCGCCGACCACCAGCCCCGCGTCGAACATCGACGCGACCACCCCGGGCCCGGCGCCGGTGAGCCGGTCCACCAGGTGTTCCCGCACGGTCGCCCACGTCCCGTCCACGGGCAGCCGCACCCGTACGGGGTCCACACCGTCGCGCTGGGGGAGCGGGGCGGGCGGGGGCGGCGTACGGCGTCTCATCGCGTCAAGGGTACGGGGGCGGTCACTCGGTGGCCGCCGTAAATGGGTGGGCCACCGGCCGCACGGTCGGCAGGATGGGGATCATGCCGTTCCTCAGCAGCCCGGTTCTGATCCCCGGGGCCCTCGCCCGCATCCCCCAGCCCGCTCTCCCGGCCGGTGACGGCCTGGTCCTGCGCCCGTGGCGGGCCGAGGACGCGCCCGCCGTGCACGCGGCCTTCCAGGATCCGGTGATGCACCAGTGGCACATCAGGTCCTCGGACTCGGTCGGGGAGGCCGCCGACTGGATCACGCGGTGGCGCAAGGGCTGGGAGGCCGAACAGGACGCCCAGTGGGCCGTCGCGGACGAGATCACGGACGAGCTGCTGGGCCGGGTCGCGCTGCGCCAGATCCTGCTCGGGGACGGCGCCGCCGAGGTCGCGTACTGGACGGTGGCGCGGGCCCGCGGCCGGGGTGTCGCCGCGCGTGCGACGTCCGCGCTGGCCCACTGGGCGTTCGAGGAGATCGGCTTCCACCGCCTGGAGCTGACCCACGCCCTCGCCAACGAGGCGTCCTGCCGCGTCGCCGTGAAGGCCGGCTTCTCCCTGGAGGGCACCAAGCGCAGCGCCCTGCTGCACCCGGACGGCTGGCACGACATGCATCTGCACGCGCGTGTGCGGGGCGACGGCGCCTGACGGGACCGCCGGCCCGCCGTGCCTGCCGGTCCCGCTCAGGCCGCCGTGGCCGTGCGCTCCTGCTCGGCCTCGATCCGGGCGTTCCACTCCCGCTTGGAGGCCTGCCAGCCGTCCTCGTTGTGGCCGAGGCGCCAGTAACCGGAGATCGACAGATCCTCGCGCGGCAGCTGCCGTTCGACGCGGAGCAGCCGGCGCAGTTCCTTGACGAATCCCGCTTCGCCGTGCACGAACGCCTGCGGCCGGCCCTCGGGGAACCGGAGCCCGCGCACGGCCTCCAGCAGGGCCTCGCCGACCGGCCGGTCCCCGCGGTGCAGCCAGACGACCGGCACCTCGGTGTCGATCTTCTGCTCCTCCTCGGGCCCGGACACCTCCACGAAGGCGTGCGCACGGGCGCCGGCGGGCAGCGTCTCCAGGGCGCGGGCGATCGCGGGCAGGGCGCTCTCGTCACCGGCGAACAGGTGCCAGCCGGCCTCCGGGTCGGGCGCGTAGGCGCCACCGGGGCCCATGAAGCGCACGGTCTCGCCGGGCCGCACGCGGGCGGCCCACGGCCCGGCCAGGCCCTCGTCGCCGTGGATCACGAAGTCGATGGTCAGTTCCCGCAGTTCGGGATCCCAGGCGCGCACGGTGTACGTCCGGGTCACCGGCCACTGCTCGCGCGGGAACTCGGCGCGGATCCGTTCCACGTCGAAGGGCTCGGGGTAGGTGACGCCGGGGACGCCGAACAGCAGCTTCACATAGTGGTCGGTGCAGGTGTCCGCGGGGAATCCGGCGAGGTGCTCGCCGCCGAGCACCACACGCTGCATGTGCGGGGTCAGTCGTTCGGTCCGCACAACCTGGGCGGTATGGGGCTTGCGCGGCTTTCGTCCAGGACGTTCTGCCATCACGGCCTCCTGCTTATTGGTTAGGTAAACCTAAGTTAGCACTCGCTTTCTGTGAACGTCCCGTTCCCCAGGGCTCGATGGGAGCCCTTTGCCGGAATATTCCGGTCAGGTTCCCGTCAAGGCCGCTCGGCCAGCGTGTCCAGCAGTCGCTGGAGGGAGCCGCCGAGACCCCACCGCCGCGCCAGGTCCTCCAGGGCCGCCGGGTCGCGCGGGGTGCGCGGCAGGGCGGTGTCGACGTCCGGCACCGGCACGTCCGCGGCCACCCGCACCACCTTCGGCGCGACCGCGACGTACGCCCGGGCCTCGGTGAGCCGCCTCCGCTGCGACGGTGTGAGCCTCGCCCGCGGATCGTCGACCGCCGCCATGATCCCGGCCAGGTCGCCGAACTCGGTGAGCAGCTTGGCGGCCGTCTTCTCGCCGATGCCGGCCACGCCCGGCAGGCCGTCGCTCGGGTCGCCGCGCAGCAGCGCCAGATCCGCGTACCCCCGGCCGTCGACGCCGTACTTCTCGCGCAGCACCGCCTCGTCGGTCAACTGGAGCGTGCCGACGCCCTTCAGCGGATACAGCACCCGGATCCCGCGCCCGTCGTCCACCAACTGGTACAGGTCGCGGTCGCCCGTGACGATGTCCACCTGCTCCCCGGCGCGCGCGGTGAACGTGCCGATCACGTCGTCGGCCTCGTACCCGGCGACCCCGACGCGCGCGATCCCGATCGCGTCCAGCACCTCCTCGATGACCGGCACCTGCGGGGCGAGCGCGTCCGGCACCTCCTCCTCGTCCGGCGCGTCCGCGCGCTCCCCGGCGACCCGGTGCGCCTTGTAGGTGGGGATGAGGTCCACCCGCCACCGCGGCCGCCAGTCGGCGTCCATGCAGGCCACCAGCCGCTCCGGCCGGTGGTCGCGCACCAGCCGGTCGATAAAGTCCAGCAGTCCGCGCACGGCGTTGACGGGCGTACCGTCCGGCGCCTTCACGGAGTCCGGGACGCCGAAGTAGGCGCGGAAGTACAGCGAGGCGGTGTCGAGGAGCATGAGTCGTCCGGTCACGCTCGCATCATGCCGTACGGCACCGACACCGCCCCGGCCGCGACAGCGTCCATGGCTACGGAAAGGATCAGGACAATCGCTCAAAGTGACTGCCAGTGGACCGCGCCGGGGTGCCCGGCCCAGTTGGGCGGCGTGTTTCTCCGCCGCCGGGGCCGGGTCCCGGGCCGGTCCCGGTGCCTGCGATGCTGGCGCGAAAGGTGAGGGTGGAGGGTCACGGGGATGTCAGGGATGTGACAGCACGTGAAACGGTTTGCCGAACATGCGTAGGGTGCAGAGAAGTCATCGGGAGAGGTGTGCCCCCGGGAGGGCACCCGGACAGCGGCACGACGAGTGAGGGAGGGAGCCGGAGCGATGGGCGACCACAAAGAGCAGCAGCCCGTGCGGGTGGGCGCGGCCGTCCGCCGGCGCCGCCGTGCGCTGGAACTGACCCTCGCCGTCGTGGCCGAGCGCAGCGGCCTGTCGGTGCCCTTCCTCAGCCAGGTCGAGAACGACCGGGCCCGCCCGAGCAGTACCTCCCTGGAGAAGCTGGCCGACGCCCTGCGCACCACGGCCGTGGAACTCCTCGCCGCCGCCGATCCGGCGGCCAGCGTGGACGTGGTCCGGGCCGAGCAGGTCGCCGAGGGCGACTTCGACCCGAGGACCCGCTCCCTGGTGCGCGGCCACCACCAGTTGCACGCCTCCGAGTTCACCGGCGACCACGACGCCGGCCGCGAGTTCCAGCACCGCAACGACGAGCTGATGTACGTCGCCGACGGCGCGGTGGAGATCGAGGCCGAGGGCCGGGCCTACCGCCTCGGTCGCGGCGACACCCTGTATCTGACCGGCGGGGTCCGCCACCGCTGGCGGGCCACGGTCCCGGACACCCGGGTCGTCGTCGTGGCGGTCGCCGAGCACATCGAGGCCGTCCAGGACCGGTCCCGCTGAGCCGTGGCGACGGGTGGGCGCAAGCGCGACGTCGCGGCCGGGGTGCGGGCCGTCTCCCTCGTCCCGTCGCTGACGGAGGCGGTCGCCGTCACGCTCCCGGGGGTGCTGGCCGGCGCCACGGACTGGTGTGAGCGTCCGGCGGACCTGGACGTCGTCCGGATCGGCGGCACGAAGAACCCGGACGTGGACCGGATCGTCTCGCTGGCCCCCGACCTGGTGATCGCCAACGAGGAGGAGAACCGCGCCCCCGACCTGGCCGCCCTGCGCGCGGCGGGCCTGGAAGTACTGGTCACCGAGGTGCGGACCGTGCCGCAGGCCCTCACCGAGCTGGACCGCGTGCTCACCGCGTGCGGCGCGTCCGGGCGGCCGGCCTGGCTGGCCGAGGCGGAGGCGGCCTGGGCGGCCCTGCCGGAGCCGGTGGAGCGCAGGACGGCGGTCGTACCGGTCTGGCGCCGCCCCTGGATGGTCCTCGGCCGGGACACCTTCGCCGGTGACGTCCTCGCCCGCCTGGGCGTGGACCACGCGTACGCCGCCGCCCCCGAGCGCTACCCCTGCGTTCCGCTGCACGAGCTGCGCGCGGCGGAGCCGGACCTCGTCGTCCTCCCCGACGAGCCGTACCGCTTCACCGCCGACGACGGCCCGGAAGCCTTCCCCGGCCTGCCCTGCGCCCTGGTCAGCGGACGGCACCTGACCTGGTACGGGCCGTCGCTGGCACGGGCTCCACGGGTGCTGGCCGCGGCGCTGCGAGCAGCTCGCCGCTGAGCAGGCCGCGCGCGGTGCCGCAGGCCGCCGCGAGCCAGGCCGCCACCAGGACGGCGTACAGGCCGGCGGCCAGGACGTCGTACACGGCGAGACCGGTGTGCCGGGCGAGGGCCGCGGCACCGGTCACGCAGGTGCCCACCGGGAAGGTGAACGCCCACCACGCCAGTGTGAACCCCATGCCGTGACGCCGGGCCCGCACCACGAGCGCGACGGACAGCCCCAGCCACAGCAGCGCGAACCCCATGACCGGCACCCCGTACAGCACGGCGAAGACCGCGAGACCACGGTCGTACGGGGCCGGTACGACCCCCTCGGCGGCGTCCGCGACCAGCGCCACGGCGGTGGTGGACTGCCCGAGCGGGCCCAGGACCAGGAACAGGACCGGGGTGAGCGCGGGCGGCAGCGGCCCGGACGTGATCAGCCGGGCGAAGACCAGCGGCAGCATCAGCAGCACGGCCAGCAGGCTCAGCCCGAACAGCGCGAAGGAGCCCAGCAGCAGGGTCTCGCGCGGCTGGCCCGGCGGCAGGTGCGGCACCAGCAGCGGGCCGGCCGCGGCCGACACCATGGGCGCGACGAGCGGCAGCAGCCACACCGGGGTGGCCTCGGCGACCCCGGCACGGTGCCGTACGGCCATCAGGTACGGGACGGCCACGGCGGCCCCGAGCCCGGTCACCGTACCGGTGGTGAACAGCACGGAGTCCAGGGTGACCGCCGCGCGCGTGCCGATCAGCTCCCGTCCGGTCGTCAGGGCGCCGCCGCCCACCGCCAGCAGGGCCATCGCCGGACAGCCGTAGAAGGGGGCCGTCGCCGGGTCGAGGAGGTGGGCGCGGGCCTGGTCGCGATGGCGGGACCAGTGCAGGGTCCGGGCGGTCAGCAGCACCACCAGCAGGAGCAGGGACAGCGCCCAGACGGCCGCGAGGACACCGCGCGAGCCATGCCCGGTCCCGGGCAGCGCGACACCGGCCGAGCCGACGACGGCGGTGCCCATGACGGAGGCGTACCAGTTCGGGCCGAGATGCCGGACCCGGTCGGCGCGGAACAGGGGCTGGGCTGCGGTGACCATGCGTCCACGATGCCGTCACCGCCCGCCACGGGCCAGGGAGTCCCGTCCTATGAGGACATAAGCTGGTCTTATGAGTGAGGTGGAGGGGCGGCAGGCATGCACCGCGTCGCTGGCGCACCGGGTGCCGGACCTCGCCGCGCTGGAGCTGCTGCTCGCCGTGGCGCGGCTGGGCAGTCTGGGAGCGGCGGCGCGCGAGGTCGGCATCACCCAGCCCGCCGCCAGCAGCCGGATCCGCTCCATGGAACGGCAGCTCGGGGTGGCCCTGGTCGACCGCTCGCCGCGCGGCTCCCGGCTCACCGACGCGGGCGCCCTGGTGACGGACTGGGCCCGCCGGGTGGTGGAGGCCGCGGCGGCCTTCGACGCGGGGGCGCAGGCGCTGCGGGACCGCCGGGACTCACGGCTCAGGGTCGCCGCGAGCATGACCATCGCCGAGTACCTGCTGCCCGGCTGGCTGCTCGCCCTGCACGCCCAGCGGCCCGACACGGCCGTCTCGCTCCTCGCCGGGAACTCGGCCAGGGTGGCGGAACTGCTGCTGGCCGGCGAGGCCGACCTCGGCTTCGTGGAGGGCCTGACGATGCCGGTGGGCCTGGACTCGGCGGTGATCGCCCACGACCGCCTGATCGTCGTCACCGCCCCCGGTCACCCGTGGGCCCGCCGCCGGCGCCCGCTGACCCCGGAGGAACTGGCCGCGACCCCGCTCATCCTCCGCGAGCGCGGCTCCGGCACCCGCCAGGTCCTGGACACCGCCCTCGGCGGGCTGGCCCGTCCGCTGATCGAACTGTCGTCGACCACGGCGGTGAAGGCGTCCGCGGTCAGCGGCGCGGGCCCCTCGGTCCTGAGTGAACTGGCGGTGGGGGAGGAGCTGGCGACACGACGACTGGTCGGCATCCCGGTCCAGGACATCTCCCTGCGCCGAGCCCTACGAGCGGTATGGCCCACAGGCCACCGCCCCACAGGCCCGGCCCGAGACCTCCTCACCCTGACAAACTCCTGACCCCACTGAAGACGGACGGCCCCGCAACCCCCCAAGGGGCGCGGGGAACTGCGCGACCAGCCACGAAGGCGCCGCACCCGCCCCCGAACCGTCCCCGCACCCGCCCCCGAACCACCCCCGCTCACGACGCCGCCCCCACCAACCCCCGCATCACCCGCAGATCCTCACCCATCTCCGGATGCCACTGCACCCCCAGCACCCAGCAGCCCCGCTCCGCCGGAAGCTCGACGGCCTCCACCGTCCCGTCCGCCGCGTAGGCCGACGGCACGAGCCCGGCCCCGAGCCGCTCCACCGCCTGATGGTGGTACGTCGGCACGGTCAGTTCCTCCGGGACGAGCCCGGCGTACAGCGTCCCCGGCACCGGCTTCACCGGATGGCCGCCGAACACGCCGACCCGTTCCACGTGTCCCTCCAGATGCTGCACCAGCGTGCCGCCGAGGGCCACGTTCAGTAGCTGCATGCCCCGGCAGATGCCGAGCACCGGCACGCCCGCCGCCAGCGCCGCGTCGATCAGGGCCAGCTCCCAGGCGTCCCGCTCCGGCGCGGGCGGCCCCGTACGCGGCAAGCGCTCCGCGCCGTACCGCGCCGGGTCGACGTCCGGCCCGCCCGCGATCACCAGCCCGTCGAGCCGGGACACCGCGGCCCGCGCCCGCCCGGGTGTGTCGGGCGGCAGCAGCACCGCCAGCCCCCCGGCCCGCTGTACCAGCCTGGGATACGCGGCCGGCAGCAGCGCCGCCTCCAGCTCCCAGACGCCCCAGCGGGCCCCGGCCTCCAGGTACGTGCTCACACCGATCAGCGGTCGCACGGTCATGCCGCCCTCCCCACCCTCCCGACGTACGGTCATGCGGCCCTTCCCACCCTCCCGACGTACGGTCATCCCCGTCGGAGGCCCAACCGCAGCCGACGGCCCACCCGTCAAAGGTCAGTCGCCGTACCATTGCAGACCGGGCTCACGCCAGGAACCCCCGCAGCAGCGCCGCCGTCCCCGCGCAGTGCTCCCGCGTCATCTCCCGCGCCCCGTCGGCGTCCCCGGCCAGCACCGCCTCCACCAGCGCCGTGTGCTGCCGCTGGGAGTGCTCCAGGTTGCGCACCAGCAGCGGGATGCAGTCCAGCAGGTCGTTCACCGTGGCGCGGACCGCCGCGTACTGCGCCGTCAGGGAAGGTGAGCCGCACAGCTCGGCCAGCGTCAGGTGCAGCAGCGTGTCCGCCCGGCGGTAGTCCGCCAGCGGCGCGTCACGCGTGCGGTCCAGCGCCGTCCGCAGCCGGTCCGCCTGCTCGCCCGTCAGCCCGTGCGCCGCGCACAGCCCGGCCGCCCCCACCTCCAGCACCTCACGGAACCGCAGCACGTCCTCGATGTCGGTCCCGGCGACGCGCCGCCGCAGTTCGTCCTCGCCGCCCGCGTCCGTGCGCGCCAGCACGAACGTTCCGCCGTACCGCCCGCGTCGCGCCCGCACCAGTCCCTGGTCCTGGAGCACCTTCAGGACCTCGCGCAGCGTCACCCGGCTGATGCCCAGCCGCCCGGCCAGCTCCCGCTCGGCCGGCAGCCGCCCGCCGTCCGGCACCAGGCCGAGGCGGACGATCTGGAGGATCTGCTCCAGCGCCTCCTCGAAGCCGTTGCCCGCCCGCACCGGCCGCAGCACCGCGGCGAGCCGGTCGCCGGCGCCGGGCGCCCGCGCCTCCTGCCGTCCCGTCTCCCGCGACACCTGTCGTGCCCCCTTCCCAGGCATTGGTTCCCAGCAATACCTTATGGTTCCCGGCCCGGCCGAAAAAGCGCGATGGCGCCGAAGGAGGCTCTCCCGTGGCAGACCGACACCCCCGCTCAGCGTCGAGGAACTGCACGCCCTCGTCGCGGGCGGTGAGATCGACACTGTCGTGCTGGCCTTCCCCGACATGCAAGGGCGCCTCCAGGGCAAGCGGTTCGCCGCCCGCTTCTTCCTCGACGAGGTCCTGCACCACGGCACCGAGGGCTGCAACTACCTGCTCGCCGTCGACACCGAGATGAACACCGTCGACGGCTACGCGATGTCCTCCTGGGAGCGCGGTTACGGCGACTTCGCCCTGCGTCCCGACCCGGCCACCCTGCGCCGCATCCCCTGGCACCCCGGCACCGCCCTGCTCGTCGCCGATCTCGCCTGGGAGGACGGCTCCCCGGGGTCGGCGCCGCCCCGCGGCAGATCCTGCGCCGCCAGCGGGAGCGGCTCGCGGAACTCGGCTACACCGCCCAGGCAGGCACCGAGCTGGAGTTCCTCGTCTTCCGGGACAGCTACGAGCGGGCCTGGGACGCCGGTTACCGCGACCTGACCCCGGCCAACCAGTACAACATCGACTACTCCATCCTCGGCACCGGCCGCATCGAACCCCTGCTGCGCCGCCTGCGCAACGACATGGCCGGCGCCGGCCTCACCGTCGAGTCCGCCAAGGGCGAGTGCAACCCCGGCCAGCACGAGATCGTCTTCCGCTACGACGAGGCCCTCGTCACCTGCGACCAGCACGCCCTGTACAAGACGGGCGCCAAGGAGATCGCCGCCCAGGAGGGTGTGTCGATCACCTTCATGGCCAAGTACAACGAGCGCGAGGGCAACTCCTGCCACATCCACCTCTCCCTCGCGGACGCCGAGGGGAACAACGCCATGGCCGGGCCCGACGGGATGTCCGAGGTGATGCGGTACTTCCTCGCCGGGCAGCTCGCCGCCCTGCGCGACTTCTCGCTCCTCTACGCCCCCAACATCAACTCCTACAAGCGGTTCCAGCCGGGCTCCTTCGCCCCGACCGCCGTCGCCTGGGGGCACGACAACCGCACCTGCGCCCTGCGCGTGGTCGGCCACGGCCGCTCCCTGCGCTTCGAGAACCGCCTGCCCGGCGGCGACGTCAACCCGCACCTGGCCGTCGCCGGGCTGGTCGCGGCCGGCCTGTACGGCATCGAGCGGAAGCTGGAACTCCCCGAGCCCTGCGCCGGCAACGCCTACACCGCCGGTTTCGCGCACGTGCCCACCACCCTGCGCGAGGCCGCCGAACTCTGGGAGAACAGCCCGATCGCCCGGGCCGCCTTCGGTGACGAGGTCGTCGACCACTACCGCAACATGGCGCGCGTGGAGCTGGCGGCCTTCGACGCCGCGGTCACCGACTGGGAGCTGCGCCGCTCCTTCGAGCGCCTGTGAACCGCCCCCGAACGCCAGTCACGCTCCGCCGGTGAAAGGTCCTCACGTGTCCGAGCCGCACGAGTCGTCCGGCCCGCACGACCCGCACGAGCTGGTGATCGTCAACCCCGCCACCGAGGAGGTCGTCGCCACCGTCCCCGCCGCCACCGCCGAGGACGTGGACGCCGCCGTCGTACGCGCCGCCCGCGCCCAGGCCGGGTGGGCCGCCCTCGCCCCTGCCGACCGGGCCCACCTGCTCCGCCGTTTCGCCGACGTCGTCGACTCCCACACCGAGGAACTCGCCGAGCTGGAGGTCCGGGAGGCCGGCCACACCATCGGCAACGCCCGCTGGGAGGCCGGCAACGCCCGCGACCTGCTCCTCTACGCGGCCGGTGGCGCCGAACGCCTGCTCGGCCGGCAGATCCCGGTACCCGGCGGCTGGAACGTCACCTTCCAGGAACCCCTGGGCGTGATCGGCGTGATCGCCCCCTGGAACTTCCCCATGCCGATCGCCGCCTGGGGTTCCTTCCCCGCCCTGGCCGCCGGCAACGCGGTCGTCCTCAAGCCCGCCGAGACCACCCCCCTCACCGCGCTCCGGCTCGCCGCGCTCGCCCTGGAGGCGGGCCTGCCCGAGCACGTCCTCCAGGTGCTGCCCGGCCACGGCCACACCGCCGGCCGCGCCCTGGTGGACCACCCGGACGTCGCCAAGATCGTGTTCACCGGCTCCACCCGCACCGGCCGCGAGATCATGCAGTGCTGCGCCCGCCTGGTCAAACCGGTCACCCTGGAACTCGGCGGCAAGAGCCCGAACATCGTCTTCGCCGACGCCGACCTCGAAGCCGCCCTCGACCCGTTCTCCTTCCTGGACAACTCCGGCCAGGACTGCTGCGCCCGCACCCGCATCCTCGTCCAGGAGACGGTGTACGAGGAGGCCCGTGACCTGCTCGCCGGTGCGCTGGCCGCCGTCGTCGTGGGCGACCCCGCCGACGAGAGGACCGGGATGGGCCCGCTGATCTCCCGGCTGCAGCTCGACCGCGTACGCTCCTACGTCCCCGAGGACGCCCCCGCCCTGCGCGGCAGTGCCCCCGACGGCCCCGGTTTCTGGTTCCCGCCGACCGTCCTCACCGGCGAGCGGCCGGGTGGCCGGGCCGCCCGCGAGGAGATCTTCGGCCCCGTCGCCGTACTGCTGCCCTTCACCGACGAGGAGGACGCCGTCCGCCTCGCCAACGACACCCCCTACGGCCTCTCCGGGTCCTTGTGGACCCGGGACCTCGGCCGCGCCCTGCGCCTGTCCCGGGCCGTCCGCGCGGGCAACCTGTCCGTCAACTCCCACTCCAGCGTCCGCTACTGGACCCCGTTCGGCGGCTTCAAGCAGTCCGGGCTCGGCCGCGAACTCGGCCCCGACGCCCTGACCGCCTTAACCGAGACCAAGAACGTCTTCCTCAGCACGGAGGGCCCCGCACAGTGACCACTCAGCGCACCGACACCGTCTGCCGCCGCCTGGCCGGCCGTACCGCCGTCGTCACCGGAGCCGGCAGCGGCATCGGACTCGCCGCCGCCCGCCGGCTCGCCTCCGAGGGCGCCCACGTCGTCTGCGCCGACGTGGACGAGCCCCGGGGCAGGGCCGCCGCCGACGAGACCGGCGGGCTCTTCGTGAAGACCGACGTCACCGATCCCGAGCAGGTCGAGACCCTGTTCCGGACGGCGTACGACACGTACGGCGGCGTCGACATCGCCTTCAACAACGCCGGCATCTCCCCGCCCGACGACGACTCCATCCTGGAGACCGGACTGGAGGCCTGGAAACGCGTCCAGGAGGTCAACCTCACCTCCGTCTACCTGTGCTGCAAGGCCGCCCTGCCCTACATGCGCCGCCAGGGCAGGGGCTCCATCATCAACACGGCGTCCTTCGTGGCGCGGATGGGCGCGGCCACCTCGCAGATCTCCTACACGGCCTCCAAGGGCGGCGTCCTCGCCATGTCCCGCGAGCTGGGCGTGCAGTTCGCCCGCGAGGGGATCCGGGTCAACGCCCTGTGCCCGGGCCCGGTGAACACCCCGTTGCTCCAGGAGCTGTTCGCCAAGGACCCCGAGCGGGCCGCGCGCCGCCTGGTGCACATCCCGGTCGGCCGGTTCGCCGAGGCCGAGGAGATCGCCGCCGCCGTCGCCTTCTTGGCCAGCGACGACTCCTCCTTCGTCAACGCCACCGACTTCCTGGTGGACGGCGGCATCTCGGGCGCGTACGTCACCCCCCTGTAGGGACGAAGGTGTACGGTCCGCGCATATGCGACAGCATCTCGCGTGGCTCCTGGCAGCGGCCGCCGCCCTGGCGGCCGCGCCCACCGCACCGACGACCCGCCCCACCGACTGCCCGCGGCTGCACGGCAGTTGGTACGGCGACAACCGCGCCCGCCTGCAACAGGTCATCGACGCCCGCGGCACCTGCTCGGGACACACCCAAGCGGTCGCCGCCTTCGACTGGGACAACACGGTCACCAGGAACGACGTCACCGACGCCACCCTCTCCTGGGCCCTGCGCCACGACCGCCTGCCGCGCCCGGCCCGCTGGAAGGACACCAGCGCCTGGCTGACGGACGCCGCCGACCGCGCCCTCACATCCGCCTGCGGCACCGGCGCCGGCACGTCCCTGCCGACCTCGGCCCGGCCCCGCTGCACGGACGAGATCGTGGAGATCCGCGAGAACGGCACCACCATGAGCGGCGCCCCCGCCTTCGCCGGCCGCTGGAACCACCGCCGTACGGTCCCGCAGTACGCCTGGGTCTCCCCGCTCTTCGCCGGCCGCACCCCCGCCGACCTCGCCTCCTACGCCCGCGCCGCCCGCCGCGAGGCCCTGGCCGCCCCCGTCGGCGCGACCCGCGCCCTCGGCACCCACACGGTCCCCGCCTACGTCCGCTACTACGACCAGCAGCGCGCCCTGATCGACACCCTGCGCCGCGCCGGATTCCGGGTGTACGTCGTCTCGGCCGGCGTCGAGCCCGTCACCGAGGTCTGGTCCCGCGCGGTCGGCGTCGACGCCGCGCACACCCTCGCCATCCGCCCGGTCCTCGACCGCCGGGGCCGCATCACCGCACGCACCGAGGGCTGCGGCGGCGTCCCGGGCGGCCGGGGCGCGGTCATCCCGTACATCGACGGCAAGCGCTGCTGGATCGACGAGCAGGTGTACGGCGTCCGGGGCGCGCGCGCCTGGCGGCGCCAGCCCCGCGAGCGGCGGCCCGCTCTCGCCGCCGGGGACGCCGACACCGACGTCACCTTCGTCGGGGACGCCACCGGTGCCCACCTCGTGATCAACCGCAACAAGCCCGAGCTGATGTGCCGGGCGTACGACGACGCGGACGGCCGCTGGCTGGTCAACCCGATGTTCCTCGCCCCGCTGCCGCGCCGGCCCGCCCCCTACCCGTGCTCGACCACGGCGTACACCGCGCCCGACGGCACGCGCGGACCGCTGCGCCGCGCGGACGGCTCGGTGCTGCCGGACCGGCCGGACACGGTCTACTGACCGGCCCTCACAGGAACGTTTGCCCCTCGCCCCGGTAGGTCGGCACGGTCGCCGTCACCGCGTCCCCCTCGATCAGGTGCAGCGCGTCGAACCGCTCGCACAGCTCACCCGCCTTGGCGTGCCGGAACCACACCTTGTCGCCGACGAGCAGGTCGTCGGCGGGGGAGCCGAGCAGCGGGGTCTGCACCTCGCCGGGACCCTCCTGCGGGTCGTACGCCAGCCCCTCCGGCAGATACGGCACCGGCAGCCGGTCACGGCCGGCGGCACCGGAGGCCGGATAGCCGCCGCCCAGCACGGTGACGACACCCACACCGGGCCGCCGTACGACCGGCTGGGCGAAGAGAGCGGCCGGACGGCCCCTGAACGAGGTGTAGTTGTCGAACAGGCGCGGTACGTACAGCCCCGAGCCGGCCGCTATCTCCGTCACCGCGTCCTCGGCGGCGGTGTGCTGCACACTGCCGGTGCCGCCGCCGTTGACGAACTCCAGGTCGGGGACGACGGCCCGCACCGCCCGCACGACCGCGGCCCGCCGCTCGGCCAGCTCCCGCCGGGCAGCGGCCTGCATCAGCCGGATCGCCCGCGAGCGCAGCGGCCGTCCGGCCACCGCGTCCCCGACCCCGGCGACATGCCCCTCGTACGCCATGATCCCCACCAGCCGGAACCCCGGTCGCCGGGCCACCGAGCGTGCCAGCTCGGCGAGTTGGGCGGGGGAGCGCAGCGGCGAGCGGCGGGCGCCCACCCGTACCCGGCCGCCGAGCAACATCAGCGAGGTGTCCAACTCCAGACACACGCGCACCACTTCACGCCCGCCGTCGCGGGCGGCGTCGATGAGGTCGAGCTGCGCCGGGTCGTCGACCATCACCGTGACGGCAGCGGCGGGCTTGGGATCGGCGGCCAGCTCCGCGAACCCGGCCCGGTCGGCCGACGGATAGGCCAGCAGGACGTCCTCGAACCCCGACCGCGCCAGCCACAGCGACTCCGCCAGGGTGAACGACATGATGCCCCCGAACCCGTCCCGGGCCAGGACCCGTTCCAGCAGGGCCCGGCAGCGGACCGACTTGCTGGCGACCCGGACGGGCTTGCCTCCCGCACGGCGGACCAGGTCGGCGGCGTTGGCGTCGAACGCGTCGAGGTCCACGATCGCGAGGGGGGCGTCGAGATGGGCGGTGGCCCGGTCGTAACGGGCCCGGTCAGCGGCGCGCGCAGTCATGGCCGAAGCCTGCCAGACAGGATTACCGCAGGGTAGGGGGACGTTCCGGGCAGATGCCGCGGGCCCGCGCACCGGTTCCGTCCCGGCTCCCGGCAACCCGTAGAGTGACGCGCACGTACGGCGCGACGCGCCCGGCACACCGATCTGAACCGGGATGCCGGTCCGGCCGTACGGGTATGCGTGCCCGGCAGGAGCTTCCGTACCGGGCGCGGCCGAGCAGCACGACGGCCCGCGTACGAGAAACGGCCCGGGCACGAGGAAACGGGGAGTGCATGAGCACGGAAGCGCGGCACGCTCCCGTCCCGCGACGTCCGTCGACCCCGCCCGGACAGCCCGCCGGCACCGGGCCGCGCCCGCCGGGTACGCCCCCGGGCCTCCCGCCCCAGCACCCGCCGGCCCGCCCCGCCCCCACCCGCCCGACCGCCGCTCCGCGCGCCGGCGACGCCTACGACCCCGACGACGAACCCTCGGTCTTCACCCCCCGGCCACGGGCCGGCCGGGCCGTACCCGAGGTCCCCGACCCCGTGAGCCCGCCACCGCCCCCCGCCTCGGCCCGCTTCCCCGACATCTCGCCGAACACCGGACACGACCCCCACCGCGGCAGCCCCACCCCGCCCCGCCCGGCCGGGCGGCCCGGCCGACGGGCAGACGCGGCGAGCGTGGACCCGACGGCCCCGGTGAGCCGCTCCGGTTCCAGGACTTCGGCAGGCCAGGGGGGCCAGGGGGCTTCGGCGGGCCGGCCGACGTGGCCAGGCCCGGCGGCCCCGGTGGGCGAGGCCGCCTCGGCGGGTTCGGCTGCCCCGGAAGGTCCGGCGGCCTGGGCACGCCCTGCGGCCTCGGCGGTCCCGGCAGGTCCGGCAGCATCGCCGGGCCCGACGACGCCGGGAGGCCCCGCGGTGGCGGGCAGGGAGCGCCCCGCGGCGCAGGCGGCTCCGGTTGCCGCGGGGGAGCCCCTGTCGGGGACGGCCTCCGAGGCGACCGCCCGGCCGCGTCCCGGCAGGGAGTCCAGGCCGCGGGGCGGCGCCCCGGCGCAGACCCCGTCGGAAACTACGGCCCGGCTCCGCCCGATCCCTTCGGCGTCCTCGACGGCCTCGGCCTCGTCAGCGTCCTCGCCGTCGTCGCCTCCCTCCGCGCCCCCGCAGCCCCCGGCGCCCCGCCTCCACACCTTCGGAACCCCGGCGCCCCGCCTCCGCACCCCCCGTACCGTCGGCGCCCCCCGCGCCCTCCGTGCCCCCCGCGCCCTCCGTGCCCCCCGCGCCCTCCGCGCCTCCCGTGCCCTCCGCGCCTCCCGTGCCCTCCGCGCCTTCCAGGCCGGCCGCGTTCCCCGCGCCGGAGCGCCCCGCGCCGGAGCGCCCCGCGCCGGGGCGCCCTGCCGCGACGGCGCCCGCAGGGGCCGCGCGGGGCCGTCGTGACGGGGCCGTGTCCGGGGCCGGCGGTGTGGGTGGGGCTTCCGGTCCCGGTGGGTCCTCCGGTGTCCGTGAGACCCCCGGGGTCGGTGCGACCTCCGGTGTCCGCGGTGAGCGTGTTCGGGCCGGGGCCGGTACCGCGGACGGGCCGGTCGAGTCGGTGTCCGGTGGTGGGGCCTGGAGTCCGATGGCGCCCCGTGCGTCCCGTGGGCACCCCGCCCGACCCGGCCCACTCCTGGAGCGCCGCCCCGGCCGCCCGGCCCGTCGTCACGTTCGCGGAGCCCGAGACCTCCGGCGAGCGGACGCCCGGCCGCCGCGGGCCGCGCACCGCCGCAGCAGCAGCCTGCCTCGTGCTCGGTCTCGGTCTCATCGGTGGTGCCGTCACCGGCAGTTGGCTCACCGGGGACGCCGGTGACCACGCCTCCGTCGACGCGTACACGGCCGCCGGGACCCTCTGGCACAGCGTGCCCGTGGACGAGCTGTTCCCGCCCACCGTCCAGGGCACCGGCGCCGGCCCCGGCGGAGCCGACCGCACCTGGACCCGGATCGCCGTCGCCCCGGACAGCGGCTGCGGCCACGCCCTCGACCCGCTGCTGCGCAAGGTCCTCTCCCCCGTCGGCTGCCGACGGCTGCTCCGCGCCACCTACACCGACGCCACCCAGAGCCATGTCACCACCGTCGGCCTGCTGTTCACCGAGGCCGACCCCGCCGCGATGTCCGCGCTCGCCAACCGCTTCCGTACCGAGCGCCTGGACCGGCGCGCCGACCTGATGCCCCGGCCGTACGCCGCCCCGGGCACGGCCGCCGCCGCGTTCGGCGACCGCCAGCGCGCGTCCTGGACCGTCTCCGTCCTCACCGACGCACCCGTCGTCGCCTACGCCGTCTCCGGCTGGGCCGACGGCCGTACCGTCGACGCCCCCCAGCCCGCCGCGGACGCCGTCGGCTCCGGCGCGACCACGGCACCGGCCCAGGCCGGCCTCGGCAACGAGGCCCAGGGCCTGGCCGACCGCATCGAACGGCGCCTGCGCGAGACCGTCGGCACAGCCTCGGAGAAGCCCGCATGACGCACATCCGCACGGCGGCGCTGAGCCTGCTGCTCGCCGGCTCGCTCGCCCTGCTGCCGGCCACCGCCGCCCACGCCGACAGCATCCGCGACCGGCAGTGGGCCCTCTCCGCCCTCCACCTGGACCGGGCGTGGCAGACCACCAAGGGCCGGGGCGTCACCGTCGCCGTCCTGGACACCGGTGTCGAGGCCGGCCACCCGGACCTCGCCGGCAACGTCCTGCCCGCCAAGGACATGATCGGTTTCGGTGCCGGGCCCGGCGACCGCACATGGGCGCGGCACGGCACCGCCATGGCCGGGATCATCGCCGGGCACGGCCACGGCCCCGGCAACGCCGACGGCGTCATGGGCGTCGCCCCCGAGGCGGGGATCCTGCCGGTGCGGGTGATCCTGGAGGACGGCGACTCGGCCCGCGCCAGGGCCCGTACCGAGCGTGGCAGCGCCCTCGCCGAGGGCATCCGCTGGGCCGCCGACCACGGCGCCGACGTCATCAACCTCTCCCTCGGCGACGACTCGAACTCGGCGCATCCGGAGCCCGGCGAGGACGAGGCCGTGCAGTACGCCCTGAAGAAGGGCGTGGTCGTCGTGGCGTCCGCGGGCAACGGCGGCGACAAGGGCGACCACGTCTCCTACCCGGCCGCCTATCCGGGCGTCATCGCCGCCACCGCCGTCGACCGCTACGGCACCCGCGCCTCGTTCTCCACCCGCCGCTGGTACGCGGCGGTCAGCGCGCCCGGTGTCGGCGTCATCATCGCCGACCCCGACCACAAGTACTACGAGGGCTGGGGTACGAGCGCCGCGTCCGCGTTCGTCTCCGGCGTGGCCGCGCTCATCAGGTCGGCCCACCCCGCGCTGGCCCCGGCGCAGATCAAGAGGCTTCTGGAGGACACCGCGCGGAACGCCCCGGTGGGCGGCCGGGACGACTCCCGGGGATTCGGGATGATCGACCCGGCGGCGGCCCTGGAGTCGGCGGCCCGTCTGAAACCGGAGGGCCTGCGCCCGGCGTCGTACGGCGAGCGGTACTTCGGTGCCGGTCCCGACGCTCCCGGGGCGGCCTCCTCGGCCTCCGACTGGGCGGGCCCGCTGGCCGGCGGCGCCGGCGCGGTCCTGCTGATCGCGGGCGTCGTCCTGTGGCGGGGCCGTGGAAAGGGACGTCTCAGCCGGCGGTGAACGCCGACACCGCCGCCTTGGCCGCCTCCTCCACCAGCGCGATGCCCTCCGCCCGGCTCCCGGTGCCGTCCGACAGCACCGCCACCAGGTAGCCGGTACCGTCCACCGTCACCCGGCCGACGCTGTTCACGTCCCACAGTCCCGTCGTGCCGCGCGGCAGCCAGCCGTTCTTCAGCGCCCAGGAGTCGCCCCGGGCGGCGGCCGACACCCCCCACCGCTGGTCCGCCCGGACCGTCCTCATCAGCCCCCGCACATACGTGCGCGAGGCCGCGCTCAGCAGGGAGTCCTCCCCGAACACCTGCCGGAGCAGGACGAGTCGGTCCGCGGCCGTCGTCCGGGTCAGCCCCCACAGGCCGCCGTCACCGCCCGAGGTCGCGCTCAGGCCGAAGCGTGCGTTCGCCGCGTCCAGGCCGGCCGCGCCCCCGATCGTGTGCCACAGCGCCGTCGCGGACGCGTTGTCGCTGTTCCGGATCATCTTCGTGGCGTACGCCCGTTCGGCCGCCGTCAGCCCCCGCCCCCGCGTCCTGCGCCCGGAGCAGCAGCGCGGCCAGGATGTCGACCTTGACGATGCTCGCCGTGTCGAAGGCCGCGTCGCCGTACACGGCGCTGTCACCGGAGCCCGTCTCCAGAACCGCCGCCGACACCCGCGCACCGGACGGCACGCTCACCCGCGCCATCGCCCCGGACAGCAGCGCGTCCCGGTCCACCGCGGGTTCCGTGACGGGTTCCACCGACGCCTCCTCACCCGCCCCGGCCGAGGGGGAGGCCGGGGGCGTCGCCGACGATACGGCCGCGGTCCCGGTGCGCGCAGCGCTCCCGCGTACCGACCGTGCCGCCGGCGATCACCCCGCTCACGGCGACGACGGCGGGCACGGGGGAACTCCATGTCCGCGATGCCCGGGGGCGCGAGCTGTGCGCTTCCTGGGGCCGGGCGTCACCTGGGGGAATGCCGGGATTCCTGTGAGCGGGCGTCACCGGCCCCGCGGCCTACCGGTGGCATGCCCCCGGTAGGGTCGGTGACCGTGGCGAACAAGAACATCCCCGACCCCGGCTTCTCCGACGACGACGGCTCCGCCGACCCCCGGCTGAGCGCCGCCCTCGCCGCCTGGGCCGAGGACCGCAGCGCCCTCGGGCCCGTCCTGGAGGCGCTCAAGAGCGCCCGCCTGCTCGTCCCCGTCGTCGCCGTGCTCGGCGAGGTGCAGGAGGACGAGAACGGGCTGCGCCGCGAGAAGACCAGCGACATGGCCGTACCCACCCTGAAGGCCGGCGACCGCACCCGCGCTGCCCGCCTTCACCTCCACCGACTCCCTGGCCCGCTGGGACCCGGGGGCCCGCCCGGTCGCCGTACCCCTGCGCCAGGCGCTGGAGGCCGCCGCGCACGAGAAGGCCGACACGGTCGTGCTGGACCTCGCAGGTCCGGTGCCGTTCGAGCTGACCGGCCCGGCGCTGCTCGCCCTCGCCGAGGGCCGCACCAGCATCGACCCGCTCGCCGATCCGGCGGTCGTCGAGGCCGTCCGTACGGCGGTGGGGCGGCGGAACCCGCCGTGCTCCGCGCCCACCTCGGGCCCGGCCGGGCCGACGGCACCCTCGCGCTCGTCCTCGACCCGGGCGTTCCGCCGGCCGAGGCCGCCCGGGCGGTCGCCGAGCGCCTGGCGGCCGACGAGACACTGCGGGCCCGCCTGGTGCGCGGCCTCGACCTGGCACTGCTGCCGGCCGGGACCACGCCTCCGGGCGAGCCCCTGTACGTGCGCGGATGAGCGGGACGGACTAGCCGTAGACGGGGCCGGTGTACTTCTCGCCCGGTCCCTGGCCCGGCTCGTCCGGGACGACCGACGCCTCGCGGAACGCCCGCTGGAGCGACTTCAGGCCGTCGCGCAGCGGGGCCGCGTGGAAGGAGCTGATCTCGGTCGTGCTCGCGTCCAGCAGGCCGGCGAGCGCGCTGATCAGCTTGCGGGCCTCGTCCAGGTCCTTGTACGACTCGCCCTCCTCGCTCAGCCCGAGCTTCACGGCGGCGGCGCTCATCAGGTTGACGGCGACCGTCACGATCACCTCGACGGCGGGGACCTCGGCGATGTCCCGGGTCATCGCGTCGAAGTCGGGGGATTCAGGAGGGGTGTCACTCATGCCCCACACGATAGGTGGTCCCGGCGGGCCTCCCTCAATTAGCCCTTGTCAAGTGATGCTGCTAGTCTGATTGACGACCGGCCGGACATGTTTGCCCGGCCCACAAGTGGAGGCTCCGATCTCCCACCCGACCATCCTCAGGGACGGCGGGTCATCCGGTCAGGCGGCCCCCATCGTTCCGTACGGACGATGGAGTCGCCCGAATTTGCGCCCCGCGATATCGCGGCGGTGCTCCGGTAGTGCTTGGAGCCCCGCATGTGATCGTCCGGGGCATTTTTTGTGCCTCGGGGCGGTTAGGTCTTGACGAACACAGACATAACGCGGCTGTCCGCCAGACCGCCGTGTGGTGCTACCGAGGAGGATCCATCAGCGCCGAGCCCCGCATCAACGACCGGATTCGCGTTCCCGAGGTGCGACTTGTAGGTCCCAGTGGCGAGCAAGTCGGCATCGTGCCGCTCGCGAAGGCACTGGAGCTTGCACAGGAGTACGACCTGGACCTGGTCGAGGTCGCGGCGACCGCCCGTCCGCCCGTGTGCAAGCTCATGGACTACGGCAAGTTCAAGTACGAGTCGGCCATGAAGGCCCGTGAGGCGCGCAAGAACCAGGCGCACACGGTCATCAAGGAGATGAAGCTCCGGCCGAAGATCGACCCGCACGACTATGACACCAAGAAGGGTCACGTCGTCCGGTTCCTCAAGCAGGGCGACAAGGTCAAGATCACGATCATGTTCCGTGGCCGTGAGCAGTCGCGCCCCGAGCTGGGCTACCGACTGCTGCAGCGTCTCGCGGAGGACGTCCAGGACCTCGGGTTCATCGAGTCGAACCCGAAGCAGGACGGCCGAAACATGATCATGGTTCTCGGTCCGCACAAGAAGAAGACCGAGGCGATGGCCGAGGCCCGTCAGGCGCAGGAGGCCCGCAAGGCCGACGCGAAGGCGAACCCCGGCAAGTCGCAGAACGTCGCCGAGGCCGGGGAGCACGACGAGGCCGAGGTGCACGACGAGGCCGAGGTGTCCGCCGAGGAACCTGCCGAGGCGTGATCCCGGGGGACGTGCGTCCCCGAGGATGTAACCGACAGAACTGAGCGACGCTCCACCGTGCCCGGTTTCACGACCGGGCACCGGAGCGCCACCGACGAGGAGATAACGGCGCTATGCCGAAGAACAAGTCGCACAGCGGTGCCAGCAAGCGCTTCAAGATCACCGGCTCCGGCAAGGTGCTGCGCGAGCGCGCCGGCAAGCGCCACCTGCTCGAGCACAAGTCGTCCCGTGTCACGCGTCGCCTCACCGGCAACGCCGAGATGGCCCCGGGCGACGCCGCGAAGATCAAGAAGCTTCTCGGCAAGTGACGTCGCGGCGCCGCCTGAGCGCCGTGCGTCTGGACCGGGACCGAATCGTTTCCGGGTCGTGTGAGCACCACCACGACCCCGCTACAAGGAGTTAACAAGTGGCACGCGTCAAGCGGGCAGTCAACGCCCACAAGAAGCGCCGGGCGATCCTCGAGCAGGCCTCCGGCTACCGCGGTCAGCGTTCGCGCCTGTACCGCAAGGCCAAGGAGCAGGTCACCCACTCGCTGGTCTACAACTACAACGACCGCAAGAAGCGCAAGGGCGACTTCCGGCAGCTCTGGATCCAGCGCATCAACGCCGCTGCCCGCGCCAACGGCATGACGTACAACCGCTTCATCCAGGGTCTGAAGGCGGCGAACGTCGAGGTCGACCGCAAGATCCTGGCCGAGCTGGCCGTGCACGACGCAGGCGCCTTCGCGGCGCTGGTCGAGGTCGCGCAGAAGGCGCTGCCGTCGGACGTCAACGCCCCGAAGGCTGCGTGAAGCGCCGGCTACGAGCCGATGTGACCGAGGGACCCGCAGGCTGCACGGCTTGCGGGTCCTGCTGTTTGCCGACGACGCCGCGCGGCCACGGGTGGCCGCGCCGTCCCACGGGCGGACTCGCCGCGGCGCGGGACACACCGCGCCCTCCCCGCAGTGGGGTGCGGCACCGCCTGAATCCGCCGCCGAGGCCGGTCGCCGCCGCGGCGGACACGAGTTTTCGAAGGTAAGAGGATGCCCCCCGTCTCCCCCGAACTCATCTCCCCCCGGTCCGCCCGGGTGAGCGCCGCGCGGCGGCTCGCCAAGCGGAACTTCCGGGGGAAGGACCGGCTGTTCCTCGCGGAGGGCCCGCAGGCCGTGCGGGAGGCCGCCGGGCACCGGTCCGGCGGGCAGGCCACCCTGGTCGAGCTGTTCGCCACCGTCGAGGCCGCGGAGCGGTACGCCGACATCGTGGGGGAGGCGCGGGACGCGGGCGCCCGGCTGCACCTGGCCTCCGAGGAGGTCATCGCCGAGATCTCCACCACCGTCACCCCGCAGGGGCTGGTCGGGGTCTGCCGGTTCCTGGACACCCCCTTCGAGGACATCCTCGCCGCCCGCCCCCGGCTCGTCGCCGTCCTCGCCCACGTGCGGGACCCGGGGAACGCCGGCACGGTGCTGCGCTGCGCGGACGCCGCCGGCGCCGAGGCCGTGATCCTCACCGACGCCTCCGTCGACCTGTACAACCCCAAGGCCGTACGCGCCTCCGTCGGCTCCCACTTCCACCTGCCCGTCGCCGTCGGCGTCCCCGTCGAGCGGGCCGTGGCGGGACTGAAGGACGCGGGCGTGCGCATCCTCGCCGCCGACGGCGCCGGGGACCGCGACCTGGACGAGGAGCTGGACCGGGGCACCATGGGCGGGCCCACCGCGTGGGTGTTCGGCAACGAGGCCTGGGGGCTCCCGCAGGAGACCCGCGCCCTCGCCGACGCCGTCGTGAGCGTCCCCATCCACGGACGCGCCGAGAGCCTGAACCTCGCCACGGCCGCCGCCGTATGTCTCTACGCGTCGGCCCGCGCACAGCGCGCCTCCGGAGGGTGCCGATCCGTCACCCAGAGCTAGTAGGGTGACCAACTCGGGGCCGCTCGCGGTCTGAGAGGTGGGGTTCGGGGATGACTGTGGCCGGCACGAGCACCGCGCCGGAGGGACGGGACGCGCGACAGGCCGCCGTGCCCCGGCACCGCGACGCGGCATTCGGCTTCGATCCCGACCAGTTGCCCGACGGCCTCGTCGTCGCCGACGCGCACGGCCGGGTGGTCTGTTTCAACGCCGCCGCCGCCCGCATCACCGCCGTACGGGCCGCCGACGCCCTCGGCCGGCCGTTGGAGCGGGCGCTGCCGCTGGAGGACCTGGAGGGCCGCCGCTGGTGGCAGCTCACCGACCCCTACGGCGGGCTCGCCATCCGGGTCCGGCAGCCCGAGCGCAACCTGCTGCTGCCCGGCGGCCGGGAGGTGCTGGTCTCCGCCCGCTACGTACGGGAGGAGCCGCTGGGGCCGGTGCGCACCGTGGTCGTCTCCCTGCGGGACACCGAGGCCCGCCGCCGTACCGAGCGCAGCCACGCCGAGCTGATCGCCACCGTCGCCCACGAGCTGCGCTCCCCGCTGACCTCCGTGAAGGGCTTCACCGCCACCCTCCTCGCCAAGTGGGAACGCTTCACCGACGACCAGAAGCGGCTCATGCTGGAGACCGTCGACGCCGACGCCGACCGGGTCACCCGCCTCATCGCCGAGCTGCTCGACATCTCCCGCATCGACTCCGGGCGCCTGGAGCTGCGCCGCCAGCCCGTCGACATCGGGGCCGCCGTCTCCCGGCACATCCAGGCCTACGTCGCCGCCGGCCAGCCCGCCGACCGCTTCCTGCTCCGCATCGAACAGCCGCTGCCCGCGCTGTGGGCGGACCCCGACAAGATCGACCAGGTCCTCAGCAACCTCATCGAAAATGCCGTGCGGCACGGTGAGGGAACCGTCACCATTGACGTCACGCCCTCGGCGTCCCCGCGTGAGGGCGAGGACGGCGAGAACGCAGCCACGTCGGTCACGGTGAGCGACGAGGGGCCCGGCATCCCGGAGGAGTCCATGAACCGCGTCTTCACCCGCTTCTGGCGGGGCAGCAAGCGCGGCGGCACCGGGCTCGGGCTGTACATCGTCAAGGGCATCGTCGAGGCCCACGGCGGCACCATCACGGTCGGCCGCGCCCCCGGCGGCGGCGCCGAGTTCCGCTTTACGCTGCCCGTGGCGGCCCCGGCGTATCTCGCCTAGTGGCCCACGGGCGCATCGGCACACCTCCACCCCGTTAGACTCGGCCTTTGGCACCTTTGTGTCCCGAAAGCCAGGACGCACTGTCCATCAGCCGGTGACGGGGACCATCCGCCAGCCAATCGGAAGTACGGGAAGAGATGTCGGCACCGAATAAGTCGTACGACCCTGTCGAGGTCGAGGCGTTGAAACCGGAAGAGATCGAGCGCATGCGGGACGAGGCGCTCGCCGCCTTCGCCGCCGCGGACTCGCTCGACACGCTCCACGAGGCGAAGGTCGCCCACACCGGCCCGGCCTCCCCGCTGGCCCTCGCCAACCGCGAGATCGGCGCCCTGCCCCCGCACGCCAAGGCCGAGGCCGGCAAGCGCGTCGGCATGGCCCGCGGCGCCGTGAACAAGGCCCTCGCCGCCCGCCAGGTGGAGCTGGAGGCCGAGCGGGACGCCCGCGTCCTGGTCGAGGAGGCGGTGGACGTCACACTCCCGTACGACCGCGTCCCGGCCGGCGCCCGGCACCCGCTGACCACCATGATGGAGCGCGTCGCGGACGTCTTCGTGTCCATGGGATACGAGATCGCCGAGGGCCCCGAGGTCGAGGCGGAGTGGTTCAACTTCGACGCCCTCAACTTCACCCCGGACCACCCGGCCCGGCAGATGCAGGACACCTTCTTCGTCGACGGCCCCCAGGGCGAGAACGGCGACTCCGGTGTCATCCTGCGCACCCACACCTCGCCCGTGCAGGCCCGCGCCCTGCTGGAGCGCGAGCTGCCGGTCTACATCGTCTGCCCCGGCCGGGTGTACCGCACCGACGAGCTGGACGCGACCCACACCCCGGTCTTCCACCAGATCGAGCTGCTGGCCGTGGACGAGGGCCTGACCATGGCCGACCTCAAGGGCACCCTGGACCACATGGTCCAGTCGCTCTTCGGCCCGGACATGAAGACGCGGCTGCGCCCCAACTACTTCCCCTTCACCGAGCCGAGCGCCGAGATGGACATGCTCTGCTACGTGTGCAAGGGCGAGTCCGTCGGCAACCCCGACCGGCCCTGCCGCACCTGCTCCAGCGAGGGCTGGATCGAGCTGGGCGGCTGCGGCATGGTCAACCCGCGGGTCCTCACCGCCTGCGGCGTCGACCCCGAGAGGTACAGCGGCTTCGCCTTCGGGTTCGGCATCGAGCGGATGCTCATGTTCCGCCACAACGTCGAAGACATGCGAGACATGGTCGAGGGTGACGTCCGGTTCACCCGGCCGTTCGGGATGGAGATCTGATGCGGGTCCCGCTTTCTTGGCTGCGGGAGTACGTCGACCTGCCGGCGACGGAGACCGGGCGCGACGTCCAGGAGAAGCTGATCTCGGTCGGCCTCGAGGTCGAGACCGTCGAGCAGCTCGGCACCGACCTCAAGGGGCCGCTCGTCGTCGGCCAGGTGCTCACCATCGAGGAGCTGGAGGGCTTCAAGAAGCCCATCCGCTTCTGCACCGTCGACGTCGGCCGGGCCAACGGCACCGGTGAGCCCCAGGAGATCGTCTGCGGCGCCCGCAACTTCTCCGTCGGCGACAAGGTCGTCGTGGTCCTCCCGGGCGCCGTGCTGCCCGGCGGCTTCGCGATCTCCGCGCGCAAGACGTACGGCAGGACCTCCCACGGCATGATCTGCTCCGCGGACGAGCTGGGCATGGGCGACGACGGGACACACGGCATCATCGTGCTCCCGCCGGAGTACGAGGTGGGCACCGACGCCATCGAGCTGCTCGAACTGGTCGACGAGGTCCTGGACATCGCCGTCACGCCCGACCGCGGCTACTGCCTGTCGCTGCGCGGGGTCGCCCGCGAGACCGCCATCGCCTACGGCCTGCCGCTGCGCGACCCGGCCCTGCTGGACGTGCCCGCGCCGAACGCCTACGGCTACCCGGTCCAGGTCTCCGACCCCTTCGGCTGCGACCGCTTCACCGCCCGCACCGTCTCCGGCCTCGACCCCGAGGCGCGGTCCCCGATCTGGCTCCAGCGCCGGCTGCAGAAGGCCGGGATGCGCCCGATCTCCCTCGCGGTGGACGTCACCAACTACGTGATGCTGGAGCTGGGCCAGCCCCTGCACGCGTACGACCGCGCCCGCGTCCAGGGCCCTGTCGGAGTGCGGCGCGCCGAGGCCGGCGAGCAGCTCACCACGCTCGACGGCGTCACCCGCACCCTCGACGCCCAGGACCTGGTCATCACCGACGAGCGCGGCCCCATCGGCCTCGCCGGCGTCATGGGCGGCGCCCACACCGAGATCGACGACACCGAGGGCAGCACCACCGAGGTCGTCATCGAGGCCGCGCACTTCGACGCGATCTCCATCGCGCGCACCGCGCGCCGGCACAAGCTGTCCTCCGAGGCCTCCCGCCGCTACGAGCGCGGCGTCGACCCGCAGGCCGCCGCGGCGGCCGCCCAGCGGACCGTCGACCTGCTCGTGCTCCTCGCGGGCGGCACGGCCGACGCGGGCGTCACCGAGGTCGTCGCGCCCTCCGCGCCGCGCACCATCACCATCCCGGCCGACCACCCCGACCGGGTGGCGGGCGTGGAGTACGGCCGCGAGACCGTGGTCCGCCGCCTCCAGGAGATCGGCTGCGACGTCTACGGACAGGATGAGCTGATCGTCACCGTGCCGTCCTGGCGTGGCGACCTGACCGACCCGAACGACCTCGCCGAAGAGGTCATCCGCCTGGAGGGCTACGAGAACCTGCCCTCCACGCTGCCCGAGCCCCCCGCGGGCCGCGGCCTGACCGAGCGGCAGCGGCTGCACCGCCGCGTCGGCCGCGCGCTGGCCGGCGCCGGCTACGTCGAGGCGCCGAACTACCCCTTCATCGGCGAGCAGGTCCTCGACCGGCTGGGCCTGGAGCCGGACGACCCCAGGCGCGCGGTCGTCACGCTGGTCAACCCGCTCTCCGACGAGGAGCCGGCGCTCCGTACCACGCTGCTGCCGGGCCTGCTGGCCGCGCTGCGGCGCAACGACGGCCGCGGGTCGCACGACCTGGCGCTGTTCGAGACGGGCCTGGTGTTCCATCCGCGCGCGGAGGCGAAGGCCGCGGTCCGGCTGCCCGTCGACCGGCGTCCCACGGCCGAGGAGATCGCCTCCCTGACCGAGGCGCTCCCCGTCCAGCCCCGGCACGCCGCCGTCGTCCTCGCCGGCGCCCGCGAGCAGGCCGGCTGGTGGGGCAGGGGACGCCCGGCCGACTGGGCCGACGCCGTCGAGGCCGCGCGGATCACCGCCCGGGAGACCGGCACCGAGCTGATCGTCCGCAAGGGCCAGTACGGCCCGTGGCACCCCGGCCGCTGCGCCGAGCTGGCGGTCGCGGCGGACGGCACCGAGCGGGTCGTCGGGTACGCCGGCGAGCTGCACCCGCGGGTCGTGCAGGCCCTGGGTCTGCCGGCGCGTACCTGCGCGATGGAGCTGGACCTGGACGCGCTGGAGGAGGCGAGCGCGGGCCTGGTGAAGGGGCCGCGGATCTCGGCCTTCCCGGTGGCCACGCAGGATGTCGCCCTCGTGGTCGACCAGTTCGTGCCGGCCGCCGAAGTGGAGGCCGCGCTGCGTGAGGGCGCGGGCGAACTCCTCGAGTCGATCCGGCTGTTCGACGTGTACGAGAACGCCGAGCAGCTCGGGGACGGGCGGAAGTCGCTGGCGTACGCGCTGCGGTTCCGGGCGTCCGACCGCACGCTGACCGTGGACGAGGCGTCCGCTGCGCGGGACGCGGCGGTCGCCCTCGCGGGCGAGCGGACCGGAGCGGCGCTGCGCGGCTGAACGCGGCGGACCGACCGGCCGGCCACGGGTTCGCCGTGGCCGGCCGAGCCGTGTGCCGCCCCCCTGCGGGGGCGCGCGGAACCCCCTGTCAGCCGCATAAATGCGGGTCGGCCCGGGTGGTCTCACTCGTTCGGGTGGGAATCGGAGTTGATCGGGTCCCTCCGGCTCATGCCGTCGACAGAATCGGACCGGTCTTTCGGGGCCGGTCCGATTCCTCTGTCAGGGCCCATATGGGGGACCAGAGGCATGATCCGCATCAAGGCACGGGCGCCCACCGCGCGAGGAGCCGTACTGCCCACGCTCTGGGGAGCCGTGGCCGTCGGCTACAGATACGGCTGCCCGCTCGCCCGGCAGGACGGGCTCGGGGCACGCCTCTTCACCAGCGCGGTCTTCCTCGCCGTCGGCACCGCCCTCATCCTCCACGCCCGGCGTGCCCTCCTGCGGGAACTGCGGCTCGCCCGGCGGGCGGCGTGCGCCGCCCAGAGCGTCGTCCTGCGCCCGCTGCCGCCCTGGCTGGACGGGCTCAACGTCGGCGCGGCCCAGCTCTCCGCCGACCGGGGCGCGAGCGTCGGCGGCGACCTGTACGAGGCCATCGCCACCGAGCACGGGGTGCGGGTGGTCATGGGGGACGTACGGGGGCACGGTCTGGCCGCCCTCGGTACCGTCGCCGCCCTCCTCGGCAGCTTCCGCGAGGCCGCCCACGACGAGCCCGAACTGGGCCGGGTGCTGCACCGGCTGGACCGCACCCTCGGCCGTCATCTGCGCGAACGCGCCCGCGCCGCACACCCCGCGTGCGGCGTCCTCGCCCCCGACGGCCCGGTCGCCGAGGAGTTCGTGACCGTCCTGCTCCTGGAGATCGACAGGGACGGCACGCTCCGCGCCCTCAACTGCGGCCACCCCTGGCCGTACGTGCTGCGGGGCACGGGGGTCCAGCCGCTCACCCGCACCGATCCGCTGCCGCCGCTGGGCCCGTTCCCGCCGCCCGCGGAGCCGGCGCCCCTGCCCTGCGGCCGGCTGCTGCCGGGCGAGTCGCTGGTGCTGTTCACGGACGGCGCGGAGGACGCCCGGGACGGCCGGGGACGGTTCTTCTCCCTGCCGGACGTGCTCAGCGAGGTCGTGCGCGACCATCCCGCCTCCCCGCAGACGGTTCTGCGCACGGTGTTCGGCGCACTGCTGCACCACACCGGCGGAAGGCCCGCGGACGACGTCGCGGTCCTGGTCCTGCGCAACGACCGGAAGGACAGACGGCCGTCGGGGGCGCGGGGTACCGCGTGCCCGGCCGACGACGCGCCACTGGCGTCCGGCGCCGCCCGGCAGGGCCGCCGCTGTTCACACCCCGTGTGAAGGCGGACCCACTACGCTGTCGGCACCAGGTCACTCGGGGGGCATCCCATGCAGCCCAACACTCTGCTCGACGCCATCCTGGACGAGGCGGGGATCTCGCACGCCGGTCTCGCCGCCCACGTCAACCAGGCGGGACGCGCCCGCGGTCTCGCGCTGCGCTACGAACACACCGCGGTGGCCCGGTGGCTGAAGGGGCAGCGGCCCCGTGGTCAGGTGCCCGACCTGATCTGTGAGGTGCTGGCGGCGCGGCTGCACCGGCAGGTCACGCTCGACGACATCGGCCTCGGTGTGCCCGGTGGGCCGAGCACCCCGCATACCGGCTCGCTCAACGGGTTCGTGGAGCGGGCCACCGCGTTGTGGCGGTCCGACGAGCAGCAGCGGTCCCACGTGCTCGGGGCGCCCGCCGTCACCGGGACCCCTGCCGTGATGCCGGTGTGGGAGTGGGAGAACCCGCCCGAGGACGTCGACGTCTCGCGGGGCGGCCGGCACGCGGTCACCGCGTCCGACATCGAGATGCTCCGGGCCGCCCGCGCGCACTACGAGCAGCTCTACCGCAAGGCGGGGGGCATCGCGACCCGGATCCGGGTCGTCGGCTTCCTCAACGCCGAGGCCGCGCCGCTGCTGCGCGGCGGCTACACCGACGCCACCGGCCGCCAACTGCACCGGGCGACCGGCGGGCTGGTGGCGATCGCGGGCATCTGCGCGTACGACTCCGACGCGCACGGGCTCGCCCAGCGCTACTTCCACCAGGCGCTGCGCCTGGCCAAGGCCAGCGGGGACCGGGGACTGGGGGCGTATGTGATAGCCCTGCTGGTCAACCAGTCGCTGTTCATGCGGGAGTACCGGCAGGCCGTCGCCTTCGCCGAGGCCGCGCTGCGCACCGCCGGCCGGCACATCACCCCGGCGCTCGCCTCGGATCTGTACGCGATGCAGGCCAAGGCGTACGCGCACCTCGGCGACAGCGGCAGCGCGCTGCACTGCATCCGGCGCGCGGAGACGGCGGCCGGGCGGATCCGGCGGGGGCACGAGCCGGACGAGACGGGGTACGTCCAGCCGGGGCTCGTCAACGTACAGGTGGCCGAGGCGCTGCTCAGTCTGGGGGATCTCGGCGCCGCGCGGGAGCACGCGGCGGCAGCCGTCGACAACCCGGCGCACGACCGGGGGCGGGTGCACCGGCTGGCCATGCTGAGCACCATCGAGCTGCGCCGGGGCAACGCCGACCGGGCGGCGGCCACCGCCGTGCAGATGGCCGAACAGGCCTGCGGAATGGAATCCCAGCGGCTGCGGGACAGACTCCGCGCGGTACGTGACCATCTGCTGCGGTGCGGCTCGGCCGGCACCGCCGAAGCCGCCGAACTCATCGACGGGGCACTGCGCGTACCGCTGTAGGCCCACTGCGGGCGCACCGTCCCTGCTGCGATATTGCCACTTACTCAGCGGAAGGTGGCAGAACCGTGCAGTGGACGAAACAGAACGAACAAACGGTGTATGAGAACCGCTGGTTCAGTGTCAATCTCGCAGATGTCGAGCTGCCGGACGGCCGGCACCTGGACCACTTCGTGATCCGGCTGCGTCCCGTGGCGGTGGCGACGGTGGTCAACGAGGCGAACGAGGTGCTGCTGCTGTGGCGGCACCGGTTCATCACCGACACCTGGGGGTGGGAACTGGCCGCGGGTGTCGTCGAGGACGGCGAGGACATCGCGCGCGCGGCGGCCAGGGAACTGGAGGAGGAGACCGGCTGGCGGCCGGGGCCCCTGCACCACCTCATGAGCGTGGAGCCGTCCAACGGCCTCACCGACGCCCGGCACCACATCTACTGGTCGGAGCGGGGCGAGTACGTCGGACACCCCGTGGACGACTTCGAGTCGGACCGGCGGGAATGGGTCCCCCTCAAACTCGTGCCCGACCTGATCGCCCGCGGGGAGGTCCCGGCCGCCAACATGGCGGCCGCCTTACTCCTGCTGCACCACCTCAGGCTCACCGAGGACCAGCACCACCTCGGGGCCGCCGAGGACTAGTGGGCCGTCATCGCCTGCCAGATCGTCGCGGCGAGCGCGCCGAGCGCGGTCAGCGCGGCGAGCGAGGGCAGCGGCCAGCGCGTGTGTTCCAGCGAGGTCAGCCGGGAGTTCAGCTCGTCCAGCTCCTTGGCGGTCTCCTCGGTGCGGTGACGCTGCAGCGCCAGTCCGCCCTCGACGCGGGCGTAAGCCACGTCGAGGCGGCGCCGTAACTCCGCGAGTTCTCCATGGATCACGGGATGCTCCGGATCGACGGTCACAGGTCCGTTCCTCTCGGTAGTCGAAATGGATGATTCCGCTTCCCTTGCATGCGCATGGAGAGTCAACTCGCCTGGTGGGCGCGTGGGGAGCGTGTGCGACGGGCATATGCGTGCCCGTCGCGCACACGGTGTGTGAAACGGACGGGCCCGGCACCGCATCCGGTGCCGGGCCCGCAGGGCGTCGCTCTCGGTGGTCAGCCGTAGGTGTAGAAGCCGGAGCCGGCCTTCCGGCCCAGCCGGCCCGCCTCGACCATGCGCTGGAGCAGCGGGGGAGCGGCGTACAGCGGCTCCTTGTACTCGGCGTACATGGAGTTGGCGATGGAGACGATGGTGTCCAGACCGATCAGGTCGGACAGCTTCAGCGGGCCCATCGGGTGGGCGCAGCCCATCTCCATGCCGTTGTCGATGTCCTCGCGGCTAGCGATGCCCGACTCGAACATCCGGATCGCCGACAGCAGGTACGGCACGAGCAGCGCGTTCACCACGAACCCGGAGCGGTCCTGGGCGCGGATGGCGTGCTTTCCCAGCACCTTCTCGGCGAAGAGCTGGGCGCGGCTGAGGGTGCCCTCGGAGGTGGTGAGCGCCGGGATCAGCTCGACTAGCTGCTGCACCGGTGCCGGGTTGAAGAAGTGGATGCCGACGACGTGGTCCGGCCGGGAGGTGGTGACCGCCAGCTTCACCAGCGGGATGGAGGAGGTGTTGGAGGCCAGGATCGCGTCCGTCCGGGTCACCACCTGGTCGAGCACCTGGAAGATCTCGGTCTTGACCTGCTCGTTCTCGACGACGGCCTCGATCACCAGATCCCGGTCGGCGAACTCGCCGAGGTCGGTGGTGAAGCTCAGGCGCGCCTGCGTGGCGTCCCGGTCCTCCTCGGTGATCTTGCCGCGTTCGGCGGCCTTGCCCAGGGAGTTGAACAGCCGGGTGCGGCCGATCTCCAGGGCTTCGCCGGTGGTCTCGGCGACCTTCACGTCCAGTCCCGCGCGGGCGCACACCTCGGCGATGCCCGCGCCCATCTGGCCGCAGCCCACGACCCCGACGCGCGCAATGTCTCCCCCTGGGATGCCCGTCACATCGTCCCCTTCGCTTCTCCGGCTCGCTCGGCAGGCCTCCGGGTTCGGCGCCTGCTCCGATCGTGCACGTTACCGCCAAGTATCGATGATCGATCGCCCGGGTGGGGGCATTCTGGGACGCGAGACGATCCGTGACGAGGCGGATCCGAAGCGTATGGGGGTGTGCGGATGGGACGCATGTCACGGCGGACCTTCACGCTGGCCGCGCTGTCCACGCTGGCCGCGGCACCGGCCGGGGCCGCGCGTGCCGCGGGCCCGGCACCCGGCGGCGCGGGCGGGGCCGCCGTCGCGGCGCCGGGCGCGCACCCGGTCCCGTCCCGGCTGCCACGGGCCACGGCGGAGATGCGCGGTGTCTGGCTCGCGACGGTGGCCAACCGGGACTGGCCCTCCCGCCCCGGCCTCCCGGCGAGCACCCAGCGCAAGGAGCTGATCGCCCACCTCGACCACGCGGCCCGCCGCCGGCTCAACACGGTCGTCTTCCAGGTACGGCCCACCGCCGACGCCCTCTGGCCGTCGCCGTACGAGCCCTGGTCCGAGTACCTGACCGGCACGCAGGGCAGGAGCCCCGGCTGGGACCCCCTCGGCACCGCCGTGCGGGAGGCCCACGCGCGGGGCCTGGAACTGCACGCCTGGTTCAACCCGTACCGGATCGCCAACCACACCGACCCGGGCCGGCTGGCCCCCTCCCACCCGGCCCGCCGGCACCCGGACTGGGTGGTGCCCTACGGCGGCCGGCTGTACTACAACCCCGGCCTGCCCGAGGTCCGCGCCTTCGTGCGGCGCGCCATGCTCGACGCGGTCGCCCGGTACCCCGTCGACGCCGTCCACTTCGACGACTACTTCTACCCCTATCCGGTCGCCGGCCAGACCTTCGACGACGAGGACGCCTACGACCGGTACGGCGGCGCCTTCCCCGGCCGGGCCGCCTGGCGGCGGCGGGACAACATCGACAAGCTGGTGCGGGAGACGGCGGCGGACATCCGGCGCGTCCGGCCCGGCACCCGGTTCGGGATCAGCCCCTTCGGGGTGTGGCGCAACGCCTCGACGGACGCGCGCGGCTCCGAGACCCGGGCGGGGGTGCAGACGTACGACGACCTCTACGCGGACACCCGCAAGTGGGTCCGCGGCAACTGGATCGACTACGTCGTGCCGCAGCTCTACTGGCACATCGGCTTCGCCGCCGCCGACTACGCCGAGCTGGTGGCCTGGTGGGCGGAGGTCGCCCGGGGCACGGGGACGCGGCTGTACGCCGGCGAGGCCCTGTACAAGGCGGGTGCGGCCGGTCAGCCCTCGGCCTGGCAGGACCCGGTCGAGCTGTCCCGGCACCTGACCCTCGCCGCGCGGTACCCGCAGGTGCGCGGGCACGTGTTCTTCGCCGCCAAGGAGGTCGCGGCCGATCCGGCCCCGGGGCGATGGCACGGGTGGTCGCCGACCACTACCGGCGGCCGGCGGTGCCACCGCGCTGACCTACTGCTGTCTCCGGTCCTCGGGATGACGGACCTCGCAGTCGGGGCCGGGGGACATCACGGCCTCCCGCCCGTCCGCGAAACGGACCCGGTAGGGCGGATTGCCCTCCTGGCCCATCACTTCGACCACTTCCGTGACCTGGTCGTGCTGGCCGACCACCCTGCCGTGCTGGACAAGGCGGTCGCCCTTGGATGCGTGCATCTGACGGGCCCTCCTCACGATCACGACCGCTGTGTGACGGCGATGCACACGAGCACCGCGACGGCGGTCAGCGGGGCGGCCGCCGTGAAGCGCTCGCCCAGCAGCAGCGCCGACCACACCAGTGTGAGCAGGGGCTGTGCCAACTGCAACTGGCTGGCCCGGGGGATGCCGATGGCCGCCATCCCCCGGTACCAGACGACGAGACCGAGGAACTGCGAACCCAGCGCCACCCACAGCAGACCGGCGATGCCGTGCCCGGTGAGGTGCACGGGCTCGTACGCCAGCGCGAGCGCGGCGGCCGGCAGGCTGAGCGGCAGGCACAGCACGAGCGCCCAGCCGATGACCTGCCAGCCCGGCATGACGCGGGCCAGCCGGCCGCCCTCGGTGTAGCCGGCCGCGCACACCAGCAGGGCCGCGAAGAGGAAACCGTCGGCGGCGGTGAGCGTGCCGCCGCTCTGGGCGAGGGTGAAGGCGATCACGGCCGCCGCGCCGGCGACGGCCGCCAGCCAGAACCGGCGGGAGGGGCGGGCGCCCGTGCGCAGGGCCGAGAGCGCGGCGGTGGTCAGCGGCAGCAGCCCCACCACCACGGCCGCGTGCGCGGTGGTGGAGGTCTGCAGGGCGAGCGTGGTGAGCATCGGGAAGCCCAGCACCACGCCGGCGGCGACCACGGCGAGACCCGCGAGATGGCGGCGGGCCGGGAGCCGTACGCGCAGGGCCAGCAGGCAGCCGCCGGCGACGACGGCGGCCAGGACCCCGCGCACCGCCACCAGGGACCAGGGGCCGAAGCTCTCCAGTCCCCAGGCAGTCGAGGGGAACGTCAGCGAGAAGGCGACCACACCGAGGGCGGCCTGGAGGGTGCCGAGGCCCCCGGACTCCCGGGGAGCGGTGACCGCTATCGGGCTCGCCGTAGTAGCGCTACTCTGGGTTCTCATGCATCAGCGTAGCAGCGTGGCTGAACTGGCCGAACAGTTGCGGCGGGACCTCGACCGCTATCCCGTCGATGGAAAGCTGCCGTCGAGCCGGGCGCTCGTCGAGCGGTTCCGGGTGAGCCCGGTGACCGTCTCCCGGGCCCTCGCCCAGCTCGCAGCCGAGGGACTCGTGGTCACCCGGCCCGGTGCCGGTGCCTTCCGGGCCCGGCCGCACGCCACGCAGGCTCCCGCCGGGGACACCTCCTGGCAGGAGGTCGCGCTGAGCGCCGACGGCGCCGCCGACCTCGTCCCCCGCACGGTGGACGCCACCGGGGTCACCGTCTCGCTGGCCGCGCCGCCGCCCGGGGTGCTGGAGTTCAACGGCGGCTACCTCCACCCCTCCCTGCAACCCGAGCGGGCCATGGCGGCGGCCCTGGCCCGGGCCGGACGGCGGCCCGGCGCCTGGGGGAGACCGCCGCTGGAGGGGCTGCCGGAGCTGCGGGAGTGGTTCGCGCGCGGGATCGGCGGGGCCGTCACCGCGGCCGAGGTGCTGATCGCGGCGGGCGGCCAGGCCGCGCTGGCCACGGCCCTGCGCGCCCTCGCCCCGCCCGGCGCCCCGGTCCTCGTGGAGTCGCCCACCTATCCGGGCATGCTCGCCCTGGCCCGCGCGGCCGGTCTGCGCCCCGTCCCGGTGCCCGTGGACCCCGACGGGGTACGCCCCGGACTGCTCGCGGACGCCTTCCGGGCCACCGGCGCCCGGGTCTTCGTCTGCCAGCCGCTGTTCCAGAACCCGACCGGCGCCGTCCTGGCACCCGCCCGGCGCGCCGAAGTCCTGCGCATCGCCCGGGAGGCCGGCGCCTTCGTCGTCGAGGACGACTTCGTCCGCCGGCTGGTGCACGCCGACGCGGGACCGCTGCCCCGCCCGCTGGCCGCCGACGACCCGGACGGCGTGGTCGTCCACGTCGGCTCGCTCACCAAGGCCACTTCGCCCAGCTTCCGGGTCAGCGCCCTGGCCGCGCACGGCCCCGTCCTGGAGCGCCTGCGCGCCATCCAGGTCGTGGACAGCTTCTTCGTGCCCCGGCCGCTCCAGGAGGCCGCCCTGGAACTCGTCGGCTCCCCGGCCTGGCCGCGCCATCTGCGCGCGCTCTCGGCCGAGCTGCGCACCCGCCGGGACGCCATGACGAGCGCGCTCGCCCGGCAGTTGCCCGAGCTGGCCCTGCCGCACATCCCCTCCGGCGGCTACCACCTGTGGCTGCGCCTGCCCGACGGCGGCGGGGGCGCCTCCCCGGCGCTCGGCTCCGGAGCGGAGACGGCGCTGGCCGCCGCCGCCCTGCGCGCGGGCGTCGCCCTGACCCCCGGCCGCCCCTACTTCAGCGCCGAACCCCCCGCCGCCCACCTCCGGCTGAGCTTCGCCGCGGTCGCCGGCACCGGGGAGATCGCGGAGGGGGTACGGCGGCTCGGGGCGGCCTGCGCCGAGGTGCTGGGAAAACCGCTGGTCCCGGCGCGGCCGGACCTGTGAGGATCACCGCATGAGCGACACACCCGGCCTTCCCGAGGGCTACGAGTTCTCCGCCGACCCGGCCCGCGTCGATGTCGGCCGCGTCCACGGCTGGCTGTCCGCCGACGCGTACTGGGCGATCGGCCGCCGGCGGGAGCAGCATGAGCGCGCGATGGCGTCCTCGGTCAACTTCGGGGTGTACGAATCGACTTCGGGCCGGCAGGTGGCGTACGCGCGCGTGGTGACCGACCACGCGCTGTTCGCCTGGCTCGCGGACGTGTACGTCGACCCGTCCGTGCGCGGCGGGGGCATCGGCACGGCGTTCGTCGGCCGGATCCGCGACCACCTGAGGCCCCTCGGCGTGCGCCGGCTGCTGCTCGCGACACGGGACGCGCACGGCGTGTACGAGAAGCTCGGGTTCCGTGAGCTGGACCGACCGGGGGAGTGGATGATCCACACCTTCGCACCGGAGGCCGGGTGAGGGGGGCCGTACGGGCCGTACCGGCCGCACTCCTCGGGTAACTCCCAGGTAACTCCTCTTGACCTGGTCCCCCGGGCGGCCCACCATCACGGCATGCCACTGAGGGTCACGTTCGTCGCCGCCGCGCGCGGTCCCTCCCTGCTCGCGGAGCGCTTCGAGGACGACCGGCCGCTGGACGGGGCCGGCTGGGACGAGGTGCAGCGCGTCGCCGGGGACCTGCTGCCGCTGGCGGCGGCCGAGCTGCGCTACTGCTCGCCGACCCCGCGCAGCCGGGCCACCGGTGACGCCCTGGGGTACGCCCCGCTGGTCCAGCCGGCGCTGCGCGACTGCGACATGGGCCGCTGGCGCGGCCTGACGCTGGGCGAGGCGATGGCCCGGGAGCCGGACGCGGTGGACGCCTGGCTGGCCGATCCGTGGTCCACCCCGCACGGCGGCGAGTCCCTGCTGGTGTTCATCTCCCGGGTCGGCGGCTGGCTGGACACCCGGCCGGCGGACGACGGCGGCCGGATCGTCGCGGTGGCCGAACCGTCGGTGATCCGCGCGGCCCTCGTCTACGCCCTGAAGGCGCCCCCGTCCACCTACTGGAACATCGACGTCCGTCCGCTGTCCACGACCACGGTCACGGGCCGCTCGGGCCGCTGGAACCTCCGCCTCGACGGGGGCGGCGCTCAGGCCTCGCGCGCGTAGTCGGTGATGAGGACGAGGTCCTTCGCCGGCCCGCCGACCCGCCAGACCGTGCGCCAATGGCCGGCGTCCCGGACGGTGAACACGCCCCGGTAGAGGTCGGCCGCGCAGGGGTGGTCGGCGACGTGCCGCCCGGAGGTCAGGTCCAGCGCGTGGAAGGGCCGCCCGTCCGCGAACCGCACGTCCGCCCGGCCCGGCGTGGGCCCCGGCAGGAACCGCAGGGTCCGCGTGGCCGGCCGCGCCACGCCCTGCCAGGTGAAGGTGCCGGACTCCGTGTGCAGCAGTCCGCCGCCGTCCAGCGGGCTGAAGACGGTCTCCCCGGTGAAGTGTCCGGTGTCCCCGCTCGCCAGGTCCCGCACGCTCCGCTCGGCCCGCCAGCGTCCGGCGAGATGCGCCAGCAGGTCGGCCACGGGCCACAACTCGTCCAACGTGCTCCCTCTCCGCCCGTCCCACCGAGCCCGCCCCATTGACGTGCTCATACCCCTTCCCTATCTTGCCGTTCGAAGTGCTGACCACAGTCTGATATTTCGAACATCGAGCCGCGGAGTATCCATGTCACGCACCGCCCGCTGGAGACTCGGCCTGGGAGCGAGCGCCGTCCTGCTCGCCGCCACCGTCCTCCCCGCCCCCGCCCACGCCGAGGACGTCACCGACTACGCGATCACCGTCGATCCCTCGGCCACGGGGCCGAAGATCGACAGGACGATGTACGGCGTCTTCTTCGAGGACATCAACCGCGCCGCCGACGGCGGCCTGTACGCCGAACTGGTCCAGAACCGGTCCTTCGAGTACTCCGCCGACGACAACACGGCCTACACCCCGCTGACCGCCTGGACGGTCTCCGGCGCCGCACGGGTCGTGGACGACTCCGGCCGCCTCGGCGACCGCAACCGTGACTACCTCTCCCTGGGCGCCGGTTCGTCCGTCACGAACACCGGCTACAACACCGGCGTCGCCGTGCGGGACGGCCAGAAGTACGACTTCTCGGTGTGGGCCCGCGCCGACGCCGGCACCACGCTGACCGTGACCCTCCAGGACGCCGGCGGCACGCTCGCGACCGCCCGGCGGATCACCGTGGGCACACACGGCTGGGCCCGCTACCGTGCCGCCTTCACCGCGACCCGCACCAGCACCACCGGCCGGCTCACCGTGGCGTCCCGCGCCGCCGCGGCCCTGGACATGGTGTCCCTCTTCCCCCGCGACACCTACCGGCACGAGCCCAACGGCCTGCGCAAGGACCTCGCCGAGAAGGTCGCCGCCCTGCACCCGGGCTTCGTCCGCTTCCCCGGCGGCTGCCTGGTCAACACCGGCTCCATGCAGGACTACAGCGAGGCCTCCGGCTGGCAGCGCAAGCGCGCCTACCAGTGGAAGGACACGGTGGGCCCGGTCGAGGAACGCGCCACCAACGCGAACTTCTGGGGCTACAACCAGAGTTACGGCCTCGGCTACTACGAGTACTTCCGCTTCGCCGAGGACATCGGCGCCATGCCGCTGCCCGTCGTCCCGGCCCTGGTGACCGGCTGCGGCCAGAACCGGGCCGTCGACGACGACGCACTGCTCGCCCGGCACATCCAGGACACCCTGGACCTCATCGAGTTCGCCAACGGCCCGGCGACCTCGAAGTGGGGGAAGGTCCGCGCCCGGATGGGCCACCCCAGGCCCTTCCACCTCACCCACATCGAGGTCGGCAACGAGGAGAACCTGCCCACCGAGTTCTTCGCCCGCTTCACCCGGTTCCGCGCGGCGATCCAAGCCGCGTACCCGTCCATGCAGGTGATCTCCAACTCCGGCCCCGACGACTCCGGCCAGACCTTCGACACGGCCTGGAAACTCAACCGGGACGCCGGGGTCGGCCTGGTCGACGAGCACTACTACAAGAGCCCCCGGTGGTTCCTCCAGAACAACCACCGCTACGACTCCTACGACCGCTCCGGCCCCAAGGTCTTCCTCGGCGAGTACGCCTCCCAGGGCAACGCCTTCAGGAACGGCCTCGCCGAGGCGGCGTACATGACCGGCCTGGAACGCAACGCGGACGTGGTCCGGCTGGCCTCCTACGCACCGCTGTTCGCCAACGCGGACGCCGTGCAGTGGAGCCCCGACATGGTGTGGTTCGACAACCACGCCTCCTGGGGATCGGCCAACTACGAGGTCCAGAAACTCTTCATGACCAACGTCGGCGACCGGGTGGTGCCCAGTACGGCCACCACCACCCCGGACGTGAGCGGACCCCTCACCGGCGCCGTCGGCCTGTCCACCTGGGACACCGCCGCCGCCTACGACGACGTGCGGGTCACCGCGGCCGACGGCAGCACACTGCTGAGCGACGACTTCTCCGGCGACGCCGCCCGGTGGACGCACACCGGCACCGGTAGCTGGTCCGTCCGGGACGGCCGGTACGTCCAGAGCGACGACAGCGCCGAGAACACCATGGTCCAGGCCGGTGACCCGCGCTGGCACGACTACGACCTGCACGTGAAGGCCACCAAGACGTCCGGCAAGGAAGGCTTCCTCGTCGCCTTCGGGGTCAAGGACACCGGGAACTACTACTGGTGGAACATCGGCGGCTGGAACAACACCCGGTCGGCGGTCGAGCAGACCGCGGACGGCGGCAGGGCCACGCTGCTGTCCGGGGCCGGATCGGTGGAGACCGGCCGCACCTACGACATCCGCGTCACGGTCCGGGGCCGTCAGGTCACCCTCTTCCTGGACGGCCAGGAGTGGGGCCGCTTCACCGACGACAAGCCGGCCGAACCGTTCCGCCAGGTCGTCACCCGGGACGCGCGGACCGGCGAGCTGATCGTCAAGGTCGTCAACGCCCGCTCCGCCGAGGCCCGCACGGCCATCGACCTGGGCGGCACCCGGGTCGCCCCCCGCGCCCGCGTGACCACGCTCGCCGCCGCACCGGACGCGGTCAACACCGGGACGTCCACCCCGGTCGCCCCCCGGACGTCGGTCTTCACCGGAGCCGCCGGCCGGTTCACGTACACCTTCCCGGCGAACTCCATCACCTTCCTCAGGATCAGGGAGAAGTAGGCGCCCCGTCCGCGGGCTGCCGCCCGGCCGGCAGCAGCCCGCGCTCGGCGAACACCTTCTTCGCGACGAAGGTGGCGTTCAGCGCCCTGGGGAAACCGCAGTAAGTGGCCGAGTGCAGCAGCGCCTCCACGATCTGCTCCGGGGTGAGCCCCACGTTCAGCGCCGCGTTGACGTGCACCTCGAGCTGGGCCTCGCAGCCGCCGAGGGCGGTCAGCATGCCCAGGGTGACCAACTGGCGGTCCCGGGGCGCCAGCTCGGGCCGGGCGTAGATCTCGCCGAATCCCCAGGCGACGATCTGGTGTCCCAGCTCGGGGCTGATGTCGGCGAGCGAGTCGATGACCCGCCGGCCGGCCTCGCCGTCGACGGACTCCAGTACCTCCAGGCCATGGGCGAAACGTTCGTCACGGGTGGTGCTGCGTCGGTCGCTCATGACCTGAACCGTAGGGGTTGGAGCGCACTCCAGGTCAAGCCCGGCGCGGGTCGAGTCGGCCGGCCCCGCTTCACTCCGGTAACACCTTCCGTGAATCCCCGGTTCTCCGGGACACCGGGGAATTCACGCACTGTTCTCCTTGTGCGGAATATCCCGGCCCACTTTGCGATGAGTACACAACCATCGGGAAAAGGCTCCCGTCTCACTCGGCGAAAACCGCGAAGTGAATTCCGCTGGGAGCCTTTCCGCACATGGACCGTCCGACCCCGACCGACATGCCGCGCCGGGCCGCCGCCCTGCTCGCCGCGGCCGTCACGATCACGGCCCTGTGCGCCGGCGACACACTGGCCCGCAGCTACCCCTTCGGCCCCCGCACCCGCAGCGTCAACGACCTGGGCAACCAGTACGTGCCCTTCCACGCCCACCTGTGGGACCTGCTGCACGGCAGGGCCGACGGCGGCCTCCTCGTCAACTGGCGGTCCGGCTACGGCACCAGCTTCCTGCCCGACCTCGGCACCTACCTCGGCAGCCCCTTCGCCCCGCTCGTCGCCCTCTTCCCCCGCGACCGGATCGACCTCGCCGTCTACGCCGTCACCCTCCTGAAGACCGCGTCCGCCGCCGCGGCCATGGCCTGGCTGCTGCTCACCCTGCGGCCCGGCCGCTGGTGGGCGGCGGCCCTGCTCGGCACCTCCTACGCCCTGTGCGGCTGGAGCGTGGCCGACGCCTCCTACAACCCGATGTGGCTCGACGGCCTGATCGCCCTGCCCCTGCTGTGCCTGGCGGGTGAGTGGGCGCTCGACGGACGCCGGCGGGTCCTCGGCGTGCTGACCGTCGCCCTCGCCTGGACCGCGAACTTCTACACCGCCTACATGGCCACCCTCGGCGCCGCGCTGGTCCTGCTGCTGCGCCTGCTCCTGGCCCGCCCGCCCCGCCGGCAGGCGCTCGCGGCGGCCGGCCGCGCCACCCTCACCACCGTGCTCGGTGTGGGCCTCGCCGCCCCGCTCGTGACGGTCGTCTACCTCGGCACCCGGCACGCCTACCCCGGCCGCGTACGACAGTTCGCCCCGGTGCCCGCCGAGGACGTGGCGGCCCGGCTGCTCCCCGCCACCTACGGCTTCGGCTCCCCGGCCCTCTACGTCGGCGTCACCGCCCTCCTCCTCGCCCTCGCCCTGCCCTTCCACCGAGCGGTCCCCGCCCCCGTCCGCACCGGCTGGACCGCGCTGGTGCTCGCGGTGGCCCTGTCCCTCCAGTGGGGCCCCACCCATCTGCTCTGGCACGCCTTCGCCACCCCGCAGGGCAGCCCCTACCGGCAGGCGTTCGTGCTGTGCGGGCTGCTCGTCCTCGCCGCCTGGCACGCCCTGGCGCACGGCCTCCCGGACCGGCGCGCCCTCGGCGCCGCGGCCGCGCTGCTCGCCCTGATCACGGCCCTCGCGGCCCGCAGCAGCCTGGTGCGGGTATGGACCTGGCCGGTGCTGCTGCTCGCCGTCGCCGGGTCGCTGGGCGGGCTCCTCCTCCTGGTCCGCTCCGGGCGGCGCGGCCGGCTCGCCGGGCTGGCCGTCGTCCTGCTGCTCGGCACCCAGTGCGGCGAGGCCGCCGCCACCTCCGCCGTCGCCGCCCGGCTGCGCCTGGGGCACCTGGACGACTACGCGCCCTGGGGCGGCCGGCAGGAGCGGCAGGCGGCGGCGGTCGCCGGGGCCGACGGCTGGCCCCGCCACCGCACCGACCCCGGCCGCGAACAGACCGTCGGCAACGACCCGATGCTGGTGGGAGGCCAGGGCGCCGCGTACTACAGCAGCCTGACCCCGGACGTCCTCAGCCGCACCCTCACCGCCCTCGGCGGCGGCTGGACCTCGCGGGGCCGCAGCGTGCAGAGCCTGGACAACGCGGTCACGGACGTGATCTTCTCCGTCGGCGCCCGGGTCCACTCGCCGCCCGACCCGCACCGGACGCACCTGCCGGGGGACGGCGGCCCGGTGACCGTGACCCGGCAGGACGTGCCGCCCCTGGTGACCGTCCGCGCCACGCCCGGCACGAGGACGTTCGGGGCGTCGCCGTACCGCAACCAGGAACTGCTGCTCGGCAGCCGCGTCTACACCGTGCCCCGCGTCAGCGTCCACGACGACCGCGGGCGGCCGGTGCCGTCCGGCCGGGTCGGCACCGGCACCGCCGTGTCCGCGCCGACGTTCACCGCCCGGTGCCCGGCCGGCACCCGGGTCCACCTGTGGGCCCCGCACTTCTCCGGCACCGCACGGCTCACCGGCGCCGGGCGCGCTGTCCCGTTCCGCTACGCGTTCCCGCGCAACCGGGCCGCCATGGCACCCCTCGGCCCGGCCCCGGCCACCGGACGGGTCCGCGTCGAGCTGGTCCCCGACCGGCCCGGCCGCATCCCGGCCGGCGCCGTCGGCTGCCTGGACACCGCCCGGCTGCGCTCCGCCGCCGCCCGGCTGAAGGCCACCGGCGCCACCGAGGTCGCCGTCTCCGGCGGCACCGTACGGGCCCGGCTGCCCGCCGGCAGCAAGGGGATCGCGGTCCTGGCCGTCCCCCGGATCGCCGGCTGGCGGTGCGCCGCGGGCGACGGCCCCGAACGGCCCGCCGCCGCCTTCCACGGCCTGACCGCCGTACCGCTCGACGCCCACTCCACCCGTGTGACCTGCACCTTCCACCCACCCGGACTGCGGCTGGGCATGACGGCCGGGGCCACCTCGCTGACGGCCCTCGTCCTGCTCACCGCCCTCACCGCCGTCCGCCGCCGGCGCGCCCAGGCACCGGCCACGACCACATCACCGCGCGAGCGCGTGACCACCGCTGTCCGACCGCGCCCAGGGGGAGACCCGCCATGCTGATATCGATCGTCGCGCCCTGCCACAACGAGGAGGACGTCCTCGCCCGCTTCCACTCGGAGGTCCAGCGGGTCGCCGAGGAACTGCTGCCGCTCGGGCACGACATGGAGTTCGTGTACGTCGACGACGGCAGCCGCGACCGTACCCTCGCCGTCCTGGAGGACCTGGCCGGCGCCGACTCCCGGGTGCGCTACGTCTCCTTCAGCCGCAACTTCGGCAAGGAGGCGGCCCTGCTCGCCGGTCTCCGGCACGCCTCGGGCGACTCGGTCGTCGTCATGGACGCCGACCTCCAGCACCCGCCGGAGCTGATCCGGCGCATGGTCGAACTGCGCGAGCAGGGCCACGACCAGGTCATCGCCCGGCGCACCCGCACCGGCGACCGGCTCGCCCGCACCCTCGCCGCCCGCCTGTACTACCGGATCGTCAACCGTCTGGTCGACGTCGAACTCGTCGACGGCGTCGGCGACTTCCGGCTGCTGTCGCGCCGTGTGGTGGACGCGGTCCTGGGCCTCACCGAGTACAACCGCTTCTCCAAGGGCCTGTTCGCCTGGGTGGGTTTCCCGAGCGTCACCTTCACCTACGGGAACGCGGCACGGGGGGCCGGCCGCAGCTCCTGGTCCCTGCGCGGCCTGCTCGACTACGGCCTCGACGGCGTGCTGTCCTTCAACAACCGCCCCCTGCGCGCCGCCCTCTGGCTCGGCCTCGGCCTGCTGCTGTGCGCGAGCCTGTACACGGCCTGGATCGTGGGCGCGGCGCTCGTCAACGGCGTCCGGACGCCCGGGTATGTCACCATCATCACCGCGGTCACCGCGCTCGCCGGGGTGCAGATGGTCATGCTCGGTGTCATCGGCGAGTACACCGGCCGCATCTACTACGAGGTGAAGGGCCGCCCGCACTTCCTGGTGAAGGCGACCAACGTGGAACGGACGAAGGACCTCATCCCGTGATGCCGAATCGCTCGCTGCCCCGCCAGATAGTGGCGTTCGCCGTGGTCGGTGCGGTGAACACGGCCACCTACTACGGGCTTTATCTGCTGTTCCTCATCCGGCTGCCGTATCTCGCCGCGCACACCCTGGCATTCACGCTCAGCATGACCGGCTCCTTCTTCCTCAATGCCCGCTTCACCTACCGGACGCGGCCGACCTGGCGGAAGTTCCTGCTGTTCCCGCTGACGAACGTGACCAATTTCGTGATCACGACGGCCGGGGTCTATCTGATCGTGGACGTCCTCCACGCCGGTCACCGCTACGCGCCCCTCCTGGCCTCGGCGGCGGCGATCCCGGTGACGTTCGTCGTGTCCCGCCGCGTGATGCTGCCGGCCGCCAAGCCCGCCGCGCCTGCCGGGACGGGCGACTCCGGCGGGGTCCGCGGCACCGCCGACGCCGCGTGAGCGGGACGCGGACCTCGGGGCCGGGCCGTGTCAGGGCCCGTCGGTCGCGCCCGGCGCGGTAGTACCGTGCCCGTGCCGCGGGCGCGCGCCGCCCGACGGCCTCCGGGCACTCCGCACACCCGTCTCCCCGGCCGCCGGCCGGGCGGACTGCCCGCGTGGACCGGGTGGGCCGCCCTCGCGGCGGGAGCCGTGTGCCTCGCGGGGAGCGCGGTCTCCGTCGCCCGCTCCGGCTGGCCGGCACCGCTGTCCCCGCCCTCCGTCACCCCCTTCGTCCTCTTCTGGCCGCGGGTGGCCGGCGTCAGCGTGGTCATGCTGCGGCTGCCCACCCGAAACCTGCCGGGAGGCGAGGGCTGACCACACCGCCGGCACGGACGGCTTTCGGCGGTGCGTTGCATAGTCCTGCATAGCTGCGTATAGTCATGCCATCCTGAGGAGGGTGGACATGGCGGTACGTGTGGCAGTGGCCGGAGCGAGCGGATACGCGGGCGGAGAGGTCCTGCGCCTGCTCCTCGCACACCCCGAGGCGGAGATCGGCGCGCTGACCGGCAACTCCAACGCCGGACAGCGGCTCGGCGCGCTCCAGCCGCACCTGCTGCCGCTGGCCGACCGCGTCCTGACCGAGACCACGCCCGAGGCGCTCGCCGGGCACGACGTGGTCTTCCTGGCACTGCCGCACGGGCAGTCCGCGGCCGTCGCCGAACAGCTCGGCCCGGACGTCCTCGTGGTCGACATGGGCGCCGACTTCCGGCTCGCCGACCCGGCCGACTGGGAGACCTTCTACGGCTCCCCGCACGCCGGTACCTGGCCCTACGGCCTCCCCGAACTGCCGGGCGCCCGCACCGCGCTGGAGGGGTCCCGGCGCATCGCGGTGCCCGGCTGCTACCCCACCGCCGTCACCCTCGCCCTGTTCCCGGCCTACGCGGCCGGACTCGCCCGGCCGGAGGCGGTGATCGTCGCCGCGTCCGGCACCTCCGGCGCGGGCAAGGCGCCCAAGCCGCACCTGCTCGGCAGCGAGGTCATGGGCTCCATGGCGCCGTACGGCGTCGGCGGCGGCCACCGGCACACCCCCGAGATGATCCAGAACCTCAGCGGCGTCGCGGGGGAGCGGGTCGCGGTGTCCTTCACCCCGACCCTCGCGCCGATGCCCCGCGGGATCCTCGCGACGTGCAGCGCCGCCGCGGAAGAAGGGGTGACCGCGCAGTCCCTGCGGACCGCGTACGAGAAGGCCTACGCCGAAGAGCCCTTCGTCCACCTGCTGCCCGAGGGCCAGTGGCCCGCCACGGCGTCCGTCCACGGTTCCAACGCCGTATCGGTGCAGGTCGCGTACGACGCCGCCGTGGACCGCATCATCGCGATCAGCGCCATCGACAACCTGACCAAGGGCACCGCGGGCGGCGCCGTCCAGAGCATGAACATCGCCCTCGGTCTCCCCGAGACCACCGGACTTTCCACGATCGGAGTCGCACCGTGAGCGTCACGGCAGCCAAGGGATTCACGGCGGCGGGCATCGCCGCCGGGATCAAGGAGAACGGCAACCCCGACCTGGCCCTCGTGGTCAACAACGGGCCCCGCCGTGCCGCCGCCGGCGTCTTCACCTCCAACCGTGTGAAGGCCGCGCCGGTCCTCTGGTCCGAGCAGGTCCTCAAGAGCGGCCAGGTCTCCGCCGTCGTCCTCAACTCCGGCGGCGCCAACGCCTGTACGGGCCCCAAGGGCTTCCAGGACACCCACGCCACCGCCGAGAAGGCCGCCGAGGTGCTCGGCCGCGGCGCCGTCGAGGTCGCCGTCTGCTCCACCGGGCTCATCGGCGTGCTGCTGCCCATGGACAAGGTGCTCACGGGCCTGGACACGGCCGCCGCCCAGTTGTCCGAGCACGGCGGCGAGAAGGCCGCCATCGCCATCAGGACCACCGACACCGTCCACAAGACCGCCGTGGTCAGCGGGGACGGCTGGACCGTGGGCGGCATGGCCAAGGGCGCCGGCATGCTCGCGCCGGGCCTCGCCACCATGCTGGTCGTCCTCACCACCGACGCCGACCTCGACAGCGCCACCCTGGACAAGGCCCTGCGCGCCGCCACCAGGGTCACCTTCGACCGGGTCGACTCCGACGGCTGCATGTCCACCAACGACACGGTGCTGCTGCTCGCCTCCGGCTCCGCCGGTGTCACCCCCGGGTACGCGGAGTTCGCCGAGGCCGTACGGCAGGTCTGCGACGACCTCGGCCGGCAGCTCATCGGGGACGCCGAGGGAGCCAGCAAGGACATCAGGGTCGAGGTGATCAACGCCGCGACCGAGGAGGACGCCGTCGAGGTGGGCCGCTCCATCGCCCGCAACAACCTCCTCAAGTGCGCGCTGCACGGCGAGGACCCCAACTGGGGCCGGGTCCTGTCCGCGATCGGCACCACCCGGGCCGCCTTCGAGCCGGACCGGCTGGGCGTCGCCATCAACGGCGTCTGGGTCTGCAAGAACGGAGCCGTGGGCGAGGACCGGGACCGGGTCGACATGCGCTACCGCGAGGTGCACATCGTCGCCGACCTCGCCGCGGGCGGCGAGACCGCGACCATCTGGACCAACGACCTGACCGCCGACTACGTCCACGAGAACAGCGCCTACTCCTCATGAGCACTCGCAAGCACACGGCCCTGCCGAAAGCCCAGATCCTCATCGAGGCACTGCCCTGGCTGACCCGGCACCACGGCAAGACCGTCGTCATCAAGTTCGGCGGCAACGCCATGGTGAACGAGGAGCTGAAGGCCGCCTTCGCCCAGGACGTCGTCTTCCTGCGGCACGCCGGCCTCAAGCCGGTCGTCGTGCACGGCGGCGGCCCGCAGATCAGCGCCGCCCTCGACCGGCACGGCATCGTCAGCGAGTTCAAGGCGGGCCTGCGCGTCACCACCGACGACGCCATGGACGTCGTACGGATGGTCCTCGCCGGGCAGGTGCAGCGCGAACTGGTCGGCCTGCTCAACCGGCACGGCCCGCTCGCCGTCGGCATCACCGGCGAGGACGCGCACACCATCACCGCCACCCGGCACACCCCCGAGATCGACGGCGAACCGGTCGACATCGGACGGGTCGGCGAGATCACCGCGATCGACACCGGCGCGATCGAGGCCCTGCTGGCCGACGGCCGCGTCCCGGTCGTGTCCTCCATCGCCCGCTCCCAGGACGACGGGCACGTCTACAACGTCAACGCCGACACGGCGGCCGCGGCACTCGCCGCGGCACTGGGCGCCGAGACCCTCATGGTCCTCACCGACGTCGAGGGCCTCTACGAGGACTGGCCGCGCTCCGACGAGGTGATCAGCCGCCTCACCGCTTCCGAGCTGGAGAAACTGCTGCCGGACCTGAGCGCCGGCATGGTGCCGAAGATGGAGGGCTGCCTGCACGCCGTGCGCAACGGCGTGACCACCGCCCGCGTCATCGACGGCCGGGTCCAGCACTCGATCCTGCTGGAGATCTTCACCGACGAGGGCATCGGCACCATGGTCGTGCCGGACGAACAGGGGGAGTCATGACCGACCAGGGGCTGACCGCGCGCTGGCAGGGCGCGCTCATGAACAACTACGGCACCCCGCGCCTGCCCCTCGTTCGCGGCGCGGGCCTGAAGGTGTGGGACACCGACGGCCGGGAGTACCTCGACTTCGTCGGCGGCATCGCCACCAACGCCCTCGGCCACGCCCACCCCGCGATCGTCGAGGCCGTCAGCGGCCAGATCGCCTCCCTCGGCCACATCTCCAACTTCTTCATGGCCGAGCCCACCGTCACCCTGGCCGAACGGCTCCTCCAGCTCTTCGGCCGGGAGGGCCGCGTCTTCTTCTGCAACTCGGGCGCCGAGGCCAACGAGGCCGCCTTCAAGATCGGCCGGCTCACGGGGCGCACCCACATGGTCGCCACCGGCGGCGGCTTCCACGGCCGTACGATGGGCGCCCTCGCGCTCACCGGCCAGCCCGCCAAGCAGGACCCGTTCCTGCCCCTGCCCGGCGACGTCACCCACGTACCCTACGGCGACGCCCAGGCGCTCGCCGCCGCGGTCACCGAGGACACCGCCCTGGTGATCCTCGAACCGGTCCAGGGCGAGAACGGCGTGGTCGTGCCCCCGGCCGGCTACCTCAAGGCGGCCCGCGCGATCACCGCCGCCACCGGTGCCCTGCTCGTCCTGGACGAGGTGCAGACCGGCGTCGGCCGCTCCGGGAACTGGTTCGCCTACCAGGCCCACGAGGGCGTCCTCCCCGACGTCGTCACCCTCGCCAAGCAACTCGGCGGCGGACTGCCGCTCGGCGCCACCGTGGCCTTCGGCCGGGCCGCCGAACTGCTCCGGCCCGGCCAGCACGGCACCACCTTCGGCGGCAACCCCGTCGCCTGCGCCGCCGGGCTCGCCGTCCTCGACACCATCGCCGACGAGGGCCTGCTGGACAACGTCAAGCAGCAGAGCGAGAGGTTGCGGGACGGCATCGAGTCCCTGGACCACCCGTTGATCGACCATGTCCGGGGCGTGGGCCTGCTCCTGGGTATCGTGCTCACCGGGCCGCGCGCACCACAGGTGCAGCAGGCGGCCCAGGAGGCCGGGTTCCTGGTGAACGCGCCCGTCCCCGACGTCGTACGGCTCATGCCGCCGCTGAACCTCCGCGACGACGAGGCGGGTGCCCTGCTCCAGGCACTGCCCGGCATCCTCGAGCAGGCCGACGGGGACGGACGATCCGGGGAATGAGACGACGATGAGCCACGCGCAGGACCACGAGCAGGCGGCGGGAGCCGGACCCGGCGTACCGCAGACCCGCACCGCACGGCACGGCCGGATCGTGGACATCCTCAACCGGCAGCCCGTGCGGTCGCAGAGCCAGCTGGCGAAGCTGCTCGCCGACGACGGGCTGAGCGTCACGCAGGCGACGCTGTCGCGGGACCTCGACGAACTGAACGCGGTCAAGATCCGCAACGCCGACGGTGACCTGATCTACGCGGTGCCGAGCGAGGGCGGCTTCCGTACGCCGCGGGCTCCGCTGGGCGGGTCGGCGAAGGAGGAGCGGATGCGGCGCCTGTCGCAGGAGCTGCTGATCTCCGCGGAGGCCTCGGCGAACCTGGTGGTCCTGCGTACGCCGCCCGGCGCGGCCCAGTTCCTCGCCTCGGCGATCGACCAGGCGGAGCTGCACGACATCCTCGGCACGATCGCCGGCGACGACACGTTGCTGTTGATCAGCCGGGAGCCGAGTGGGGGGCAGGCGTTGGCGGATCACCTGCTGCGGTTGGCGCAGAACAGCCACTGAGCGCTCCGCGGGGGGCGGGTACGGGGTGGTCTGTTCGGTGCGGGGTGCCGGGTGCGGGTGCGTGGTGGCTGGGCGCGCAGTTCCCCGCGCCCCTAGGGGCCCGGGGGCGTCAGCCCAGTTTTGTGGGGAGGCCTGCTGTGCAGCGGACCTCGTCGCCTGCCGTGATCAGGAGGGCTTCCGTGTCCGGCAGGTACTCCAGCCAGGTGAGGGCCGTCCGTGAGCCCATGGCGAAGGCTGCTGTGGCCCAGCAGTCGGCCCAGGTCAGACGTGGTGCGACCACGGTCACGGCGACCAGGTCCGTCACCGCCGGCCGGCCCGTCCGCGGGTCGATGATGTGCGTGCCCCGTTCCGCCGTACCGGATGTCGCCACCGACAGCTCCTCCGCCCCGGCCGCCGAGATCACCGCCGCCAGCCCGCCGGGACGCAGCGGATCGGCCACCCCCACCCGCCAGGGCCGCCGTGGTTCCGGCGCGCCCAGCATCTGCACGTCGCCGCCCCCGTTGACGCTGACCCCGCACACCCCCTCCACCGCGCCGATCAGCCGCGCCGCCCGCTCGGCGGCCCAGCCCTTGACGATCCCGGTGGGGTCCAGGGAGCCCTGGTACAGCGTGCTGAACCATCCCTCGCTCACCCGTTCCGCCTCGGCCGCCAGCTCCAGCACCTCGGCCACCTCGGGCGTACACCGGGCGACGTCCAGTTCGCCGCGGGCCAGCCGGGACACCTCGCTGTCCTCCCGGTACGTACTGAAGAGCGTGTCCGCCCGGTGCAGCCCGGCGACGGCCTCGGCGAGCGCCGCCCGGACGGCGGACGGTTCCCCGCCGCGGACGTCGAAGGAGAAGACGGTCCCCATGACCTCCTCCGCGTGACGCACCGCGGCGGGGGTCTGCGCCGGCCCGGTCACCGTGTCAGCCACCGGCCTGGTCCAGGGCGGACTGGAGCGACTTGCGGTAGCCCTCGCTGGTGTAGGTGGCGCCGGAGACGGTGTCGATGTGTGCGGTGCCCGTGGTGACGGCTTCCTGGTTGAGGCGGGGGACGGCGAGTTGGGTCTTCTGGTCGCTGAGGCCGCCCTTGGGGGCCTGGACCGCCTCGGCCTTGGTGATCTTCCCGCCGGCGAGGGTGATCCGTACCTGCACGGCCCCGTACTGGGTCCGCGCCGCGTCCCCGGTGACCGTGCCGGAGCCCGACGAGGCCTGCGCTCCGCCCCGCGGCGGCGCCTGCCCCGCCGCCGTCTGCTGCGGGGCCGCGCCCGCCGCCGACGCGGCGGCCGGGTCCGACGCGGGTTTCAGCGCCAGCAGCAGTACGACACCGGACACGGTCGCCGCGGTGGCCAGCACGACCCGCCGAACGGGATGGCTCTTCCTCATCGCTTCGCTGCTCCGCTCACATCTCGAACGACTCGTGGTGGATACGGCGGGCGGGAACCCCGGCGCCGCGCAGTGCCTCGTACACCGACTGCGCGAACCCGGGCGGGCCGCACATGAACACGTCGTGCCGGTCGATGTCCGGGATCTTCCGCTGGAGGTTCTCCGCGGAGATGTCCGGCCGCTCGCCCTCCGGGCTGTTCACCGCGTACATCAGCCGGGCGTCCCGCTCCGTGGCGATCGCCGCCAGCTCGTCCCACAGGGCCAGGTCCTGGGTGGTGTTGGCCCGGTAGAGGAGGGTGATGTCACCGGCGGCCCCGGGCAGCGTCTCGAACAGCGCGCGCATCGGCGTGATGCCCACCCCGCCCGCGACCAGCAGCACCTTGCCCCTGCTGCGGCGCTGGGCGGTGAGCGCGCCGTACGGTCCCTCCGCCCACACCTTCGTCCCGGGCGTCAGCTCGCGCAGCCGGGCGCTGTGGTCGCCGATCGCCTTCACCGTGATCCGCAGCATGCCGGGGCGCGGCGCGGCCGAGAGGGAGTACGGGTGGGAGCTGAAGCGCATCCCGGGGGCCAGGAACCGCCAGCGGAAGAACTGGCCCGCCTCCGCGCCCATCCGGTGCAGCTTCTGCCCGCCGATCAGCACCGACACGATGCCGGGCGTCTCCTCGATGACGGCCTCCACCCGCATGCGGTGCCGGAGGTTGAGGCGGAGCGGGGTGAGCACGCGGTACCACAGGACGAGCGCGGTGACCGCGCCGTACAGCCCGTACCAGAAGGTCCTGGCGGCGGGCTCCACCGCGAAGTCGTTGCCGGTGGTGATCTGGTGCCAGAACGTCAGGAACACGGCCGCGTACGTCAGCAGGTGGACGTGGTACCAGGCGTCGTACGGCAGCCGGCGGCGGACCGGGCCGATGGACGACAGGCCGATGACGACGAACAGGCCCGTGCCGATCGCGGCCTTGCCCATGTCCGGGAGCTGTTCGACGGAGTCGATGGTCTGCCGCACGATGTCGCCGAGCGACCTGCCGGCCTGGAGCGCGTACCCCCACATGGTGAGGAAGACGTGCGCGACGATCAGAGACAGCGTGTACCGGCCGCTCATCGCGTGCCAGCGGGCCACCCGGTCGGAGCCGACCCGCCGCTCCAGCGCCGGGACCCGCGCCATCTGGAGCACGACCAGCGCCATCAGATAGCCGGCCAGCAGGCCGGTGATCCGGCCCGCATTGAGGATCCGGCCGGTGTCGTCGCCGATGGCCGGCGTGTCGTGCCACCAGAGCCACAGCACGGCCGCCGCGCCCGCCCAGACGGCGAGCAGCAGCGGGACGGCCGGGGAGCGGCGCGGACGGATGCGGCGCATGGTCTGTCGGCGGGCGGCACGTCCGCCTGCGAGCGTGGTGGTCACGGTTCCTCCGTGGGGACTTGACCCTTGGCCCTGAGGTACGTGCCGGGTGCGCCGAGTGTTCAGAGGGCCGCCGAGTCCAGGGCGGACTGGAGTGACTGGCGGTAACCGTCACTGGTGTACGTCGCTCCCGAGACCGTGTCGATCTGCGCGCTCTGCGCGGTCAGCGCCTCGCGCCGCAGCCGGGGGAGGGCGTAGCCGTTGATCTCCTGGTCGCGCGGGTTGTCCTGCGGGTAGGTGACGGCGGTGACGTCCGTGAGCTTGCCGCTCCCCAGCGTCACCCGCACCTGGACCGGGCCCCAGCGGGTCCGGACGGTGTCCCCGGTGACGGTCCTGGTGCCGGTGGCGGGTGCCCGCGTCGCCCCCGGGGAGGCGGCGGCGCCCGCCGCTCGCCGGGCGCCGGTGAGGGCGTGCCGACGGCGAGCACCGGGCTCGTGTGCGGCTTCAGCGCCAGCAGCAGCACCATCCCGGAGACGGTCGCGGCACTGGCCAGCAGGATCCGGCGGAACGGACGGTTCTTCCTCAGCGGATGCACGGTGTCTGCCTCACAGTTCGAACGACTCGTGGTGGATACGGCGGTCCGGCACCCCGGCCGCCCGCAGCGCCCGGTAGACGTCCCGCGCGAAGCCGTGCGGGCCGCAGAGGTAGACGTCGTGGCCGGACAGCCCGGGGAAGGCCGCGCGCAGCGACTCGGCGGACAGGTCGGGGCGTTCGCCGTGGGGGCCGTTCAGCGCGTACCGCACCCGCGCCGCGCGGTGGCGGGCGATCGCCTCCAGCTCACCGCCCAGCGCCAGGTCCTCCACCGAGCGCGCCCGGTACAGCAGGGTGACCTCGCCGGGCAGCGTCTCGAACAGCGCCCGCAGCGGGGTGATGCCGACGCCGGCCGCGATCAGCAGGGTGTGGCGGCCGGTGGCCCGGTCGGCGGTCAGGGAGCCGTACGGGCCCTCGGCCCACACCCGGGTGCCGGGGCGCAGGCGCGAGACGGCCGCGCTGTGGCCGCCGAGCGCCTTGACGGTGATGCGCAGCAGGCCGGGGCGCGGCGGCGCCGACAGGGAGTACGGCGTCGACGTCCGGCCGAGGCCCTCGGCCAGGAACCGCCAGCGGAAGAACTGCCCCGGCCGCGCGCCCAGTTCCTCCAGGTGCCGGCCCCGGACGACGACCGAGTACACGCCCGGTGCCTCCCGGTGCACCGAGTCCACCCGCAGGCGGTGGCGCAGGTTGAGCCGGACCGGGGTGAGGATTCTGAACCACAGCACCAGGGCGGCCACGCCCAGGTACAGCGCGTACCAGGCGGCGGTGGCGGCCGGCCCGCCGCTGAACTGCTCGCCCAGCGTGAGCTGATGGCCGAAGGCGAGGAAGACGGCCGCGTACGTGAGCAGGTGGACGTGGTACCAGAACTCGTAGCCGGTGCGGCGGCGCACCGCGCGGGCCGAGGTGACGCCGACCGCGAGGAGCATGACGGTGCCGGCGGTGGCCTTGAGCATCTCCGGGTAGTCCAGGACGACGGTGACCGTCTCGTGCCGGAGCGAGGCCCGGTCCTGGGCGGCGTATCCGGCGAGGATCAGCACGATGTGCGCGACGAGCAGGCACACGGTGTACCGGCCGGCCATCGCGTGCCAGCGCGCCACCCGGTCCGAGCCGATCCGCGTCTCCAGCAGCGGCACCCGGGCCATCAGTCCGACCAGCACCGCGCAGGCGTACCCGCACAGCAGCCCGGCGATCCGCCCGGCCCCGGTCAGCCCGCCGGCCGTACCGACCACCGCCCCGGTGTCCGTCCACCACAGCGCGATCACCGCCGCGGCCCCCGCCCACAGCAGGACCAGCACGGCCCCCGCGGGGGAGCGCCGGCCCGTCACGGGCAGGGGCACAACCGCCCGCCGCGCATCCACCGTCGTCATCGGTCCTCGCCGTCCCTTCGTCCGTCCTGCCCGGCCACTGTGCGGGCCCAACCTCTCAGGGACCTTTGAGCCGCCCCCCTCCTGAGCGGACTCAGAGGAAACTCAGAGGGGGGCGGCACGTCCGGGCCACCGCGGGCGAGCGATGCTGGAGACGCGATGAACACCACCCGCTCCGGCCGCCCCGCCCTCACCCGCCCCGACGGCACCCCGCTGCGCGTCCTCGTCGTCGACGACGACCCCGACCTCGCCGAGGTCCTCACCGGCGCCCTGCGCTACGAGGGCTGGCAGGTGCGCGCGGCCGGTGACGGCGCCGCCGCCCTCGCCGCCGCGCGCGAGCTGCTGCCCGACGCCGTCGTCCTCGACGTGATGCTCCCGGACACCGACGGCTTCGCGGTGCTGCGCCGCCTGCACGAGGTCAGGCCCGAGGTGTGTGTGCTCTTCCTGACCGCCCGGGACGCGGTGGAGGACCGGATCGCCGGTATCACGGCGGGCGGCGACGACTACGTCACCAAGCCCTTCAGCCTGGAGGAGGTCGTGGCCCGGCTGCGGGGCCTGCTGCGCCGTGCCGGCATGGCCCGCCGGCCGGAGGAGGGACCGCGGCTGGCCGTCGGCGACCTCGTGATGGACGAGGACGCCCGCGAGGTGACCCGGGCCGGGGAGCTGGTCGAACTGTCGCCGACCGAGTTCGAACTCCTCCGCTTCCTCATGCGCAACCCGCGCCGCGTGCTCAGCAAGGCGCAGATCCTCGACCGCGTCTGGTCCTACGACTTCGGCGGCCGGGCCCATGTGGTCGAGCTGTACATCTCCTACCTGCGCAAGAAGGTCGACGCGGGCCGCGAGCCCATGATCCACACGGTGCGCGGCGCCGGTTACGTCCTCAAGCCGGTGACCAGGTGAGCGCCGTACGCCGGCTGTCCCGCGCCGTACGCCGGCTGCTCCGCCCCCGGTCCCTGCGGGCCCGGCTCACCGCCGGCCTGGTGGTCCTGCTGGCGGTGAGCTGCGCGGCCGTGGGACTGGCCGCCGTCGTCGAACTCGACGGTTTCCTCACCCGGCGGCTGGACGAGCAGCTCGCCCAGGTCGGCACCCGGTTCCCGGCCAGCCTGGAGCACCCCGGCCGGCTGTCCGACGACCTCCCCCGGTCCCGGAAGGGCTCGACCGGGGGGACATCCACCGGAGACGAGGACGCCGACACCCGCCGGATGGCGACCGGCACCTTCGGCGCCCGCCTGGTGAACGGCACGGTCACCCACCGGGGACTGATCCGCTCCGGCGACCCAGCCGCGGACCTGCGGGTCGACCTGACCACCGGGGACGCCGGGCGGCTGGCCCGGGTACCGGCCGACGGCAGACCCCACACCGTCGGGCTCTCCGCCCTGGACGACTACCGTGTCGTCGCCTCCCCCGGCCGGGACGGCGACGTGCTGATCGTCGGACTGCCGCTGGAGCCGGTGCAGGCCACGGTCCACCGGCTGGAACTGGTCGCGGGGATCGTCTTCGGCCTGGCCCTCGTGGTGACCGGGGTGGCCGGGGCCTGCTGGGTCCGCTGGTCGCTGCGGCCGCTGAGCCGGGTCGCGGCCACCGCCACCCGGGTCGGCGAGCTGCCGCTGGCCAGCGGTGAGGTGGCGCTCCCGCCGCGGGCGCCGGACGCCGATCCGCGCAGCGAGGTCGGGCGGGTGGCCGCGGCCTTCGACCGCATGCTCGGCCATGTGGAGGACGCGCTGACCAAGCGGCACGCGGTCGAGGAGCGGCTGCGCCGCTTCGCCGCCGACGCCAGCCACGAGCTGCGCACCCCGGTCGCCTCGGTCCGCGGCCACGCCGAGCTGGCCCTGCTGCATCCCGGTCCGGTGCCGCCCGAGGTGACGCGCGCCCTGGAGCGGATCGCGGCCGAGTCCAGCCGCATGGGCGGGATGGTGGACGACCTGCTGCTGCTGGCCCGCCTGGACGCGGGCCGGCCGCTGGAGCGCGAACCGGTGGACGTGACCCGCCTGGTCCTGGACGCGGTCACGGACGCCCGGGCCGCGGGCCCCGGTCACCACTGGGTCCTGGACCTGCCCGAGGAGCCGGTGACGGTGCCGGGGGACGCGCACCGCCTCCATCAGGTGTTGGCCAACCTGTTGGCCAACGCGCGTGGGCACACACCCGTGGGCACGACGGTGACGGTCACCCTGGCGGCCGGCGAGGGGCCCGCCGAGGCGACCGGCGAGGCGACCGGCGAGGCCGCGGACGCCGGCACGGTCCGCCTCCGGGTCCACGACGACGGCCCCGGTGTCCCCGACGACATCCGGCCCGGCGTCTTCGAGCGCTTCACCCGCGCCGAACACCGCCGCCACCCGGACGCCGCCGCCGGCGGGGGAGCGGGACTGGGCCTGTCGATCGTGGCGGCGGTGGTGGAGGCGCACGGCGGGAGCGTGGACCTGGACAGCGCACCGGGTGCCACGACGTTCACGGTGCGATTGCCCGCCTGAGCGACACGCCGGGCCGCGCCGGACGGTGCCGGGCCGCGCCGGGCGACCGGCACCTCAGTACCGGGCGACCGCCGTCTCCCCACTCGCTCCCCACTCGTCGTGCCGATGGCGATGTGCGGCCGCTCGTCCGGCCGGGCCCACCGCAGGATCTGCCGCATGGCGTCCTCGGGGACCGACACGCAGCCGGCCGTCGCGCCCTGCCCGTTCACGTGCAGGAAGATGCCGGCGCCGCGTCCCCGCACCGGCCGGTCGTAGTTGAAGCCGATGACGAGGCCGTGCGCGTACTGCGTCCGGTAGGAGATCAGGTGCTCGGACCGGTCGGCGAGGCAGTCGTCCGGCAAGGGGTCCGTCCAGCGGTTGTACGCCGCCGAGTCGTTGTCCTGGCACCACCAGGAGCTGTCCCGGACCGGACGGTAGGCGACAGTCGTCCCGGCCGGCGCCGGCCGGATCCCGAAGGCGAAGGGGAGGCCGTACAGCCCGGTCGGTGTGGTGTTCGTGCCCTGGCTGCGGATGCCGCCCTCCACCAGCCCGTGGGACCCGAACCGCGCCGGTGCGGACCCGGCCCGGACCCACTGGCCCTCCCGCAGGTCCCACCAGGTGACCGTCCCCGCCGTGGCGTCCGTGTCCGGGGCCTCGGCGGTGATCAGCCGGCCACCGCCGCCCGTGTCCGCCATCCGCGCGGGCAGCGGCGCCGGCCCGGGTACGGGCGCGACGGCGAGCAGGGCGAGGCAGGAGGCGGGGACGAGGGCGAGGACCGCACCGGGGCGCATGGCTCAGACGGTAGACGGCGGCAGCGGCAACGGCAGCCCGGGTAGTCCGTCCAGGCTTGTGGCGATGTGTTCCTTCTTCGCGAAGTACGCGCTCAAGGACGCGTCGTCCTCGCGCGCGAACCGCCTCCCGTGCAGCTCGCGGTCCTCCTCGTACGCCATGTGGGGGACAGCGTAGCCGCAGCTGTCGCGGACCCGTTCGGCGTGGACGACGATGACCGCGCGCAGGCCGTGCGCGTTCGGGTCGATGTCCGGGAACCGGCCGAGCAGCTCCGGGAAGCGCGGGTCGTCGCGGAAGACAGGCTCGCCCCGGCCGTGCACGCGCACGATGTTCGGCGGCCCCTGGAAGGCGCACCACATCAGCGTGATCCGCCCGTTCTCCCGCAGGTGCGCGATCGTCTCCGCGGTGGAACCGGCGAAGTCCAGGTACGCCACGGTGAGTTCGTCCAGCACGACGAAGGAGCCCCGCAGGCCCTTGGGGGAGAGGTTGACCGTGCCGTCGCCGGAGAGGGGGGCGGTCGCGGTGAAGAAGAGGGGCTGCTCCTCGATGAACGTGCGCAGCCTGCCGTCTATGCGCTCATACGTCTTTCCCATGGCAGCCGAGTATGGCCGTGAGGCGTCTGCCTGTCCGAGGAATCGACCGGCCGGCGAGAGGGTCCGGCCGCGGCCGCCCCGGCCGGCGCTCGTCGGGGCGGCCACGCTGCCCGCTACCTCACTTCGTGAGCGTGCAGGCGGCCAGGGAGTCCAGGCCGGCGGGCTTGGTGCCCTTGCGGCCGATGCTGATGGCGATGCGGTCGATGGTGGAGACGCGCTTGTCCTTGAGGGGGCCGAGGATGGCGTTGTTGACGAAGTTGGGTCCGCCCTGGCCGACGGTGTTGCGCAGGCGCGTGTTCGCTTCCTGGAGCTGGGTCTGGAGGAGGGCGAGGTTGCGGTCGACCTCGGCCTTGGCGGAGGCGGGCACGGCGGGAAGCTTCGAGGCGACGTCCGGGCACGTGATCGTGCCCGCCCCGGTGTTGCCGCCGGAGCCGGCCGTCGCCCCGGTGTTCGCGCCGGTGCCCGACTGCTGGGGCGCGGCCGTGCCGGGCGTGGTGGAGCCGGCCGCCGCGCCGCCGGCCGTGTCGGTGCTGCCCGCGTTCAGCGTGCAGGCGGCCAGGGAGTCCAGGCCGGTGGGCTTGGTGCCCTTGCGGCCGATGCTGATGGCGATGCGGTCGATGGTGGAGACGCGCTTGTCCTTGAGGGGGCCGAGGATGGCGTTGTTGACGAAGTTGGGTCCGCCCTGGCCGACGGTGTTGCGCAGGCGCGTGTTCGCTTCCTGGAGCTGGGTCTGGAGGAGGGCGAGATTGCGGTCGACCTCGGCCTTGGCGGAGGCGGGCACGGCGGGAAGCTTCGAGGCGACGTCCGGGCACGTGATCGTCCCGGGGCTCGCGAGGGTGCGCGCGCCTGTGGCGCCGTCGCTCTTGGCAGGAGTGCCGGCGAGGGCCGAGCCGGCGATCACCGCGCCGGACAGCACCACGGCGGCAGCGCCGCCGATGACCGCCACGCGACGCTGGTTGTACTTCGGGAGAGCCCTGGACATGCGATGCCTCACTTGGGTCAGGAATGGGTCGGGTCAGCCCCTGGTGACGGGGTCCGAGCAACACGCGGCGCCTGCGTGCGCAGGGGAGTACGGGAAAGCGGTTTCATCCGTTCAGCCTCCCCGGGAATCTCCCTCACCTGTCACGCTGATTGACGAATCATGCAGAGCACTGCATACTCATGCAGGTCAGTGGAAGCAGTGTGAGGAGAAATCCCGTGACCGAGCGCGTCGTACTCGCCTACTCGGGCGGTCTGGACACCTCTGTCGCCATCGGCTGGATCGCCGAGGAGACGGGCGCCGAGGTCATCGCCGTCGCGGTGGACGTCGGCCAGGGCGGCGAGGACCTGGACGTCATCCGCAAGCGCGCCCTCGCCTGCGGGGCCGTCGAGGCCGAGGTCGCCGACGCACGGGACGAGTTCGCCGAGGGGTACTGCCTCCCCGCGATCAAGGCCAACGCCCTCTACATGGACCGCTACCCGCTGGTCTCCGCCCTCTCCCGGCCGGTGATCGTCAAGCACCTCGTCGCCGCCGCCGAGAAGCACGGCGCCACCACGGTCGCCCACGGCTGCACGGGCAAGGGCAACGACCAGGTCCGCTTCGAGGCCGGCATCGCCGCCCTCGCCCCGGGCCTCACCTGCATCGCCCCCGTCCGCGACTACGCGATGACCCGCGACCGGGCGATCGCCTTCTGCGAGCGCAAGCAGCTCCCCATCGCCACCACCAGGAAGTCCCCGTACTCCATCGACCAGAACGTCTTCGGGCGCGCCGTCGAGACGGGCTTCCTGGAGGACATCTGGAACGCCCCGATCGAGGACATCTACGAGTACACCGCCGACCCGGCCCTCCCGCGCGAGGCCGACGAGGTGGTCATCACCTTCGAGGCGGGTGCCCCGGTCGCCCTCGACGGCCGGCCCGTCACCGTCCTCCAGGCCGTCCAGCAGCTCAACGAGCGCGCCGGCGCCCAGGGCGTCGGCCGCATCGACATGGTCGAGGACCGCCTCGTCGGCATCAAGTCGCGCGAGGTGTACGAGGCGCCCGGCGCGATCGCCCTGATCACCGCCCACCAGGAGCTGGAGAACGTCACCGTCGAGCGCGAACTCGCCCGCTACAAGCGCCAGGTCGAGCAGCGCTGGGGCGAACTGGTCTACGACGGCCAGTGGTTCTCCCCGCTCAAGCGCGCCCTGGACGGCTTCGTCGACGAGGCCAGCCGGCACGTCAGCGGCGACATCCGGATGACCCTGCACGGTGGCCGCGCGGTCGTCACCGGCCGGCGCTCCGAGGCCTCGCTGTACGACTTCGACCTCGCCACCTACGACACCGGCGACACCTTCGACCAGTCCGCGGCCAAGGGCTTCATCGACATCTACGGCCTGTCGTCGAAGATCGCCGCCAAGCGCGGCCCGGCGTAACCGCCGTACGGCCTTCGGGTCGTCCCGCACACATCAGCCTGACAGCCGCCCGACCGCCTGGAAGAGTCGGGAGGCGGTGGTTCGTCCGAGACTTCGAGGAGCAACGCAAGTGAGCAGCAACAGCGGTGACGTACGGCTCTGGGGCGGCCGATTCGCCGACGGTCCCGCCGAGGCCCTGGCCAAGCTGTCCGCGTCCGTCCACTTCGACTGGCGGCTCGCGCCCTACGACATCGCCGGTTCGCGTGCCCACGCGCGGGTGCTGCGCACCGCGGGGCTCCTCACCGAGGACGAGCTGACCCGCATGATCGCCGGGCTCGACCGGCTGGAGGCGGACGTGGCCTCCGGTGCCTTCGTGGGCACCGTCGCCGACGAGGACGTCCACACCGCGCTGGAGCGCGGTCTGCTGGAACGCCTCGGCCCCGACCTCGGCGGCAAACTGCGGGCGGGCCGGTCGCGGAACGACCAGGTCGCCACCCTCTTCCGGATGTACCTGCGCGACCACGCCCGGATCATCGGCGGCCTGATCGCCGGCCTCCAGGACGCGCTCGTCGGCCTCGCCGAGGCGCACCCGGATGTGGCGATGCCCGGCCGCACCCACCTCCAGCACGCCCAGCCGGTGCTCTTCGCCCACCACGTCCTCGCCCATGTGCAGTCCCTGTCCCGGGACGCCGAGCGGCTGCGCCAGTGGGACGAGCGGACCGCGGTGTCGCCGTACGGTTCCGGCGCCCTCGCGGGTTCCTCCCTCGGCCTGGACCCGGAGGCGGTCGCGCGTGACCTCGGCTTCGAGCACGGCAGCGTCGGCAACTCCATCGACGGCACGGCCTCGCGGGACTTCGTCGCCGAGTTCGCGTTCATCACCGCGATGATCGGTGTGAACCTCTCCCGGATCGCCGAGGAGATCATCATCTGGAACACGAAGGAGTTCTCCTTCGTCACCCTGCACGACGCGTTCTCCACGGGCTCCTCGATCATGCCGCAGAAGAAGAACCCCGACATCGCCGAGCTGGCCCGCGGCAAGTCCGGCCGTCTGATCGGCAACCTGACGGGCCTGCTGGCCACGCTGAAGGCCCTCCCCCTCGCCTACAACCGCGACCTCCAGGAGGACAAGGAGCCGGTCTTCGACTCCTGCGACCAACTGGAGGTGCTGCTCCCCGCCTTCACCGGCATGATCGCCACCCTCACGGTGCACCGCGAGCGTATGGCGGAGCTGGCCCCGGCCGGTTTCTCCCTCGCCACCGACATCGCCGAATGGCTGGTCAGGCAGGGGGTGCCGTTCCGCGTGGCGCACGAGGTGGCCGGCGAGTGCGTGAAGGCCGCCGAGGCCGAGGGCAAGGAGCTGGACGACCTCACGGACGAACAGTTCGCGAAGATCTCCGCCCACCTCACCCCGGAGGTCCGCACGGTCCTCAGCGTCTCCGGCTCCCTCGCCTCCCGCGACGGCCGCGGAGGTACGGCGCCCGGCGCGGTCGCCGTCCAGCTCACGGAGGTCAAGGCGGACCTCGCGCGCCAGCACGCCTGGGCGAGTGCCGGGAAGCAGGGCTGAGGAAGGCCCCGCCACCGGCGCGCGCCGGACCGCACGCCCACCCGTCCCGGGGCGAACCGCCGCACGCCCCGGGCGGCCGCGCGGCCGGACCAAGGTCATCGCGGGTTACGTTGGTCGAAAGCCCCCGCCCGGAGCCGACCCCACGGAGCCCGCGATGCCCTTCGCCCGTCTCGCGACCGCCACCACGCCGACCTGCCACCTCGGCCTCGGCCTGGCCGCCGTCGGCCGCCCCGGCTACATCAACCTCGGCCGCGACGAGGACCTCGGCCGGGACCGCGGCGTCGAGGCGATGCGCGCCCGCACCCACGAACTCCTGGACGCCGCCTACGCCCAAGGCGTCCGGTACGTCGACGCCGCCCGCTCCTACGGCCGCAGCGAGGAGTTCCTCGCCGACTGGCTGAACGCCCGCCCCGGCGCCGACGACGTGGTCGTCGGCAGCAAGTGGGGCTACACCTACACCGCCGGCTGGTCCACCGACGCAGACCGGCACGAGGTCAAGGACCACGGTCTCGCCACCTACGAACGCCAGCGCGCCGAGACCGACGCCCTGCTCGGCGGCCGGCTCGACCTCTACCAGATCCACTCGGTGACCCAGGACAGCCCGGCCCTCGCCGACAAGGACCTCCACGCCCGGCTGGCGGACGCCGCCGCCGGCGGTCTCACCGTCGGCTTCTCCACCAGCGGCCCGGCCCAGGCCGACGCGGTCCGCGCCGCGCTCGCCGTGACGGTCGGCGGCGAGCCCCTCTTCCGTACGGTCCAGTCGACGTACAACGTCCTGGAGACCTCGGCCGGAGCGGCCCTCGCCGAGGCGCACGAGGCCGGGCTCACCGTGATCGTCAAGGAGGGCATGGCCAACGGCCGGCTGGCCGGACCGCACGCGCCGGACGCGCTGAAGGAGGTGGCCGCCGCGACGGGACTGGGCTGCGACGCCGTGGCCCTCGCCGCGGTCCTGCGGCAGCCGTGGGCCGGCGTGGTCCTCTCCGGTGCCGCGACCGTCGCCCAGCTCACGTCCAACCTGCACGCTCCCGCCGTCGACCTCGACGAGGACCGGCTCGCCCGCCTCGCCACGCTGGCGGAGGACCCGCGCGCCTACTGGGAGCGGCGCGGACAGCTTCCCTGGCACTGATCACGGCACCCCGCACGACCCACCGGGGTGAGTCACCTGCGCCCGTGATGAGACATGAGTGTCTCATCTAGGTTATTCTTGTCTCATGGCCCTCGACCGTGACCACGTGCTCCGCAGCGCAGCCGCCCTGCTGACCCGCAAGTCCACCGCGACCATGGACGAGGTCGCCCGCGCCGCCGGCATCAGCCGGGCCACGCTGCACCGCCACTTCGCCGGCCGTGACGCGCTCGTCCGGGCGCTGGAGTCGCTCGGCATCGCCGAGTGCGAGGCGGCGCTGGAGCGGGCCCGCCCGGAGGACGGCCCCGCGCCCGAGGCCGTACGCCGGCTGCTGCGCGAGATCCAGCCGGCCGCCGGTCTGCTCGCGTTCCTCTACGGCGAGAACCAGCTATGGGAGGCGGACCGGCAGCACGACGGCTGGCAGCGCCTGGACACCCGCATCGGCGCCCTGTTCCAGCGCGGACAGCGCGACGGCGCGTTCCGTATCGACCTCACCCCGGCCTGGCTCACCGAGGCGCTGTACGGCCTGATCGCCTCCGGCGCCTGGGCCACCCTGGACGGCCGGGTGGCCGCCCGCGACTTCCCGACCATGATCGCCGAGCTGCTGCTCGGCGGCGCTCTGCGAAGAGAGGAACCATGACCACCACCCTGCGGCCGGCCGACACGACCGAGGCGGTGAAGCGCCCGGGCCGCTGGCTCGCGCTCTCCGTCCTCGTCCTGGCCGTGCTGCTGGTGGCCGTCGACGCCACCGTCCTCGGCCTGGCGACCCCCTACATCAGCGAGGACCTGCGGCCCTCCGGCACCCAGTTGCTGTGGATCGGCGATGTCTACTCCTTCGTCATCGCCGGTCTGCTGGTCTCCATGGGCAGCCTCGGCGACCGCATCGGCCGCAAGCGGATCCTGCTGTGCGGCGCCACGGCGTTCGGCGCCCTGTCCGTCCTCAACGCCTATGCCACGACACCCGAGCTGATGATCCTCGCCCGGGCGCTGCTCGGCGTCGCCGGCGCCACCCTGATGCCCGCCACCCTGGCCCTGATCCGCAACATCTTCCACGACCCGCGCGAGCGCAGCCTCGCCGTCGGCGTCTGGGGCGCCACCGCCTCGGCCGGTACGGCGGTCGGCCCGATCACCGGCGGTTTCCTCCTGGAGCACTTCTGGTGGGGGTCGGTCTTCCTCATCAACCTGCCCGTGATGGCCGTCCTGGTCCTGGTCGGCATCCGCACCCTGCCCGAGTCCCGCAACCCCCACCCGGGCCCCTGGGACCTGAGCAGCGTCCTGCTGTCCCTGGTCGGCATGATCGCCCTGGTCTACGCGGTCAAGGAGGCCGCCACCCACGGCCTCACCCCGACGACCCTCGCCGCCGGCCTGCTGGGCGCGGCGGCCCTGTACGGCTTCGTCCACCGCCAGCTCACCATGCCGATGCCGCTGCTGGACATGCGGCTGTTCCGGCGCCGCGGCTTCAGTGGCGCGGTCCTCGCCGACCTGCTGACCGTCCTCGGCATGTCCGGCCTGGTGTTCTTCCTCTCCCAGTACCTGCAACTCGTCCAGGGCCGCCGCCCGTTGGAGGCGGGCCTGGCCGAGCTGCCCGCGGCCGTGGGCGCGGTGGCGGCCGGCCTGGTGGCGGGCCGCGTCGCCCGGCGCCTCTCGGTCCGCACGGTGGTCACGGGCGGCCTGGCCGCCGTCGGCATCGCCCTGGCCGCCCTGACGACGGTCGGCCGGTCCACCGGCTACCCGGTCCTCGGCGCCGCCCTGCTGGTGGTGGGCATCGGCGCTGGCTTCTCGTTCACGGTGACGGCCGACGTCATCCTCTCCAGCGTCCCCAGGGACCAGGCGGGCGCCGCCTCGGCGGTCTCCGAGACGGCGTACGAACTGGGCGCCGCCCTGGGCATCGCCCTGCTCGGCTCCGTCGTGACCGGCGTCTACCGCGGCTTCGAGGGCCCGGCCGGCACCCCGGGCCGAGGCCCACGAGTCCCTCGGCGCGGCCACGCAGGCCGCGGCGCACCTGGCACCCCACCAGGCGGAGGCCCTGCTCGACGCGGCCCGCACGTCCTTCGTCCACGGCCTGCACCTGGCCTCCGCGGCGGGGGCGGCGGTCCTGCTGACGGCATCGGCGGTGTCCTGGTTCCTGCTGCGGCACCAGGAACTGGAGACCTCCGGCTGAGTCACCCGCCCGGGGGCGCGCCGACCGCCCGGGTGCCCGCGCCCGGTCAGCGCCGGTAGCCCAGCACGGTCATCATCCCGGTCTCCGAGTGGTACTGGTTGTGGCAGTGCAGCATCCACAGCCCGGGGTTGTCGGCGTCGAACTCGACGACCAGCTTGCGGTGCGGCAGCACCACCGCCGTGTCCTTGAGCGCCCCGGCGGCGTCCAGCCCGGTCATCGAGAACGTGTGCCCGTGCAGATGCAGCGGGTGCCACATGTCGGTGGCGTTGATGAGGGGTGAGCCGCACCCGTTCACCGGCCTTGACCGGATGGCGGCGGCGCACGTCGTAGGCCTGGTGGTCGAAGCCCCAGTCGTACTTCTCCATCGTGCCGGTGACCCTGATCCGCAGTTCCCGGTCGGGATCGCGCTTGCGCAGGGCCACGGACTCGGCCGGTACCAGGCGCCGCGCCGGGACGACCTTGCCGTCCAGCTCGTCCGGCCGGACGTCCGGCTTCGGCACGTCCCCGCCCTTGGCGGTGCGCAGGACGGCGAGTGCCTGGCCCTTCTTGCCCTCGGCGAGCGCGACGAGGGGGAAGACCCCGTCCTTGGCGGTGACGAGCACGTCGTAGCGCTCGGCCATGCCGACGAGCAGGGCGTCGGTCTTCTTGTGCTGCACGGGGTAGCCGTCGGTGTGCGTCACGGTCATCGTGTGGCCGCCGAGCGCCACCCGGAAGGCGGTCTCGGAACCGGCGTTGACGATGCGCAGCCGGACGCGGTCGCCGGGACGGCAGCGGAACGCCGAGGGACTGGTGTTCACGCGCCCGTTGACGAGGTAATGGGGGTAGTCGACGCTGCCGCCGTCGCCGTGCAGGATGCGGCTGTGGGACTCGCGCAGCACCCGGGAGGGGCCCGCCGGCTTCCTGGACGCGGAGGCGTGCGGGTTCGCGGTCCCGTGCCGGGCCGCCGTTCCGTGCGGGCTCGGGCTGCCGTGGCCCGGACCGGCCATGCCCTGCATGGACATGGAAGTGTCCGCGCCGGGCTTGAGCTGGCGCAGCACCTCGTCGGGGGTGGAGCCCTGCACGCCGTCGACCCAGTCGTCCAGGACGACGAGCCACTCCTTGTCGTAGGACAGGGGCTCCTTGGGGTCGTCGACGACCAGCGGCGCGTACAGCGCGCGGTCGGGCTGCGTGCCGACGTGGGAGTGGAGCAGATAGGTGCCCGGATGCGGGACGGTGAAGCGGTAGCGGAAGTCGGCCCCGGGCCTGATGGCCGCCTGGGTCAGCTCCGGGGTGCCGTCCATGTCGCAGCGCAGCCGCACCCCGTGGGAGTGCAGCGTGGTCGATGTGGGCAGCCGGTTGGTGAGCGTCATGTCGAGCACGTCACCGGCGGTGACACGCACCAGCGGGCCGGGGAGCGACTCGTTGTACGCCCAGCTCCGCACGGACTTCCCGCCCAGGTCCAGCGTGCTCTCGGCCGCGGTGAACCGGTGCGTGCGTACCGGGCCGGACCCGCGTCTCCGCTCTGCGGCGCGTACCTCCGGGTCCGAGGGGTTGATGTACCCCCGGGGACCCGCTGGGACGAAGTCACCCTGGACGCCGCTGTCTTGGGGGCCCGAGCGGGGCTCCGAGCCGGAGCCGGAGCCGGTGCAGGCTGCCAGGAGTCCCGCGCCCGCACCGGCGAGGGGGGCACGGAGCAGGGTACGCCGAGAAGGAAGGAACATATCTAAATGAGACATGTCGTGTGGTCATATGGCCGGGTGATACGGCCGAATGCCCCATGTGTCGGGGCCAGATTCCTCCGGCAGGCGGACGGCCGCGTGTCGCCACGCCCGCCGGACCGGGACCCTCCTAGGCCGCCTTCGCCTTGGTGGCGTACATGTCGACGTACTCCTGCCCGGACAGCCGCATCACCTCGGTCATCACGGAATCCGTCACCGCCCGCAGCACGTACCGGTCCCGGTCCATGCCCTCGTAGCGGGAGAACTCCATGGCCTCGCCGAACCGGACGGTGACCCGGCCGGGCCGCGGGATGCCCCGGCCGCCCGGCTGGAGCTTGTCCGTGCCGATCATGGCGAACGGGACCACCGGCGCGCCGGTCATCAGTGTCAGCCGCGCGATGCCGGTGCGCCCCCGGTACAGCCGGCCGTCGGGCGACCGCGTGCCCTCCGGGTAGATACCGAAGACCCGCCCCTCCTCCAGGATCCGGCGCCCCGTCATCAGCGCGGCCACGCCGCCGTTCGCCCCGTCCCGGTCGACCGGGATCATGCCGACGCCGGTGAAGAACCACGCCATCAGCCGGCCCTTGACGCCCTTGCCGGTGACGTACTCGTCCTTGCCGATGAAGCACACCTGCCGCTTGGTGACCACCGGCAGCACGATCGAGTCGATGAAGGTGAGGTGATTACCGGCCAGGATCACCGGGCCGTCCCCGGGGATGTGCTCCACGCCCTCAACCTGTGGGCGGAACATCAGACGCATGATCGGTCCGAGCACTGCCTTGATGAGCGCGAAGCGGGACAACGGGTCCTCCGACGGCGAGGGAAGCGATATGAGTCTGTGCAGGTGAGGACATTACTCGCGGGTCCGGTCCGGGCGCACATCGGGAACACCCGGTTCACCGAGGCCTTACGAAGAGTTGACGCGGGTTTACCTGCGGTTGCGTGCCCGTACCGGCCCGCCGGGCCCTCGCGCGGGTGTGACGCACATCGCGCACTCCGGGGCCCCGACCGCCGACGGACCGTCACCTTCCGCCGTTCGAGCGGACACCCGACCTCACCCGGCTGTTCGCACCGGGGTCTCCCTCCCGTCATGTGACCGCCCCTACGATCGGCCCGCACCCAGGCGCGGTCCGGCGGACGGAGCGCCGAGACCAGGACACACGGCGAAGGCGGCGGGAGAGCGCTCATGGACAGGGACCAGGCGAACGGGCAGACGCGGGGAACGGGACGGCGGGCGCTCCTCGGCGCCGCGGTGCTCGGCGCGGGCGGAACGGCCCTCGGGCTGCCCGGCACGGCCCGGGCCGCCGGGCCCCGGACGGCGGGGCACGGGGGCCGCGGGCTGAAGAGCCTGCCGGTGCCGACGATCATCGGCCACCGGGGTGCCAGCGGCTACCGCCCCGAGCACACCTTCGGCTCGTACGAGCTGGCCCTGGACCTGGGTGCCGACGTCGTCGAGGCGGGCGATCTGGTGCCCACCAAGGACGGACATCTGGTCTGCCGGCACGAACCGGAGATCGGCGGCACCACGGACGTCGCCTCCCATCCCGAGTTCGCCGACCGCAGGACCACCAAGGTGCTGGACGGCGTCCCCACCACCGGCTGGTTCACCGAGGACTTCACGCTCGCCGAGCTGAAGACGCTGCGCGCGGTCGAGCGCATCCCGGCCAACCGCCCGCACAACACCCTCTACAACGGCCGCTGGGAGATCCCCGCCTTCGAGGACGTCCTGAAGTGGCAGGACGAGCAGACCCGCAGGCGCGGCCGGCAGGTCTGGATCTACCCCGAGACCAAGCACCCCACCTACTTCCGCAAGCTGGGCCTCCCCCTGGAGGAGCGGGTGGCCAAGCTGCTGCGCAAGTACGGCAAGGACGGCAGGAACGCGCCGGTCATCCTCCAGTCGTTCGAACCGACCAGCATCCAGCGGCTGAACCGGCTGGTCGACAACCCGCTGGTCGTCCTGCTCTCCTCGGCGGACAGCCGCCCGTACGACTTCGTCGCGGCCGGCGACCCGCGTACGGTCGCCGACCTGGTCACCCCCAGGGGCCTGCGGGAGATCGCCGGCTACGCGCAGGGCATAGGCCCGACCCTGGACCTGGTCATCCCCAGGAACGCGGACGGCACCCTGGGCCGGCCCACCACGCTGGTCCCCGACGCGCACAAGGTGGGCCTGGTCCTGCACCCCTACACCATGCGCAACGAGAACCCGTTCCTGCCGGCCGAGTACCGCAAGGGCGGCGCGGCCGACGCGTACGGCGACGTCTTCGGCGCCTTCAGGACGTACTTCGCGACCGGTATCGACGGCGTCTTCACGGACAACGCCGACACCGGGATCCTCGCCCGCGAGGACTTCCTGCGCGGTTGAGCACGTCAACCTCCGAACCCGCAGACCCCCCTTTCGGGGTGACTGTGCGCCGCCCCGGCAACCCGCCGCCGGGGCGGCTCGTCGTTGTGCATATGACGCCCGACCTGGTAGCCGCCCTGCGCCCCCTGCTGACCGCCGAGGCCTCCGCCGAGGCATATGCCTCCGGGAGCGAGCCGGGCGATCTGGAACAGGCCGTCTGGCTCCGCCTGCTGGAGCGGCTGGAGACCGACGGGCCACCGCGGGACCCGCAGGGCTGGCTGCGCAGGGCCGTGCGCGCCGAGGCCCGCCGCACCCGCCGCACCACCCGCCTCGAACGTCCGTACGGCGTCGAGCCGGCCGACGACGCCCGGCCCGGCCCCGAGCAGCACGCCCTCACCGCCGCCCGGTACCGCGCGCTGCGGGACGCCGTCCGCCGCCTGCCCGGCCGCTGCCCCCGCCTCCTGGAGGCCCTGCTCTCCCCGAAGGACCCGACCTACCGGGAAATCGCGGGGGAGTTGGGTATCTCACAGGGCAGTCTCGGGCCGGAACGCTCCAGATGTCTGGGATGTCTTCGGCGTTTGCTCAGTCCGGAGGTTGCTTCCCGCGGAGCGCGGGGATAGGAGTGAGGGACGACAGGTGATCAGGTGAGCGGGAGGCGTGCGCACATGGGCATGAGCGTGACCATCTCGGTGGCGACCGGGCAGGACGCGGAGCAGATCTTCAGGCTCCAGTACCTGTGCTTCCAGAGCGAGGCGGCGCTGTACGGCAACTACCGCATCGACCCGCTCGTCCAGACCCTGGAGTCCGTCCGCCAGGAGGTCGACGGCGACTGCGTCTTCGTCGCCCGGCTCGGCGAGGAGGTGGTCGGCTCCGTGCGCGGCAGGGTCACCGACGACGGTGCCGCGGCCATCGGCAAGCTCTGCGTCCACCCGCGTCTCCAGGGCCACGGCATCGGCGCCCGCCTGCTCCGCGCGGCAGAGGCCGCGCTGGCCGGGGAGCGCGGCGCCACCCGGTTCCGCCTGTTCACCGGCCACCGCAGCGAGGGCAACCTGCGGCTGTACCGCCGGGTGGGATACCAGACCGTGGGCAGGGCCCAGGGCGCCGACGGCGTCGAGATGATCATCCTGGAGAAGCCGGCCGGGGAGTACGCGCAGACGGCCTGACGTGCGGGGTGCCGGGAGCCGCGCGGGCGGTCACGGCCGGCCCCCGGCCGTCGTCCTCAGGCGCCCCTGCGGTCCCGCGCCCTGCGCAGCCAGTACAGGGCGGACAGCGGCAGCAGTACGGGGATGAAGACGTAGCCCATGCCGTAGTCGGACCACACGGTGGCGTCCGGGAAGGCCGAGCGGTCGACCAGCGTCCACGTACCGACGAGCAGCACCCCGGCCAGCTCGGCGGCGCAGCACACCGACGCCGCCCGCCGGGCCCTCTCCCCGCCCCGCACCAGCGTGTACGTGATGAACGCGTACACGACACCGGCCACGGCCGACAGGGAGTACGCCAGCGGTGCCCGGTCGAACTCCGTGGCGATCTGGTACGCCGACCGCGACAGCGCGCCGACCACCATCACGCCGTAGAACCAGACGAGCAGCAGGCCCGGCCCGCTGATCAGCCGGACCGGCTTCTCCTCCACCGCGGTCACCTCAGCCTCCCCAGATGTCGTAGAGCCGCACTTCCAGCACGGCCAGCACCACACCGCCCGCCGCGACCGTCACCGAACCCCAGCGCGTGCGCTCGGCCAGTGACATGAAACCCGCCGCCGGGACGCACGCGAAGGCGCCCAGCAGATACGACACGAAGATCGTCGTGCCCTGCTCCGGCTTCTCGCCCCGCGCCAGCAGCACGACGCCGGCCGCAAGCTGGATCACGGCCAGCAGCGACACCACCGCCATGCCGATGAAATGCCAGTCCTTGGTGGGCTGGTCGCGGTACGCGGCCCAGCCGCACCAGGCGGCGAGCAACAGCGCGGCGACCCCGGTCACCAGCATCAGGACGTTGAGCATGCCGTGACCCTATTACGGCGGAAAAGGCCCACCGCCGCCGACCCCGGCGTACACCGTAGGGTCGGGAGCATGACGATCCACGCGCACGCCCTCCTGTTCGACAACGACGGCACCCTCGTCTCCTCCCTCGACTCCGTCGAGCGCTGCTGGACCCGCTGGGCGCGGGAGTACGGGATCACCGCGGAGGAGTTCGGGCGTGTGGAGCTGCACGGGCGTACGGCGGTCGAGATCGTCGGCGACCTGCTGCCCGCCCGTCTGGTCCCGGAGGCCGTCGCCCGGGTCGAGCAGCTCGAGGTCGAGGACGTCCCCGACGGCGGTGTGCGCCTGCTGCCCGGCACCCGGGCCTTCCTGGACTCCCTGCCGGCCGACCGCTGGGCCGTGGTCACCTCCGCCACCCGCCGGCTGGCCGAGGCCCGCCTGGACGCCGTCGGCATCTCCCCGAAATCCCTGGTCTCCGCGGACGACGTCACCCGCGGCAAGCCCGACCCCGAGCCCTATCTGCTCGCCGCCCGGCAGCTCGGCGTGGACCCGGCCCGCTGCGTGGTCTTCGAGGACGCCCCCGCCGGACTCCGGGCGGGCCGCGCGGCCGGCATGACCACCGTGGCGTTGGCCACAACCCATCCCGCGCACGAGCTGGACGCCGACCTGGTGGTCACGGACCTGTCGGCCCTGTCGGCCCTGGTCACCGCCGACACCGTGGAGATCACCGTCCGCGGCTGAACCCTGTCCGCGGCTGTCCACTATCCGGACAGCGGCGACCGTTCAGGACCGTGTGTCTGCTTTACTGATCGCATGACCACGACGAGCAGCCGCACCCTTGCGACCGAGGCGACCAGCACGCCCGGTGCTCGTTGTATGTGTCCGTGTCGAATGTGCGCCTTCTAGAGGGCCCCCGCACCAGCCGAGCCTCGCGCCCCGAAGCGAGAGCCGTGGCCCGTCCCGCGCCGGCACCCCGGCGTACGTGACCGAGGCCGCCCCGCGCACACGCTGTTCTCCCCGGTTCCCCCGCCACCCGAGAACCGTGCCGCGTCCCTGACCGAACGCACACAACGCATTCGTGCCCGGGCACACCCGCGCCCGCGCACTCGACAGTGACGGAAACCCACGTGATCACCACCTCGGGCCTGACCAAGGTCTACCGCTCCCGCGGCCGTGAGGTCACCGCCCTCGACGGCGTCGACCTGCACGTGCGCGAAGGCGAGGTCTACGGCGTCATCGGCCAATCCGGCGCCGGCAAGTCCTCCCTCATCCGCTGCGTCAACCTGCTGGAGCGCCCCACCTCCGGCACCGTGACCGTCGCCGGACAGGACCTCACCGCCCTGGCCGGCCGCGGCCCGCGCGCCGGCCGGGAACTGCGCCGCGCCCGCAGCCGCATAGGCATGGTCTTCCAGCACTTCAACCTGCTCTCCTCACGGACCGTCCAGGACAACGTCGAGCTGCCGCTGGAGATCCTCGGCAAGTCCGGCGGGGAACGCTCCCGCAAGGCCCTGGAACTGCTGGACCTGGTCGGCCTCGGCGACAAGGCCAAGGCCTACCCCGCCCAGCTCTCCGGCGGACAGAAGCAGCGCGTCGGCATCGCCCGCGCCCTCGCCGGCGACCCCAAGGTGCTGCTCTCCGACGAGGCCACCAGCGCCCTCGACCCCGAGACCACCCGCTCCATCCTCCAGTTGCTGCGCGACCTGAACCGGCAGCTCGGCCTCACCGTCCTGCTCATCACCCACGAGATGGACGTCGTGAAGTCGGTCTGCGACTCCGCGGCCCTGATGGAGCGGGGCCGGATCGTGGAATCCGGCACGGTCGGCGAGCTGCTGGCCACCCCGGGCTCCACGCTCGCCGCCGCGCTCTTCCCGGTGGGCGGCGAGGCCTCCGGCACCGACCGGACCGTCCTCGACGTCACCTTCCAAGGCGAGGCCGCCACCCAGCCGGTCATCTCCCAGCTCGCGCGCACCTACAACATCGACATCTCGATCCTCGGCGCCGCCATCGACACCGTCGGCGGTCTCCAGATCGGCCGTATGCGCATCGAACTGCCCGGCCGCTACGAGGACAACGTGGTGCCGGTCGGATTCCTGCGCGAACAGGGCCTGCAGATCGATGTCGTCGGCCACGAGGGCGACGAGCCCCTGCTGGTCAAGGAGGGTGCGAAGTGACCTGGTCCGAGATGTGGGAGCTGCTGCAGCCCGAGTGTTGGAACACCCTGTACATGGTCGGGTGGTCCACGCTCATCGCCGTCGTCGGCGGTCTGCCGCTCGGCATCCTGCTCGTCCTCACCGAACGCGGCGGCCTGCTCCAGAACGTCGTGGTGAACAAGGTCCTCGGGCAGGTCGTGAACATCACCCGCTCGATGCCGTTCATCATCCTCATGGTCGCGCTGACCGACGTCACCCGCTTCGTCACCGGCACCAGCATCGGCCGTGACGCGGCCATCGTGCCGCTGGCCATCGGCGCCATCCCCTTCTTCGCCCGGCTGGTCGAGACGGCTGTCCGCGAAGTGGACGGCGGGCTGGTCGAGGCAGTGCAGTCGATGGGCGGCAGCACCTTCACCATCGTCCGCAAGGTCCTGGTGCCCGAGGCCCTGCCCTCCCTGATCGCCTCGGCGACCACCACCCTCGTCGCCCTCATCGGCTACTCCGCGATGGCCGGCACCGTCGGCGCCGGCGGCCTCGGCGACCTCGCCGTCCGCTACGGCTACCAGCGCTTCGAGACCGGACTGATGTGGGTGATCGTGGCGATCCTCGCCGTCGTCATCACCGTCATCCAGTTCGCCGGTGACCTCGCGGCCCGCTCGATGCACCGCCGCGGCGCCCGCTCCGGCCCCGGCCCCCGGCTCCGCCTGCTCAAGGCCGAGAAGCCCGCCGCGGCCGACGTCGGCAAGGTCGCCTGACCACTCCCCGAAGACCCCCGTAACCCGACACGGGGTCGCACCACCCATAAGGAAAGGCACTTTTCGTGCGTAACACCGCCAAGCTCACCACCGCCGTCCTCGCCGCCGGAGCCCTCACCTTCGGGCTCACCGCCTGCGGCTCGGACAAGGACTCCGGCTCCTCCGACCACACCGGCCCGCTGGTCGTCGCCGCGAGCCCGACCCCGCACGCCGAGATCCTCGACTACGTCAAGAAGAACCTGGCGAAGAAGGCGGGCCTCGACCTGGAGGTCCGGGAGTTCACCGACTACATCACGCCGAACACGGCGACCGAAGACGGTGACGTGGACGCCAACTACTTCCAGAACCAGCCGTACCTCGACGACTTCAACAAGAAGCGCGGCACGCACATCGTGCCCGTCGTCACGGTGCACCTGGAGCCGCTCGGCCTCTACTCCCACAAGGTCAAGAAGGCCGACGCCCTCAAGAGCGGCGCGACCGTCGCCGTCCCGAACGACGCCGTCAACGAGGCCCGCGCCCTGAAGCTGCTCGCCTCCCACGGGCTGATCACCCTCAAGGACGGCGTCGGCACCGAGGCCACCCCGCAGGACATCGCCAAGAACCCCCGGAACCTCAAGTTCAAGGAGGTCGAGGCGGCCCAGACCGCGCGCTCCCTGGACGACGTCGACGCGGCCGTGATCAACGGCAACTACGCCATCTCCGCCGGCCTCAAGCCCGCGAAGGAGGCCCTGGTCCTGGAGTCCGCGAAGAACAGCCCGTACGGCAACTTCCTCGCCGTGAAGAAGGGCAACGAGACGGACCCGCGCGTCAAGAAGCTCGCCAAGCTCCTCACCTCGCCCGAGGTGAAGAAGTTCATCGAGGACAAGTACCAGGGCTCGGTCATCCCCTCCTTCTGATCCTCTCTTCCTGATCTCCTGCCTCAGATCGCACCGGCGGTGGCACCGGCGGCCCGTCGGCCGCCGGTGCCACCGCCGTTCCCGTCCCCGTCGGCGAGGCGCTCACCCGCCAGGGACGCCCGGAGCGGGCCGGGCGGCGGGGGAGCACCCCGTCGTGCGGTCCGGTGGTTTCATGCTGCATGCTGGGCAGTTCAGCAGGACTGACGGTCCATCGAGAACTACCGAAGGTTACGGAGCGGCGCATGACGAGCACCTTCCCCAACATCTCCATCAGCACGGAGCGGTTGGTGCTGCGCCCCTTCGACGAGGACGACGCCCCCGCCCTGGCCGAGATGATGAACGACGAGCAGGTCGTCGCCTGGACCAGCGTCCCGCACCCCTGCACCGAGGCCCACGCCCACGAGTGGATCACCCGGTCGGCCCCCGGCGAGCGCACCCGGGGCCGGGGCATCGTCCTCGCCGTCACCGAGTTCCTCACCCAGCGGCTCGTCGGCATCGTGCACCTGAAGAACACGGACCGGCGCATCCGCTCCAGCGAGATCGCCTACGTCATCGCCCCCTGGGCCCGCGGCGAGGGATACGCCTCCGAAGCCACCCTCGCCATCGCCGAGTGGCTCTTCCACGACCAGAAGTTCGAACGCCTCGAACTGCGCACCGCCGCCGGGAACACCGCCTCCCAGCAGGTGGCCCAGAAGATCGGCTGCATCAGCGAGGGCGTGCTCCGCAACGCCTGGATAGCACGCGCCAGGACCGGGAACGGTTCCTGGACCGAGGTGCGCACGGACGTCATCGTCTGGAGCCTGCTGCCGGAGGACCTCGCCGGAGTCGGCGAGCAGCAGGCGGACCCCGACGGATTCACGTCGTACCCGGACTGGAACTGAGCCCGTCGGCGCCCGGTCCCCGCACCCCACCGGGTACCCTCACGGAGCCCGCCCCGGGCCCCCTTCGAAGAGCCGTACAACCCACTGGAGACTGACGACGATGGCCGACCGGGTCACGGTGATCGGCTGGGACGGCTCGCCGCTGACCGCCGCGGCACGCGCCGCCCTCGGCGCCGCCACACTGGTGGCCGGTGCCGCCCACCACCTGGAACTCCCCGAGCTGCCCCCCACCGCCGAACGCGTCCGCCTCGGCAGCCTCGCCCTGGCCGCCCGCCGCATCGCGGCCCACCGCGGCACCGCGGTCGTGCTCGCCGACGGCGACCCCGGCTTCTTCGGCGTCGTACGCAGCCTGCGCGCGCCCGAGTTCGGCCTGGAGGTCGAGGTCGTCCCCGCGGTATCCGCCGTCGCCGCCGCCTTCGCCCGCGCCGGCATGCCCTGGGACGACGCCCAGGTCGTCGTCGCCCACCCGCGCACCCTGCGCCGCGCCGTGAACGTCTGCCGCGCCCACACCAAGGTCGCCGTCCTCACCGCGCCGGGCGCCGGCCCCGCCGAACTCGGGCTCCTGCTGCAGGGCGTGCACCGCACCTTCGTCATCTGCGAGGAGCTGGGCACCGCACGCGAACAGGTCAGCGTCGTCACCTCCGACAAGGCCGCCGACCACATCTGGCGCGACCCCAACGTCGTCATCGTCATCGGCGGACCGGCCGGTGCGGGGGAGGGCGGCGGCTGGATCGCCGGACGCGATCCGGGCGCCGGCCCGCGCGGCTGGGTGCAGCCGGACGAGACCTACGGCGGCGGACTCGGCGAGGGCGAGACGGAACTGCTGCGCGCCGCCCAACTCGCCCGGCTCGGACCCCGGGTCGGCGACCTGGTCTGGGACATCGGCTGCGGCGGCGGCGCGTTCGCCGCCGAGGCCGCGCTCGCCGGAGCGGCCGTCATCGCCGTCGACCACGACCTGGCGGCCTGCTCCCGCACCGAGGCCGCCGCACGCCGTAGCGGCGTCCAGCTCCAGGTCGTCCGCGGCAGCGCCCCGCACGTCCTCGAGGACCTGCCGGAACCGGACGTCGTGCGCGTCGGCGGCGGGGGGCCGGCCGTCGTCTCCGCGGTCGCCGACCGGCGCCCGCAGCGCATCGTCGCGCACGCCGCGACCCGCGACGCCGCGGAACGCGTCGGCCGCGACCTGACCGAGCACGGATACCGGGTCGAGTGCGCCCTGCTCCAGTCCGTCGAACTCGACACCCGGGCCTGGACGGAGACCGAGCGGAGCGTCGCGTTCCTGCTCAGCGGGGTACTGCCGGATCGCGCCCCGTGATCGGGTTGTCGTACC